>NZ_JALHAT010000024.1:0-135521 GCF_022818885.1 Novosphingobium mangrovi | reverse complement strand
CGCCTGTGTCCCTGGGGATGCAGGCGGCGTTTTCGTGTGTGTGTGGAGGGGAAGGGAGTCTTTTTCCAAGGGGCCATCGCCCCTTGACCCGATAACGGGCGACCTCACCATATTCGGCCACGGCGGCGCGTGGGAGGTGAGGTAGACGGTATGGGGAGCCCGAGGGCGATGGCCCTCGGAATCATTCCCTGGCCCTTCTGTCCTGTCTGCCAGGCAGGGGGATGCAAAAATCCCGGCCTTGGCCGGGATAATGCGCTCACAGGGAATGTGCTTCAGTGCGTGGCGGACGTTTCCGCCCGCGCCTTGCGCCACCTCTGGAAGGTCTTTTCCGAGATGCCGCCGACCTCGCGGCAGCTTTCGACCACGCCCTTGCCCTGCGCGATAAGGGCAAGGATTGCCTGGCACCTGGCCTCCTTGTCGGGGATCGCGGTCACAGGACGCCGCCGGACTTCAGCAGCATGTAGATGGCGACGACGAAGATGAGGACGGCGAAGACCGTGGTGAGCAGGCCCTGGCCGGAGAGGCGCCGGGCGGTCCAGGTGCCGCCAAAGCCGCCGAGCACGCCCCCTGCGATGAGGACGGCGGCCAGCATCCAGTCGACGAGGCCCGAGAGCGCGTAGTTGGCCGCGGTGGTAAGGCCAAAGGCGGTCACCGCAACGAGGCTGGTGCCTACCGCGTTGATCATCGGCATCGAGGTCGAGGCGATCAGGCCGGGCACGATGAGGAAGCCTCCACCGATCCCGAAGAAGCCCGAGAAGGCCCCGGTGCCAAGCCCGAAGCCCAGCACCTTGGGGGCGTTCTCGCGATTGCACTGCGCGCCGGGTATGCCCATGTTGCGCCGTCCCCGGATCATCAGTCCGCCCACAACCATCATCACGAGCGCGAAGAGGAAGAGCAGTTTCTGCCCGTCGATGGCCTTGCCCAGAGTCGAGCCGAGGAAGGCGCCGAAGATCCCGGCAAAGGCGTACATCCCCCCGCAGCGCCACTTCACGTTGCCCGAGCGCGCGTGCTGGATGAGCCCGGTGGCCGCGTTGATCGCCACGGCAAAGGCGCTCGTCCCGATGGCGACGTGGGGGCTGGGCACGCCAACGAGGTATACCATCAGCGGCACGGCCAGGATCGATCCGCCCCCACCAACAAGGCCAAGGGTAAAGCCCACGAGAACGCCCGAAAAGGCGCCGAGGAGCAGGTAGGCGAGGTCGATGTGGGAGGCGTCGAGCATGGCAGGGGACCGGTTCAGCTGGGGGGAGGGATCAGGCGTTCAGAGCAGCGGGGCGGGCGGCACCAGCCACTCGCGGCCCTTGAGCATACCGTGCCAGTAGATCGGGGGCAGGGCGTCGGCCTTGAGGTGCCAGGCCATGCGCGAGGGTTTCGTCCCGTCGATCAGCCACTTGGGCAGCGAGGGGGCGAGCTTGCCGCCATAGGTGAACTCGGCAAGGACGATGTGGCCGCGATCGACCGTCAGCGGGCACGAGCCATAGCCATCGTAGGCCGCGACCGGGTCCTTCCCGTCGAGGGCGGCGAGCACGTTGACGGCAACGACCGGCGCCTGCTTGCGTGCGGCGGCGGCGGTCTTGGCGTTGGGAGTGCTGCACCCGTCGCCCAGCGCAAAGACATTGGGCCAGCTGAGCGACTGGAGCGTCACCTGGTCGACCTCGGCATAGCCAGCCGCATCGGCAAGCGGGCTGTTCGCGATGATCGGGTTGCCCTCCTGCGGGGGGACGGCGTGGAGCATGTCGAAGCCGCGGGTGATCTCGCCGTCCTCGGTGCGGAAGGTCGCTTCGCGCGCGGGGCCGTCGACCGCGACGAGGGTGGAGCCGAACTTCAGGCCGATGCCGTAGCGCTCGACCGTCTCCATGAGCGCGGGCACGTAGTCGGGCACACCGAACAGGACGCCGCCCGCGTTGTGGAACTCGACCTCGATGTCGCCCAGGACGCCGCGCTCCTCCCACTCGCTGCACGAGAGATACATCGCTTTCTGCGGTGCGCCCGCGCACTTGATCGGCATCGGCGGCTGGCTGAACAGCGCGCGTCGCGGGCCGGGCGTGCGGGCCAGCTTCTGGACCATCTGCCAGGTGTAGGGGGCAAGGTCGTAGCGGTAGTTGGAGGTCACGCCGTTCTGGCCGAGCGCGGCCTCCAGCCCCTCGATCCTGTCCCAGGCGAGACGGTTACCCAGCGCGACGACGAGTACGTCGTAGGTGACGGCCCTGCCGCCCGCCAGTTCGACGGTGTTGGTGTCGGGCACGAAGCCGGTGACCGCAGCGCGGATCCAGCTTGCACCCTTGGGCAGGACCTCGCGGGTCTTGCGCACGGTGTCGGGCTGCTTGAACACGCCGCCGCCGACCATGGTGAAGCCGGGCTGGTAGAAGTGCTCTTCGCTGGGCTCGACGATGGCGACATCGAGCGCGGGGCTGCGCTTGAGGAGGGAGGCTGCTGCCGCGATCCCCGCGGAGCCGCCGCCCACGATCACCACCTTGTGGTGCGGTGCGCGTCCGTTCGGGGCCTCGTTGGCTGCGGACCCGCTACGCGCGGCGCAGGCGACCTTTTCGGAGCGGTTGCCGGTCCGGCAAAAGGCGAGAGTCGGGCCGGGATTTTCGGCAAGGATCTTCGCGAAGGCCTCGGCCTGGTCCTCGGGCGCGATTCGGCCGCCGACGGGCAGGTAGAAGGGGGTGATGCCCTGGGCCCGGGCGGCCTGGGCAAGCTCCTCAAAGCTCGGCTGGCCGGGCTCTTCGTTGTCGGGGCGGTTGCAGATCAGCGTGGTGATGCCGGCGGATACGAGACCGTCGATGTCCTGCGGGCGAACCTGACCGGAAACGTGGAGCTGACCTTCGATATGCCGCGTCTGCATGCGCGCTTCTCCTGGAATATGCGTTTTTTTTGGGGGGGATCAGCCGCGGCGCGTGTCGACCAGGCGGAAGGCGAGCATGCCTGCCAGCATGGCGACGACGAAGACGCCGGCGGAGAGGGGGTGGAACACGAGCGAGGCGATTGCAGGGCCCGGGCACAGGCCGCCAAGGCCCCAGCCCAAACCGAACAGCGCGGCGCCGCCGATGAGGCGTGCGTCGATGAGGCGCGTACCGGGCAGGGCGAAGTCCTCGCAGGCGAGTGGGCGGTGCATGCGGCGCTGGAGCGCCCAGGCGAGCGCCATGACGAGGACCGCGCCGCCCATCACGAAGGCGAGCGTGGGGTCCCAGTCACCCGCAATGTCGAGGAAGCCGCGCACGCGCGCCGGGTTCATCATGCCGGAAAGGGCGAGCCCGGCACCGAACAGCAGGCCGGAAAGAAGAGCCATCAGATTGCGCATGTCAGATACCTCCTCCCAGGGCGTTGACCAGCGCGACGGTCACCATGCCGGTCGCGATGAAGGTCAGTGTGGCGACGATCGAGCGGGGCGAGAGGCGTGAGAGGCCGCACACGCCGTGGCCGCTGGTGCAGCCACTGCCCAGCCGCGTGCCGACGCCCGTCACCAGGCCCGCGACGGCGAGAAGGACGAGCGAGGGCGGAAACTGCGCCGGGATGCCGCCGATCAGGGTCGCCACGGCCAGTGCACCTGCCGGAAGTCCGGCGAGGAACAGGGCCGCGAGCGGCCAGGGCGCGCCGCCCGAGAGGCCCGCAACGCGCGCGGTCATTCCGCTGATCCCGGCGATGCGGCCGGGGCCAAGGAGCATGACGGCGCCCGCAAGGCCGATGAGGACGCCGCCGGCCAGCCCGTGGAGCGGCTGGGCATCTGGAAACGTTTGCATGAACCAGTCGAACATGAGGGGGGCTTTCTGTCTTTCCGGAAAAAGGAGCTGCTTTAGAGCGCGTTGACGGGAATCTTGAGGTAGCGCACGCCGTTGTCTTCGGGCTCGGGCAAGTGCCCGCCGCGCATGTTGACCTGGACCGAAGGCAGAATGAGGTTGGGCATCGAAAGCGTCGCGTCGCGGCGGGTGCGCATGTCGACGAAATCGTCCTCGCTCACGCCGTCGTGGACGTGGACATTGGCCGCGCGCTGCTCGGCCACGGTGGTCTCCCAGACGAATTCCTCGCGGCCCGGTGCCTTGTAGTCGTGGCACAGGAACAGCCGGGTTTCGGGCGGGAGCGTCAGCAGGCGGCGGATCGAGCGGTAGAGCTGGCGGGCATCGCCGCCCGGAAAGTCCGCGCGCGCGGTGCCGTAGTCGGGCATGAACAGCGTGTCGCCCACGAAGGCCGCATCGCCGATCACGTAGGCCATGTCGGCCGGCGTGTGGCCGGGGACATGGAGCGCGGTGCCGGTCAGCGTGCCGAGCGTGAAGGTCTCGCCATCGGCAAAGAGGTGGTCGAACTGCGAGCCGTCGCGGGCAAAGCGCGTGCCCGCGTTGAAGATCTTGCCGAAGACCTCCTGCACGCGCACGATCTCGCGTCCGATGGCGAGCTTGCCGCCCAGCTTTTCCTGAAGATAGGGCGCTGCGGAAAGGTGGTCGGCGTGGGCGTGCGTCTCGATGTGCCAGGCAACTTTCAGATTTTCCGAAGTCACGTAGGCAAGGACCCGGTCGGCCGATGCGCTCGAGGTGCGACCCGAAGAGGCTTCGTAATCGAGGACCGAGTCGATGATCGCCGCTTCGCCGCTGGCGGGGTCGTGGACCACGTACGTTACGGTGAAAGTCGTTTCATCGAAGAAAGCTGCAATTTCCGGCCGCTTCGCGCTGTCGCCGCGCGCCGTTTCGATCTGGGCGGCGGCCTGGCTCAGGGCCGTGTGGGGGGCTGGTGCGTCAGGCATGTCGTTCTCCAAATTTTGACTTAATGTAATTATGTAACTGTCTTGCGTCAAGAGGCAACTTGCGCTAGAACTTTTCCATGGAAGACGAGACCCGCAAACACTGTTGTCCCTTGCGCATCGGCGATGCCGTGCCCGCGTTTACCGCACGCAGCACGCAAGGCCCTGTGGCGATGAAGGATTTTGAGGGGCGCTGGCTGGCGTTCTTCTCGCACCCGGCCGATTTCACGCCGGTGTGCACGTCCGAATTCGTCGCCTTCGCGCGCGCGGCCGACCGTTTTGCCGAACTGGACTGCGCGCTGATGGCACTCTCGGTGGACAGTCTCTACGCGCATTTCGCCTGGCTGCGCGCGATCCGTGACCATTACGAAGTCGAAGTGACCTTTCCGGTTGTCGAGGATCCCACGCTGGTGATCGGGCGCGCCTATGGTATGGTGGCGAATGACGCCCACGATGCCGGGACAGTGCGCACCGTCTTTGTCATCGACCCTGCGCAGGTCGTGCGGGCCATCGTGACCTACCCGGTCGAGATCGGGCGTTCGGTGGAGGAAGTGCTGCGCATTGTCGCGGCGCTGCAGGTCGCCGATGCCGGCAAGGGGTTGCCGCCCGAAGGCTGGGAGCCGGGCAAGCCGCTCTTTGCCCACCCCGAGCCGACGATGGACAGCGTGCTGTCGGCCGAGAACCCGGTCGGCTGGTTTCTGAAGGAGTGCGAATGATGGCCAGTGCATCCACCCCGCCTTCGCCGCCCGGAGGGGAAGGCGCCCCGATCGAGCTCATCAAGGCAATCGCCCACCCCCTGCGCTACGAGATCCTGTCGTGCGTTGCGCGCGGAGAGCGCAACGTGGGCGAGATCGAGGCGGCCACGGGGATCGGCCAGCCCACGCTCTCGCAGCAGCTCTCGGTGCTGCGCAACGCCGGGCTCGTCTCGGCGCGGCGCGAGGCCAAGCTGGTGTTCTACGCGGTCGAGGCCGAGGCACTTGAGCAGGTCTGTTCGGCATTTCAGGCGATCTGCCCGGCCGAGTTCCAAGGGCGGATCGTCGCCAAGCTGACCGGCGGCGCGGTCACTTCGGTGCAGCCTGTGCCGGCCAACTCCCCGGACGCCGGCGACACGGCGGCGCTGCGGCGGCGCGGCGGGGCGGCCGTTTTCGCCAAGCTAGACTGATCGCTCGCGCACCGCACAGGCGCCCGTGGACTGACGCTGCGGACATAGAAAAGGCGGCTCTGCGGCCGCCCTTTCCCTCTCCGAACCGGGATACGAAAACAGCGCCAATCGGCGCTGCTTGTCGTGAAAATCTGTATCAGCCGCCCTTGGCGCCGCTCTCGTTCGCGGCGAGGCCCGACTGCATGTAGGGAACCGGGTTTACCGCGGCACCGTCCACGCGCACTTCGTAGTGCAGGTGCGGGCCGGTCGAGCGGCCGGTCGAGCCCACGAAACCGATGAGATCGCCCTTGTGGACGGTCTGGCCTTCGGCAACGTTCAGGCGCGAGAGGTGGCCGTAGCGGGTCTGCAGTTCGCCGCCGTGCTCCAGCGAGATATAGAGGCCGTACGAGCTGAACATCGAGGCGCGGCTGACGATACCGTCGGCGGGCGCGTAGACCGGGGTGCCGGTCGGTGCGGCGAGGTCGATGCCCTTGTGCCCGGCGCGGCGCCCGAGAATCGGGTGGTTGCGCATGCCGTAGCCGCTGGTCGTGACCGAGTGTTCGAGGGGGTTGCGCGAGGGGATCGAGACCGGGGCGATGGCGCCGACCTTGGCCGCGGGCTTGGCGGCGGCAAGGCCGGTTTCCTCGAAGTTCTGCCAGGAGCTGAACAGGGTGCGGAACTGGGCGTCTTCGTTGCCCGAGGCCGACTGGCTGGCCGACTGTGCCGCGCGCAGCGGGGCAGCAATGTCGGCAGACGCCGCGCTGGAGTTGGCCATGGCCGGATGGGCGGCGATGGCGCTGCCCGCGATCACGGCGGCACCGGCCACTGCGCGGATTTTGGCGAAGACTTTCGTTACGACCACTCGCAATACCTTGTTATCCGCCGAACCCCTTGGGGCAAGGCGCTTGAACCCTTCGACCGCGATCCTGGGATGCGGACCGTGTCGAGCCTTGATTTCGGAGATGGTCGGAACCCCCCGCCGTCTCTCGAGTTTCAGTTATGACCGGGAATGTTAATCAAACAAGGGCGGCGTAGAATTCGCGCGATAAACCGGCAGCCGAGCGCGCCGAGTCGTTGAACGGTGGCTTAACGACCCCATGGAAATGGCGGGAAACCAAGGTTTTCCAGAGAATCGCAGGCGGTGCATTTCGGCGCTTCGCCTCCGCGTCGAAATGAGTTGCGCCGTACCGGACGTGCCGGATTTCATCGTCAAGGATTCGTTGGAGGATAACGGCGCCCCGTGCATCACCTAGGGCTTTAACCCTATCGCGGGTGCCCGGCGTTACGTCGAGCCCGCGCGCTTCGAGCACCATCGGCACCACGGCAAGACGCGCGGCGACATCGTGGCGGGTCTCGCTTGCCGCGTCCCACAGCCCGCCGTGGGCGGGGAGCGCGCCGTAATGGCTGCCCATGGTCGCCAGATGCCGCTCGATGAGAGCGAAGTGCAGCGCTTCGTCGGCCGCGACACCCAGGAAATCGTCGATGAACTCGGGGCTCATCTCGCTCCCGAAGCGCCCGGCCATGTCGAGCGCAAGGTCGATCGCCACGAACTCGATGTGCGCGAGCGAATGCCACAGGGCAATGCGCCCGCGCTCCGAGCCCGCCTTGCGGCGCTTGGGCATGTCGCGCGGGGGGAGAAGTTCGGGATGGGCCGGGCGACCCGGAGTATCGGGCATGGCCACGTCGAAGATCGGCGCAAGATGGCCCTGGCGCCACTCGCGGACCAGTTTGCGGGTCGCCATGACCTTGGTGCGCGGGTGGGCTTCGAGCAGCGTGGCCCGGATCGCGCGCGCCAGCGTTGGCGGGGGTGGGTTCGACGTGTCGCAGGTCATGGCGCTCAGAGGGCCTTGGCGGCCTCCAGCACGGCCTGTGCATGCTCTTTCACTTTCACCTTGTCCCAGACCTGGGCGATCTTGCCTTCGGCATCGATCAGGTAGGTGGTGCGCACCATGCCCATGTAGGTGCGGCCGTAGTTCTTCTTCTCGGTCCAGATGCCCAGTGCATCTGAGAGGCCGTTTTCCTCCGCATCGGTCGCCAGCGGGGCCTTCAGGTCATGCTTGGCGATGAAGTTCTGGTGCTTCTTGGCCGAATCCTTGCTGACGCCCAGCAGTGCGACGCCCGCGGCATCAAACTCGGGCTTGAGCGCGGAAAAGTCGATGTTCTCGGTCGTGCAGCCGGGGGTGTTGTCCTTGGGATAGAAGAACACGACAAGCTTCTGGCCTGCAAAGTCCGAGGCCTTCACGCTGCCACCTTCGGGCGTCTCCATGGCAATGTCGGGGAAGGCGTCGCCGGGGCCGGGGCGTTCGGTCATGGTGTCTCAATCTCCAGTTCTTCGCCAAAGGCGTCGCGCCAGGCGTGGGCCACGCAGCTGCGTGCGCCCGCCAGCGCGGTTTCGAGTTCGCTCCAGTCCCCATAACCACATGCGCGCACGAGGGCCAGCCGTGCGGCGGGCAGGGGCAGCTGCGAATCGGGGGCGAGCAGGCGGGCGGCAACGAGAAAGCGGGTGAGCGTGTCGTGCGCGGCGCCCAGGTCCTCCGTGAGCAGGGCGTGCGTCGCGAGCGCGGCGATGGCCTCCCCGAGATCGGGGACAAGCCCGCGCCCGCTGGCCAGCTGGGCGTGGTGGACGAGGAATTCGAGGTCGACGAGGCCGCCGCGCGCGAGCTTTACGTCGAGCGGGCCCTTGGCGGGTTTGTGACCGGCCATGCGCGTGCGCATCTCCAGCACTTCGCCGCGCAGCACCTCGGGATCGCGCGGGCGGGTGAGGACGCGGGCGATCTCGTGTTCGACGGCAAGGCGCGCTTCGGGTGAGCCGATGAGGACGCGCGCGCGGCACAGCGCCATGTGCTCCCAGGTCCAGGCGTCCTCGCCCTGGTACTGGCGAAAGCTCTCCAGCGAAGCGGCGGGCGGGCCCTGTTCGCCCGAGGGGCGCAGGCGCGTGTCGACTTCGTAGAGCGCGCCCTCGGCGGTGGGCACCGAGAGCGCGGCAATCGCGCGCTTGGACAGGCGGTTGTAGTAGAGCGTCGCGCCCAGCGGGCGTTCGCCGTCGCTCTCGGCCTGGAAGTCGCCGGTGAAGAGGTAGATGAGGTCAAGGTCCGAGGCGTGGGTCAGGATCCCCCCGCCGAAGCGTCCGAGGCCCAGCACGACCATTTCGCTTCCGGGAATGGTCCCGTGGCGCTGGGCAAATTCCTCGCTTGCCGCGCGGGTGAGGACGATGCTGGCGGCCTCGGCGATGCGGGCGAGGCCCTGGCCGATGGCGATGGGATCGTTGACCCCTTCGATCAGTTGGACACCCAGCCGGAAGCGCGCCTCGCTGACCCGGCGGCGCACCGTGTCGAGAATACGCTCGTAATCGCTGCCCGGTTCCAGCCGCGCGAAATTGGCGACGAGGCTGTCGACGTCGCCCGGCAGCTCGAAGGCGCTGGCATCGATCAGCGGATCGAGGAGGTCTGCCCGGCGGGCAAGGGCATCGGCCAGCGGTGGGGCGAGGCTGAGAATGTTGACGAGGACGCCCAGCAGTGCGGGGCGCGCTTCCAGCAGGCGGAAGAGATTGATCGCACTGGGCAGGTTGCCCAGAAGCTGCTCCCAGCGCAGCACCGCGCGTTCCGGTTCGGGCGCCTGCGCCAACGCGGCCATGAGTTCGGGGCGCATCGCCTCGAAGGCGGCGCGCGCGGCGTCCGAGCGCAGCGCGCGCACCCGTCCCGAAAGCCAGCCCTCGATCCGTTCGGCCAGCGCGGCCGGATCGGTAAAGCCCAGGTCCTCCAGTTCGTCGCGAAGGCTCGCCTGTGCGGGCATGGCGACGGCCGCGTCGCTCTGGAGCGGGGTGTTGGCCATGACCAGCGCGTCATAGCGTGCGCCCACCTCCTGCGTGATCGCGGCGACTTCCTCTATCAGCTGCGCACCATCGGCGAGGCCATCGAGCCGGGCGGCGGCGTCGAGCGCCTCGGGGTCGGTGGGCAGCGAATGGGTCTGATGGTCGCGCAGCATCTGCAGGCGGTGCTCGATGGTGCGCAGGCGGTCGTAGCTTTCGCCCAGAAGGCGCGCGTCCTCGGGAGGGACGAGGCCAGCCTGCGCCAGCGCATCAAGCGTCGCGCGCGTGCCGCGAAGGCGCAGCGCGGGCTGGCGGCCGCCGTGGATCAGCTGGTGGGTCTGGGCGTAGAACTCGATCTCGCGAATGCCGCCGCGCCCTTTCTTGAGGTCGAAGCCGGGGCCCACCGTATCGGCGCCGCGTGCGCTGGCGCGAATCTGGCGGGTGAGGCGGCCGATTTCGGCAATGGCCCCGAAGTCGAGGCTCTTGCGCCACACGAAGGGGCGGATCGCGGCGAGGAACTGTTCGCCTGCCGCAATGTCGCCCGCGCAGGCCCGGGCACGGATAAAGGCGGCGCGCTCCCAGGCGAGTGCGGAGCTTTCGTAATGGGTCAGCGCCGCGTCGATCGAGATGGCAAGCGGGCTGACTTCCGAGGCCGGGCGCAGGCGCAGGTCGACGCGAAAGACATAGCCCTCGCCATCGACGTTCGAGAGCGTCTGGACGACGTGGCGCGCGACGCGCTGGGCGGCCTCGCCCGGATCGTCGCGTTCACGACGGGGCAGGGTTTCGGGATCGAACAGCAGGATCGGGTCGATGTCCGAGCTGTAGTTCAACTCGCCCGCGCCGTGCTTGCCCAGCGCCAGGGCAAGGAACCCGCCGGGCTCGGCGTCGGGTGCGCGGCGGCGGATGCCGTCGGCGATGGCGGCGTCGAGCGCGCGGTCGGCGAAGGCGGACAGCTCGCCCGTGACTTTCAGGAGCGGGAAGGCACCGGCAAGGTCGCCGATGGCCAGCGTCAGCGCGAGGGCCTGGCGCTCGCGCCGCAGCGCCGCGCCTACCGAGGGCGCGCCGTCTCCGGCCTTGCGCGCCATCGCCAGCGCGGCCTCACCATCCCCTGATGCCAGCACCTCGGCCAGTTCGGGGCGGCGCTCGAGCAGCGTTGCAAGAAACGGTGCATGGGCGCGGGCGCGCGCGAGCGCGCCGGTCCAGTCCTCTCCGGTCGTCCTAGTCATGGTGCCTGTCCTGCCGCCTTGGACAAGGCCGGGCAAGCGCCTTGTTCACCGCGCGCGCCTCTGGCACCTCTGGGCGAGGGGCGCCGCTGGGGTGCCATATTGCCAATTCAGGGGACTTCCCGTGAAGAACCGCCTTCTTCTCCTTGCCGCGCTGGGCCTCTCGGCCTGCACTTCCACGTCCTACTCCGGGCCCGACATGCCCAAGGGCACTGCCCTGCCCCCGCCCGAGCGGCCGATCGAAGAGGAGACGGCGGATGCGCTGCCGAGCAAGGCCAGGGCGATCATGGCCGAGGTGACCGCCACGCTTTCCTCCGATGCCTTCGAGGGCCGCGCGCCGAGCAGCGCGATCGAGCCCAAGGTGCTCGATGCGATCATCACCCGTTTCAAGGCCGCCGGATTGCAGCCGGGCAATCATGGCGAATGGCTGCAGGAAGTGCCCACGGTGGAGATCACCGCGACCGATCCCACCCCCATGGCGGTGGAAGGCCACGGGATTTCGCAGACCTTCGGCTATGGCGATGGGTATGTCGCGGCGAGCTACCGCGTCGTGCCGGACACGCGCATCGAGGACAGCGAACTGGTCTTCGTGGGCTATGGCATCAACGCCCCCGAGCTGGGCTGGAACGACTACGCCGGGATCGACATGAAGGGGAAGACCGCGGTCATCCTCGTCAACGATCCCGACTATGCGGCGCAGAGCGAGGAGGGGCCCTTCAAGGGACGGCGCATGACCTACTACGGGCGCTGGACCTACAAGTTCGAGGAAGCGGCCCGGCAGGGCGCCGATGCCGCGCTGATCGTGCATGACACTTACCCGGCCGCCTATGGCTGGAACGTCGTCAACTCCAGCTGGACCGGCGCGCAGTATTACGTGCAGACCCCGGATGACGGGGCGAGCGCGACGAAGGCCAACGGCTGGATCCGCAAGGCGGTGGCCGAAACCATGCTGCACACGGCAGGGCAGGACCTCACCACGCTGAGCGAGGCGGCCCGGAAGCCCGGATTCAAGCCGGTGCCTCTGGGGCTCCTGGCCAGCTTCGGGTTCGCCAACCAGGTGCGCAAGTCGGCCTCCAACAACGTGGTCGGCATCCTGCCGGGCACCGAGCGCCCGGACGAATACGTGCTCTACACCGGGCACTGGGATCATCTGGGCCACTGCACCCCCGATGCGACCGGCGATGACATCTGCAACGGCGCGGTCGACAACGCGACCGGGATCGGCGCGCTGACCGCGCTGGCGAATGCCAACGTCGAGGCAGGGGCCACCGCGCGCAGCCAAGTGTTCCTGGCCGTCACGCTGGAAGAGTCGGGCTTGCTGGGCTCGGAATACTATGCGGCCAACCCGGTCTTCCCGCTCGATCACACGGTGGGCGGGGTGAACATGGACGCGCTGCTGCCCGGGCCCCGTGCGCGCAGTTTTGCGATGGTGGGGGGCGACAAGTCGGACCTCACCGCGCTGTTCCGCGCAGCGCTGGCCGACGAGGGGCTTGGCGAAGTGCCCGAGGAGCATTCGGAGCGGGGCAGCTACTACCGCTCGGACCACTTCTCCTTTGCCAAGCGGGGCGTGCCGATGTTCAACTTCGAGCGCAGCACCGACCTTGTCGAAGGCGGGCGCGCGGCGGGCGATGCGCTTTCCGAAGACTATGTCTCCAACCGCTACCACGCCCCGTCCGACGAATATTCGGCGGACTGGAACTGGGATGGCATTGTCCAGGAGGTGTCGCTCTTCTATCGGCTCGGCCGCGATCTCGCCGATTCGGACAGCTGGCCGAACTGGCACGAGGACGATGAATTTAGGGCCGTGCGCGACGAGGCATGCGCGGCATCCCAAGGAGGCTGTTGAGTTGTCTTTCGCCCTTCCCCCAGAGTGGCACCCGCAGGACTGGATCTGGATCGGTTTCCCGCACGATCCGGTCGAATGGCCCGGCTTCCTGGAGGCCGCGCAGGAGCAGATGGCGCAGTTCGCCAGTGTCGTCGCCGAAGCGGGTCAGGAAGTGCGCCTGATCGTGCGGGACGAGGCCAACCGCGCCCGCGCGGCTTCGCTCGTCTCGGACAAGGTCACGCTGGAGGTGCGCCGCTACGGCGATGTCTGGCTGCGCGATACAGGGCCGCTCGTCACGATGGACGGGCAGGGCGCGCGCAAGGCGATGCGCTTCGGCTTCAACGGCTGGGGCGGCAAGTACCTGATGGACGGCGACCAGGAAATCGGCGCCGAGCTGGCCCGCGATGCCGGACTTTCCATTGAGACGGCGGACTGGGTCCTTGAAGGCGGCGCGCTCGACGGCGATGGCACCGGCCTTGTCGCCACGACCGAGCAGTGCCTGCTCAATCCCAACCGCAACCCGCACCTCACCCGCCAGGATCTGGAAATGCGCCTGGAGCGCGATCTGGGCTATGACAAGGTGCTGTGGCTGGGCGATGGCCTTATCAACGATCACACCGACGGGCATGTCGACAACCTCGCGCGCTTCGTGGCGCCGGGCGTCCTGGCGCTGCCGCGCGCGACCGGAGCACACGATCCCAACGCGGCGATCTACGCCGACGCCAAGGCCCGCGCCGAGGCGATGGGCGTGCGCGTGGCCGAAGTTCCCTCGCCCGGGCGGGTTGAGACGGACGGGCGGATCGAGCCTGCGAGCTACATGAACTTTGCGATCACCTCGAACCTGGTGGTCGTGCCCATTTACGGAACGAAGTACGACGAGGAAGGCGTTACCGCCATCGCCGAGCTGTTTCCCGACCGTGATACGGTGGGCGTGATGGCCGATGCGGTGCTGGCAGGGGGCGGCTCGTTCCACTGTTCCAGCCAGCAGATGCCCTCGCTTCCCAGCGGTGATTAACGCTTTGGCAAGGGCTCGGGCGCATAGCAGCGTCATGGCCCGAGTCCTTGCCCTTGCCTTCCCGCACACGCGGCGCCCGGCCCTGCCGGTGGCGCAGGATGTGGCGCGCGGCCTGGTCGTGGCGGGTTGTGCGCTCGCGCTGATTCTCGCCGGGGTCGACCTCGGGCTCTGAGCCCCCGGCATTTTGCAGGCATTTCATCGGATTGGCGTGGACGTGCTGTGTCCAGCCCCTTCCGGCTGGCTGTTTGCCGCGTCTGATGCACTGCACAACCTCTCTATCGCAGTGCAGCAAGATTTCGTCGCAATCGGCTGATGCGTCGGTAACCCGCACTTCCCACGTTCACTCCTCGACACCACATCTGGGAGTGTGAACATGCGCCAATTCAGTGAAGCCGAAAGTGCCGCAGGCCGCGAAGCGCTCGTCGGCAACTTTCTCCTGTTCCTGTTCGGGTGCGGGGTGCTGGCCTTCTTCGTCACGGTGGACCGGGTCGACTGGCTGCGCATCCGTCCGGCCAGCGCAAGTTCAGCTGCGATGGCGCAGGCCAGCGCCAAGCCTGCACCTGTGCCCCTGATCGAGCGCGCCGAGCCGCGCGAAGGAGACGTCCGAAACCCATGATCGTTACTTCGGCCCCCCGTCCGGCCCGCATCATCCGCGAAGTCTGGAAGCCGCTGGCCGTTCTGTTCGTGTGGGACGTGATCGTCACGTTCACGTACTATGTCCTGCCCTTCGATGCGCCCGAGCTGCCGGTGACGCTGTTCGGCTCCGCGCTTGCGCTGTTCCTGGGCTTTCGCAGCAATTCGGCCTACAACCGCTGGTGGGAAGGACGTCAGTTGTGGGGCCTCATGATCAACGCGAGCCGCAACATTGCGCGTGCCGCCCGCAATTTCCTGCCCGACCCGGAAGGGGAGGATTACAAGCGGCGGATTGTCCTGCGCCAGATTGCCTATGTCCACGCGCTGCGCTGCCAGCTGCGGCGCCAGAAGCCCGACGAGGAAGTGATCCGCCTGCTCCCCCGTCACGAGGCGGACCTCGCGCTCCAGCGCACCAACGTCGCCAACGGCATTCTCGATGGCACGGGACGGCGCATCGACGAGGCCCGCCGCAAGGGCTGGATCGACACCATCCAGCAGGCCCAGATGGAGGCCGTGCTGGTCGACATCGCCAATTCGCAAGGCGGTATGGAGCGTCTGAAGAACACGCCGCTGCCCCACCAGTACCGCTGGCTGCCCACGGTCTTCACGCATATGTTCTGCGTGCTTCTTCCCATCGGTCTGGTCGAGACGCTGCAGTTCGCAACGCCGCTCGGCTCCACACTGGCGGGCGCGATGTTCCTCGCCGTCCTCACCATTGGCGATGAGCTGGTGGACCCCTTTGCCAACGATGTTCACGACCTGCCGCTCAACCAGATGTGCCGCACGATCGAGATCGACCTCCTGCAGTGCATTGGCGAGGAGGCGCCCGAGCCGCTCAAGCCCGGCAAGGACGGCGTGCTCTGGTAAGCGCTTGCCCTGCGCGGGCCCTCGGCGCATAGGCTGGGCCATGGCACGAGCAGATCGTCTTGAACGCATGGACCGCCGCCGCGAGGAGGCCGAAGAGGAATACACCGCCGCGCTGATTGGCGCGCTCAAGGTGACCGCGGCCGGGCAGTGGGGGCTTTTCGGGCACACCCGCGACAAGACCCACGTGGCCAAGGCCAGGCCGCTGCTTGCCGAACTGGAGGAGCTGGCCGACGAGATCGCGGACCTGCGCGAACGGCTCGACCTCGAACCTTTCGCGCTCCATGCCGAGTTCCTTGCCGCGCGCGGGCCGGTGAATTCCCACGCGGTGGGAGAGCCCAAGCAGGCGCAGGCCTGGCTCGCGCGGCTGGAACAGGATCAGTAAGACAGTTCTGAGGGCCATCGCCCTCGGGCTCCCCAACCTGTCTGGCTCACCTTGCACGCGCCATGGTGGCAGAAAGAGGTGAGGTCGCCGATTCCGGGGTCAAGGGGCGATGGCCCCTTGAATCGGTTTTCCTGTTTCTACCCCAGTTCGAACGTCGTGATCCCGTAGATCCGCTTTTCGTCGAGCTCGGGGGCTTGCCCCAGGTACATGCGCGCGCAGCCAAACACTTCGCGCAGGCCGTGGCGTTTCACCAGCGCCATCGCGCCCGGGTGCGTCTCGGGCACGTCGAGGGTGACGAGGCCGTCCTTGCCATGTGCGGCCAGCGCGCAGAACAGCGCTTCGGCGGCCTCGTCGTCATCGGCAAAGAGCGGGCCGATCTTGGTGCCCTCGCGGCAGGGGCGGATCGTGCCGAAGCCGGCCAGTTTTCCGTCTTTCACAAAGCCGAGCGAAAGGGCGCCCTCCTGCGCGATCCAGCGTTCGAGGAACGGCTCGCGCGGGGCGGGAAAGCAGCTGCGGTCGTAGGCCGCGATCTCGGCGAAGGGGACCTCGGACAGCGGGACCAGGGCGGCATCGGCGCGCATCGCGGCCTCGGTCGTCGGCCAGTCAGTCGGGATCGTGAACTGGAAGCGCAGGTCGCGGTGCGCGAAGACGAAGCCGCCCCTAGCGTAATAGTCCTGCATCGTGAAGACGCCGTCCATGCCGATGGGACGGCCCGGCTTCAGGCGCGAGAGCAGCATCTCGCGCCGGTTCTGCCACAGGCGGTCGCCCAGGCCCTGACCGCGCCAGTCGGGGCGCACGATGAAGAAGCCCATGAAGCCGAACTCGCCGCCATAGGAGGCGATGGTGCCCCCGCCGATCAGCTCGCCGTCCATCTCGGCGGCGATGAAGGCGTTGGGCTCGGCCTCCCAGAACAGGTCGGCATCGTGCAGGCCCGGGTTCCAGCCTTCGTTCGCCGCCCATTCAACAAGGCGGTCGGCTTCGCGGCGGGTCATGGCGCGGATGGTGAGGTCGCTGAGCGTCATGCCGGGCAACCTAATGCGCCTGCGCCGATTTGCCAGCGATGTTGCATTCCGCGTGTGCAAGTCTTTCTATCGGTGCAACATCATCGCCCCGAAGATGGCGAAATGCAGGGTTATTCGCGGATCGTGGCGAACCAGATGACGTGCTTGGGCCCCTTGCCGTTCGAGCGCGAGGCAACCTTGCGTTCCTCCACCGCGAACCCGGCGCGTTCGAGGCGGCGGGTGAAGTCGGGATCGGGCCCGGCGGACCAGATCGCCAAGACGCCGTCGGGCGTCAGCGCGCGCTTGGCCGCGCGCAGGCCGGACTTGGAATAGAGGACGTTGTTGTCCTCGCGCACGAGGCCATCGGGACCGTTGTCGACATCGAGCAGGATCGCATCGTAATCGCCTTCCGCGCCCGCAATGAAGGGGGCGACGTCGGAGAGGATGAGGTTGACGCGCGGATCAGCGAGGCAACCCGCCTCCAGCTCCTTCATCGGCCCCTTCGCCCACTCGATGATCTCGGGCACGATCTCGACCACGGTCGCCTTGCCGTTTTCGGGCAGGACCCGGAGGGCTGCACGCAGGGTGAAGCCCATGCCATAGCCCCCGATCAGCATGTGCGGGCGCCTGGCGTGCTTGATGCGCTCGAAGCTCATCGTCGCCAGCGCCTCTTCGGAGCCCCACTTGCGGGTCGACATGAGTTCATTGTGGCCAAGGACGATCATGAAGTCCTTGTCGTGGCGGTAGAGTTCGAGCTTTTCGCCGTCCGGCACCCATGCCGTATCGAGGAGTTCGCGCTGGATCATGGTTCAGCCTTCATAGGACAGGTGGACGATAGGAAAGGGACGCCCTTCGGCGTCGGTCGGGGAGCGGCCGGTGCGCACGAAGCCGCGCGCAAGATAAAAGGGCAGGGCGTTGTCGGCCTGCTCGTTGGCATCGACGCGCGGGGCCGGGTGCAGCTCGAGCGCCTTGCCGACAAGCGCCGAGCCGAAACCCTGTCCGTGGACGCCCGGGTGGACGAAGAGCGCCTCGATCATGTCCCCTGCGAACACCAGGAAGCCCTGGACTTCGCCGTCTGTGTCCTCGGCCACCCAGAGAGGCACCTCGGGGAGCATGGCCGCGACCTGCAGCTCGATCTGCGCGCGTTCGTCCGGTCTCAGAAAGCCGTGCGTGGCCACGACGGCCGCGCGCCAGATGTCCAGCGCGCGGGCGAGGTCGCGGGGTTCGCCCGGCCGGAGGATCACCGCAGGTCCGGGGCCGTGGCGGCCTCGCGCAGCATCGCGATCGCCTCGTCGAGCGGCATGACCTTCTGGTCCTTATCGCCCAGCGTGCGGATCGCAACCGTGCCTTCCTCGGCCTCGCGCGCGCCCACGACGAGCAGGTGCGGGACCTTGGCAAGGCTGTGCTCACGCACCTTGTAGTTGATCTTCTCGTTGCGAAGGTCCGATTCAACGCGGATGCCTGCGGCCTTGAGCTTGGCGACGGCCTCCTTGGCGTAGTCGTCCGCGTCCGAGATGATCGTGGCGACAACCGCCTGCACGGGCGCGAGCCAGACCGGGAGGCGGCCGGCGAAGTGCTCGATCAGGATGCCGATGAAACGCTCATAGGAGCCGAAGATCGCGCGGTGCAGCATGACCGGGCGGTGCTTGGCGCCGTCCTCGCCGATGTAGGCGGCATCGAGGCGCTCGGGCAGGACGCGGTCGGACTGGATCGTGCCGACCTGCCAGGTGCGCCCGATTGCGTCGGTGAGGTGCCATTCCAGCTTGGGCGCGTAGAAGGCGCCTTCACCGGGCAGTTCCTCCCAGCCGTATTCCTCGGTGGCAAGGCCCGCCTCGATGACCGCGTTGCGCAGTTCGTCCTCGGCCTTGTCCCACATCTCCTCGGTGCCGAAGCGCTTTTCGGGGCGCAGCGCCAGCTTGATCGAGTAGGTGAAGCCGAAGTCCTTGTAGATCTTGTCGGCCAGTTCGCAGAAGGCGCGCACTTCGGCGACGATCTGGTCCTCGCGGCAGAAGATGTGCGCATCGTCCTGCGTGAACTGGCGCACGCGCATCAGCCCGTGCAGCGCGCCGTGCGGCTCGTTGCGGTGGCAGCAGCCGTTCTCGTAGAGGCGGATCGGCAGTTCACGGTACGAGGTGATGCCCTGGCGGAAGATGAGAACGTGCGCGGGGCAGTTCATCGGCTTCAGCGCCATCCAGTCCGCATCGTCGGAAACGATCGGGCCTTCGTCCTCGGTGTTGGGGGTCTCGTCGGGGATGACGAACATGTTCTCGCGGTACTTGCCCCAGTGGCCGGACTGCTCCCACTGGCGCGCGTCCATCACCTGCGGGGTCTTGACCTCCTGGTAGCCCGCGCTGTGGATGGCGCGGCGCATGTAGTCCTCGAGCGCGCGGTAGATGGTGAAACCGTTGGGGTGCCAGAACACCGAACCGTGGGCTTCCTGCTGAAGGTGGAACAGGTCCATCTCGCCGCCCAGCTTGCGGTGGTCGCGCTTGGCGGCCTCTTCGAGGCGCGTGAGGTGGGCGTTGAGCTGCTTCTTGTTGAGCCAGCCGGTGCCGTAGATGCGGGTCAACTGCGCGTTCTTCTGGTCACCGCGCCAGTAGGCGCCGGCCACGCGCATCAGCTTGAAGGCGGCCGGGTCGAGCTTGCCGGTGGAGGGCAGGTGGGGCCCACGGCACATGTCGAGCCAGTCATCGCCCGACCAGTAGACGGTGAGGTCCTCGTCGCCCGGCAGCTCGGCGGCCCATTCCGCCTTGAAGGTCTCGCCTTCCGCGGTCCACTTGGCGATCAGCTGTTCGCGGCTCCAGACTTCGCGGCGCAGCGGCTTGTCGGCCTTGATGATCTCGCGCATCTTTTCCTCGATGGCGGGAAGATCGTCCATCGAGAAGGGCGCGCGGCCTTCGGGCGCCATCACGTCGTAGTAGAAGCCATCGTCGGTCGAGGGGCCGAAGGTGATCTGCGTGCCGGGCCAGAGCGCCTGCACCGCCTCGGCCAGCACGTGGGCGTAGTCGTGGCGGGCGAGATCGAGCGCCTCGGCCTCGTCCTTGGCCGTCACCAGCGCCAGCTGCGCATCGCCCTGGAAGGGGCGGGTGAGGTCAACCAGTTCGCCGTCGACACGGGCGGCGAGCGCCGCCTTGGCGAGGCCCGGGCCGATGGCCGCGGCCACGTCGAGCGGCGTTGCGCCTTCGGGCATCTCGCGCACGGATCCGTCGGGAAGGCTGATCTTGAACATCTCGGACATCGAACTCGTCTTTCGCTCCTGGGCCGCGCGGGCGGTGCCTTGGGCCTTTGGCACAAGCGCACGCCTCGCGGAAGGTCCGGCGTCGGCTATTTTGGCTTGGGATCGGGAGAATGACGCCACATCGCCCGAGCCCGGGCAACGGCGCTGCGTGGTCTCAGCCCACGACCTGCCGTGCCCGGGCGCGCCGGGTGGTGGTGGTGGTCGTAGTTACACGCTTGGTCATCGCGGGCGCTCCTAGCAGGAAAGCGCGCGCGAGTCACGCCGCAGGGCATGGCGGGCGGGCGCGACAAGCCTGCCTGTCACTATGTCAATGATGCTTGACACGAATCGATCAGACATGACAAGAAGGCTTTACACAAAAGCAAGGGAGCTTGTCTTATGTCTCGTAATACTTCGCTGCTCTGGGGCGCGGCCGTGATGGGCGTAGCCCTTCTCAACATCGCCGAGATCCTGCCCGACTGGACCACGATCACGGCCATCCTGACCATGCCCGCGATGGTGGCCCTGCGTATCCGCAAGGGGCGCTGCGCGTGAGCATCGGGCGCAAGGGCAGCGCCCGGCGGCGTTATTTCGTGCGGCTGTCCAGTGCGGCGGGTGTCTATCTGGTTTCGCTGTTCGCCGCGACGCGCCTGCTTGAGGATAACGCGCCGCCAAGCGGGCTTTCCATTGCCGTCGCGCTGGTGCCGGGCCTGGCCGTGGTCGGCATGATCTGGGCCATCGGGCGCTTCTACGCTGAGCTCGAAGACGAATACCTGCGGCTTCTCGAAGTGCGCAAGGCGATGTTCGCGACCGGCCTGACGCTGGCGGGGGCAAGCGTGTGGGGGCTGCTGGAGATGCTGACCTCGGTTCCGGCTCTCCCGGTGTTCTGGGTCTTCCCGATCTGGTGCTTCGGGTTGGGTGTCGGCACTCTGGTCAACCGCATCACGCTCGGGGATGGAGGCTGCGCGTGAAGAACCGTCTGAAGGTCCTGCGCGCCGAACGCGGCTGGAGCCAGCAGGACCTGGCCGGAAAGCTCGATGTCTCGCGCCAGAGCGTCAACGCCATCGAGACGGGACGCTACGATCCCTCGCTGCCGCTGGCCTTTCGTATTGCCGAAGTATTCGAACTTGCGATAGAAGAGATATTCCTGAGAGGAGAGTAACGATGCCGCGCGCATCCCGTCCCGTTCGCACACGACTGCTCATGTTGGCCGCTTCGCTGGCCCTGTTTGCAGGGCTGGGCGTGCTCGCATTTGAGCGTTTGGGCACCGAAAGCGTCGCATCGGACATCACGGGCGCGCCGATCTACGCGATCACGCAGACGGGCAACCACATCCTCGTCGAGGTGGTCAGCCCGATTCTCTACTGAGGCCGCTTGGGGCGTCGTTCGGCGATCCGCTGCCAGCACCATATGGTGAACCCGCCTGCGGGCAGGCACAGCAGGGTCAGGGCCGCCGCGAGCAGGTTGGGCGCAGGGGCGAGCGCCGCGCCGAGGAGGACGGCATAGGGCAGTATCCACCAGCCCGGGCCGCGGCGTTGCAGGAGTGCGACCATCAGGGCGCTCGCCGAAGCGGCCAGGATCAGCGCACTCCAGGCAAGTTGGGCCGTTCCCAATCGGGTGAGAATCTCGCCCAGATTCACAGCGGCGGGGACGCGGGCGAGGAAGGCCTCCGGGTGATCGAGATAGCGCCAGGTCCACGGCGTCGTGGCGAGCAGCGCGATGCCGAGCACGAGGACACCTTCCCCCAGTACACCGCCAAAGCGCCGCCACGTGAAGGGCGCGCGCAGCGCGTCGAGGACGAAGACCAGCGCGGGCACGAGAAGGCTCGCCGGCTCGGTCAGTGCAGCGAGCGCGAAGACGAGGCCCGCGCTTACCAGATGCCAGCGGTTCGTGCGCACCACCACCAGCCAGCACCCGCTCAGAACCAGCGCGGTGAGGAAGAGCCCGGGGCCCGCCAGCGGAACCGACGTTACGGCCAGCGGCGAGATCGCCAGCAGCAGAAGGCCGCTGCGCGCGGCGGCCTCGTTTGCGAACAGCCGCCGCCCCAGCGCCAGCGTCAGTCCGCCGATGGCAAGGGCATTGGCGAGGTTGAACAGTCCCAGCGTGACCGCACTCGCCCCGAAGCGGGCATAGGCCAGCGAGAGCACCATGGGCCAACCGATCGGCGTGAAGATGGCCGGATCGCCGGGCGCGGCGAAATAGCCTCCGCCAACGGCCAGCGCGAGGGCCGTCTCGTGATGCCACTGCGCCTCGGGCGGGACCGCTATATCGAAGAACAGCGCCCCGACCCGCAGCCCGAAATAGAGCGCCCCGATTGCGAGCAGGACCGAGCGCTGCTGCGCGAACCATTCCAGCCGCCGCGCGGCGCGCGTGGGCTGTGTGGGGAAGTGGATGATTTCGGCGCTCATGGTGGATTTTCGTAGATGCGGCGGGCAGGGCGGGCAAGAGGATGTGAAGAAGGAAGATAGGATTCAAGGGGTTATTACCCCTTGACCCCCAAATGGGCGTCCTCACCTTCCACACGCCACTTGGGCTGAGATACACGAGGTTGCCCGTTCGGGGGGCCCGAGGGCAATGGCCCTCGGATCTCTCCTTGCCCTTCTCGGTCCCAGCCCCCACCTTGCGCGCCATGACCGAGATCCGCTTCCACGAAATGGCCGATGGCCGCCGTATCGCCCACCGCTTCGCGCCCGGCCAGGGCCCCACGCTCGTTTTCCTGCCGGGCTATATGTCCGACATGTCGGGCAGCAAGGCGACCGCGCTGTTCGAAATGGCCGTTCACACCGGCCGCGCCTGCCTGCTTGTCGACTATTCGGGCTGCGGGGCGAGTGACGGCGATTTCGCCGACGGTACGCTCAGCCGCTGGCGCGACGAGGTGGTGGCCGTGATCGAGGCCGCCGCGCTCGACAAGGTGGTCCTGATCGGCTCCTCGATGGGCGGCTGGCTCATGCTGATGGTGGCCGATGCCCTGCCCGACAAGGTCCACTCGATGATCGGCATTGCCGCCGCGCCCGATTTTACCGACTGGGGCATCGCGCAGATGGACAAGGGCCTGCTCGCCGATGGCGAAACCATCTACGAAGACAACCCCTATGGCCCCGAGCCCACGCCGACTCACCCGGCCTTCTGGGCCGACGGGCAGGCGAACCTGCAGCTGGAGGCACCGATCGAGTTCTACGGTCCGGTGCGTCTCCTCCACGGCCAGCGCGACGAGGACGTGCCTTTCGACCTTTCGCTGCGCCTGTGCGAAATGCTGCGTTCAGACGATGTGCAGGTGACTTTCATCAAGGACGGCGACCACCGCCTTTCGCGCGAGACCGATATCGCGGTTCTCATGCGCACCGTGGCCGACCTGCTTCTGGCCCGTGACCCGGAAAGCTGATCGTCCGCACGGCCGACCGGAGACGTAACCCTCGATGTCGATTTCGCTGCTTCTGATGCCCCTTCTCGCGCAGGCCGCGGGGACCATCGGCTCGCCCTATGCCTCTTCGCTTCCGCTCGAGATCATCGAGAAGAAGAACGACGAGGCGCGCAAGCAGGCGCAGGAACGGGCCTATGCCGGGCCGGCCGCGCCGGTCAGCCGCAAGGGCTGCATGGACCTTGTCCAGTCCGATCCGCAGCGCTCGGCCGAGCTGGCGCAGGAGGCCCTGTATGAGGCGATGGGGCGCGAACGCGTGCGCGCCGGGCTGTGCCTGGGCGCGGCGCTCACCGTGCTCGAACGCTTCGACGAAGCGCGCGAGGCTTTCGTCACCGCGCGCGATGCGACCGAGGCCGAGGACCACGTCAGCCGCGCGCGTCTGGGCGACATGGCGGCCAACGCCGAACTGGCGCAGGGCAATGGCGCCAAGGCGCTGCTGCTGCTGGGCCCCGCACTCACCGAGGCCAAGGCGAGCGGCGATGACCGCGTACTCGCCGAAGTCCAGATCGACCGGGCGCGCGGGCTCGTTGCCGTCGACCAGGCCGAGCAGGCGGCCGATGCCCTCGCAGCCGCGCGCGTTGCCGATCCGGAGAACGCCCAGGCTTGGCTTCTTTCAGCGACGCTCGCGCGGCGCCAGGACCAGCTGATCGTCGCCTCGGGCCAGATCGAGACGGCGGCCAAACTGGCACCGCGCGATCCGGCGGTCGGCCTGGAGGCGGGCGTGATCGCGATGCTTTCGGGCGATGCGGATGCCGCGCGCCGCAGCTGGCAGTCGGTACTGGACGTTGCCCCGCAGAGCCCGGAAGCCCAGACCGCGAAAACCTATCTTGCGCAGACGGCCCCCGACGACGGGCCGGAGCGCCCCTGAGACACCAGACTACGGATAACGATGCCCATGGTACCCCTTTCGGTTCTCGACCTCGTCACCGTTCGCGAAGGCGACAGCGTGGCCCGTTCGCTCGACATCACCGTCGACACCGCCAAGGCCGCCGAGGCCAACGGCTTCAAGCGCTACTGGGTGGCCGAGCACCACGGCATGGCCGGCATCGCGGGCGGAGCAACCTCGGTCGTGCTCGCGCACATCGGCAATGCGACCAGCTCGATCCGTATCGGCGCGGGCGGGATCATGCTGCCCAACCACACGCCCTATGTCATCGCCGAGCAGTTCGGCACGCTTTCGGCGATGTTTCCGGGCCGCGTGGACCTGGGGCTGGGCCGTGCGGCGGGCGCGGACGGACGGCTGGCGAACGCCTTGCGCAAGGACATCGTGAGCGCGTCGGAACGCTTTCCCCAGGACGTCGTCGAACTGCGCGCGCGCTTTGCCGGGCAAGCCGTGGGCGGGGTGGAATCCCCGCAGGCGAGCGGCGCGGACGCGGAAATGTGGATCCTGGGCTCCAGCCTCTTCGGCGCGCAGCTGGCCGCCATGCTGGGCCTTCCCTATGCCTTCGCCTCGCACTTTGCGCCCACCCACCTGGACGAGGCCGCGCGCATCTACCGCGAGCGCTTCGAGCCCTCCGAATTTTGCGACAAGCCCTATTTCATGGCCGCGATCAACGTGATGGCCGCCGAGACCGAGGAGGAGGCCTGGTACCTTTCCTCCTCCACCGACCAGAGCTTCGTCGCGCTGCGCACGGGTAGCCCCGGCAAACTGCAGCCGCCACTCCCCAAATATCGGGAAGGGCTGCCAGGGCCTGCGCGCGCGATGCTGGAGCAGATGCGCGGCGTCGCCGCCGTGGGCACACCCGACCAGGTGCGCGCGGGGCTGGAGGCCTTTGTCGCGCGCACGCAGGCCGACGAGCTGATCCTGAGCGCCTCGACCTTCGATCCCGCCGCGCAGATTCGTTCGCTCGAACTGATCGCCGGGGCGCTCGACTGAGGCGCGAGGGCGGGGCCGGTACAAGACCATGTGCGCGCAGGGGTATTGCAAGGCGCGCCGCAAGCGGCCAGACATGCCCGTCCAGGAGGGGACATGAACCAGTCTGATGTTGTTATCGTGGGGGCCGGACACGGCGGCGCCCAATGTGCGCTGGCCCTGCGCCAGAACGGTTTTGAAGGCTCGATCACGGTGATCGGACGCGAGCCGGAGTACCCCTACGAGCGCCCGCCGCTCTCCAAGGAGTACTTCGCGCGCGAGAAGACCTTCGACCGGCTCTATATCCGCCCGCCTACGTTCTGGGCAGAAAAGGACGTGACCTTCCGCCTCGGCTGCGAAGTGATCAAGGTCGATCCCAAGGCCCATACCCTGAGGCTCTCGGATGGTGAGACCTTCGAATATGGCAAGCTGGTCTGGGCAACCGGCGGCGATCCGCGCCGCCTGTCGTGCTCGGGCGCGGAACTGGCCGGTGTCCATGCGGTACGCACGCGCGCCGATTGCGACACCCTGATGGCCGAAGTCGATGCGGGCATCCGCAAGGTGGTGGTGATCGGCGGGGGCTACATCGGCCTGGAAGCGGCCGCCGTGCTGGCCAAGCTGGGCCTGGAAGTCACGCTGCTCGAAGCATTGCCGCGCGTCCTTGCGCGCGTGGCGGGCGAGGAGCTCTCGGCCTTCTATGAAAAGGAGCACCGCGAGCACGGGGTGGACCTGCGCACAGGCGTTGCGGTCGAATGCCTTGAAGGCGATGGCCGCAAGGTCACCGGGGTGAAGCTGGCCGATGGTTCGGTCCTTCCCGCCGAGGCCGTGATCGTGGGTATCGGCATCGTGCCTGCCGTCGGCCCGCTGATCGCAGCAGGCGCAGCCGGTGCCAATGGCGTCGATGTGGATGAATACTGCCGCACCTCGCTCCCCGACATCTATGCCATCGGCGATTGCGCGGCCTTTGCCTGCGGCTTTGCCGGCGGCGATGTCATGCGTGTGGAATCGGTGCAGAACGCCAACGACATGGCAACGTGCGTCGCCAAGGCGCTGTGCGGTGACAAGCAGCCCTACAAGGCCTTCCCGTGGTTCTGGTCGAACCAGTACGATCTGAAGCTGCAGACCGCGGGCATCAACAAGGACTTCGACACCACCGTGGTGCGCGGCGACCCGGACACCCGCAAGTTCTCGGTGGTGTACCTGCGCGGTGGGCGCGTCGCCGCGATCGACAGCGTCAACATGGTCAAGGATTACGTCCAGGGCCGCAAGCTGGTCGAAGCGGGCGCGAAGGTCGATGTCGACCAGCTTGCCGATCCCGACGTTCCTCTGAAGTCGCTGCTGTGAAGCGATAGGTCCTGTATCGCACCTGCGGGCTGGACCTGTGCAAAAATGTCGTTAAGGCCCGCCCTTTCGTAATTTTCGAAGGGGCGGGCGCCAACGCGCGCGCACCCTTGCCAAGGGGTGAAGCGGTATGGACGCGGGATTTGGGCAGGTGCGTGGGCTCGAGCCCTATCGGCGCAACGCGCGGGTGCTGGGTGCGAGCCTCGTTGGCACCGCGGTCGAGTTTTACGACTTCTACATCTACGCCACGGCCACCGCGCTCGTCTTCGGGCCGCTGTTCTTTCCCGCCAGTTCGGCCTCCGCGCAGCAGCTGGCGGCCTATGCCAGCTTTGCCATCGCGTTTCTCGCCCGGCCCATCGGTGCTACCTTCTTCGGCCATTTCGGCGACCGCGTGGGGCGCAAGTCCACACTCGTCGCCTCGCTCATGCTGATGGGCGGCGCGACGGTCGCGATCGGCTTCCTGCCCACTTACGAGAGCATCGGCTGGTACGCGCCGCTCCTCCTGTGCGTCCTGCGCTTCGGGCAGGGGCTGGGGCTGGGCGGCGAATGGGGCGGCGCTGCGCTGCTTGCAGTGGAGAGCGCACCGCCGGGCTGGCGCGCGCGCTTTGGCATGTTCCCGCAGCTGGGCGCGCCGCTGGGCTTCCTCGCGGCGAACGGTCTCTTCCTGATCCTGTCCGGGCTGCTGAGCGAAGCGCAGTTCGTGGCCTGGGGCTGGCGCTTGCCGTTCCTCTTGAGCTCGGTCCTTGTCGGGCTGGGCCTGTGGATTCGCTTCAAGCTCTCCGACAGTCACGCGCTCGACGCCACCGGGCACATCGCGCCGCCCAAGGCGATTCCCCTGTTCGAGCTGTTCAGGGGCCACCTGCGTCAGACCGTGGCGGGGACCTTCGCGGTCGTCGCCTGCTTTGCCATCTACTACCTCACCACCGCCTTTGCCTTGGGCTATGGCACGGGCGAGCTGGGCTATGACCGGCAGGATTTCCTGGGCGTCCAGCTCTTCGCGATCCTGTTCATGGCGCTGGGCATCGTGGTCGCCGGTTATGCTGCGGACCGCTGGTCCTCGCGTTCTGTCCTTCTGGCAGGTTCGCTCTGCGCGATTGGCGTGGGGATCGTGATGGGGCCGATGCTCGGCGCGGGCTCGCTCGCCGTGATCGCGCTGTTCCTGGCGATGGGCCTGTTCACCATGGGTCTCGTCTACGGCCCGCTGGCCGCGCTCCTGCCGCAGCTGTTCCCGGCGCGGGTGCGCTACACCGGCTCCTCGATCGCCTTCAATGTCGGCGGGATCCTCGGCGGCGGTTTTGCCCCGGCGGTGGCGCAGGGGCTGGTCGATCAGGGCGGACTGGCCTTTGTGGGCCTTTACATATCCGGCGCGGCTGTACTCACACTGGTCGGACTGCTCAGCCTCTCGCGCTATACGGAGAGAGACTTTGCGGTTTAGAAGTGTGTACATATTGAATGATATATTTTAATTTTATCGTTTCTTATTTTTGGCGATTTTATTATTCCATATGGTGAATATTTGAGTAGACATACTTTCCCTGAGGATGCTGTGTTTTTAGGGGGAGGGTGTTGTGAGGCGAATTATACTTTCGAAAGCCGCGTCGGTGGTCCGTACGCTGGGATCACGCGAGGCGCTGCAGAGAATGGCCTTCAACGCGATCCGCCTGCATCGCCCGGAAGTGCGGGACCTGGTGGCGAGTGCGGACCTGCAGTTCCTGGCCTACTGCATGGCGCGGCGCGAACGCTCGAAATCGCAGATCATGCAGGACCTTTGGGTCTGCTATGAACTGGGCGAGAAGCGAGAGGGCTTCTTCGTCGAGTTCGGGGCGACCAACGGGTTGAAGAACTCGAATACCTGGCTGCTGGAACACGAACTGGGCTGGTCGGGCATTCTCGCCGAGCCCAATCCCATCTGGCACGGGGATCTTGCCGCCAACCGCTCCGCCCGAATCGAGCACCGCTGCGTGTCCTCGCGCTCGGGCGAGAGGGTCGCGTTCCTCACCACCGACGAGGATGATCCCGAATTGAGCGGTATCGCCGCCTTTTCCGATGGCGATCACTTTGCGGATCGGCGCAGCAGGGCCGCGCAGATCGAAGTGGAGACGCTTTCTCTCGACGACCTGCTGGAGACCTATGAGGCGCCGCCTGTCATCGACTACATGTCGGTCGACACCGAGGGCAGCGAACTCGATATCCTTTCCGCCTACAGCTTTCGCCACCGTTTCCGGTTGATCTCGGTGGAGACCAATCCGAAGAACGAGGCGGCGATCGACGCGCTGCTTGCGGCCCAGGGCTACATGCGGGTGTTTCGCCAGTTCTCACAGTGGGACGGCTGGTACGTCGCGGCCGAAAGCCGGGACGGTGATCGCGGCGAGGTCGCCGCGCCCGAAGCCTGAGCGCAAGGGTCACGTGGTGAGGCGGTCGAATGCCCAGTCGGCGGCTTCGGCCACCACCTCATCGGCGTCCGCGCGCAGCGCTTCGACCTGCGGCAGGAGGGCACTCCACCCGCTGTTGCCCGCCGCATAGAGGCAGTTGCGCACGAACCGGTTGCGCCCCACGCGCTTGATCGGGGAGCCCGAGAACAGCTTGCGGAAGCCCGCATCGTCGAGCGTGAGCAGATCGGCGAGATCGGGCGCGGTCAGCTCCGCGCGCGGCAGGAAGGGCTTCATCGTGTGCGCTGTCTGGGCAAACTTGTTCCAGGGGCACACCGCCAGGCAATCGTCGCAGCCGTAGATCCGGTTGCCGAGCCCCTCGCGCAGATCCTTGGGCACCGGGCCCTTGTGCTCGATGGTGAGGTAACTGATGCAGCGCCGCGCATCGAGCTGGTAGGGCGCAGGGAATGCGTCGGTCGGGCAGGCGTCCTGGCAGGCGCGGCACGAGCCGCAGGCATCGCGCGCGGGCGTCGAGAGCGGCAGGGCAAGCGTGGTGTAGATTTCGCCCAGGAACAGCCAGGAGCCGTGCTCGCGGCTGACGAGGTTGGTGTGCTTGCCCTGCCAGCCCAGCCCGGCGGCCGCGCCCAGCGGCTTTTCCATGACGGGCGCGGTGTCGGTGAAGACCTTGACGCCCGCTTCGCCAAGGCCGCGTTTGTCCGCCTCGGCCACGAGCCAGCGCGCCAGGTGCTTGAGCGCCTTCTTGACGGTGTCGTGGTAGTCCGCGCCTTGCGCATAGACCGAGATGCGCGCGCGCTCGGGATCGTCGGCCAGCGCCAGCGGATCGTGCGCGGGAGCATAGCTCATGCCAAGGGCAATGACCCGCTGCGCCTCGTTCCAGAGCCCTTGTGGCGAGCGGCGGTGATGGGCGCGCTCGGCCATCCAGCCCATCGTGCCGTGCATGTCGGCCTCCAACCAGGCTTCGAGTCGCGCAGCGCGTTCAGGGTCTTCCTCGGCATCGGCAATGCCGAAGGCGCAGAAGCCCAGCGAACGCGCTTCCTTTTCAAGGTCTTCTCGAAGGGCACTTAGGATGGTCTTAACCAAGACGGCTCCATGGACGGGGTTCACACGCCGCAGCGCGCGCACGAAGATAACGGGGTCGATATGGAGTGTGCACTAGGAGATAGGCCCATGACGGGCAATGCGCCATTGCGGGAGAGTGCGGCTCAGGGGGGCGTGTCCCCGGACCCTGCGCGTCCTCTGGCGATCGAGGCGCGCGGGCTGATCAAGAGCTTCGATGGCACGCGCGCGGTCGACGGGGTTGATCTCTCCGTGCCGGAAGGCGCGGTCTACGGCATTCTCGGGCCCAACGGGGCGGGCAAGACCACGACCTTGCGCATGGTGCTGGGCATCATCGATCCCGATGCGGGCGTGCGCCGGATCCTGGGGCACGACCGGCCGCACGAGGTGGCGCACGCCATCGGCTACCTGCCCGAGGAGCGCGGCCTCTACCCCGCGATGAAGGCGGTGGAGGCTATCGCCTTCCTGGGCGCGCTGCGCGGCTTGCCGCTCAAGGAGGGGCGCAGGCGCGGGCGCGAGCTGCTCGAACGCCATGGCCTTGGCCACGCGGCCGACCGCCAGATCCGCCAGCTTTCCAAGGGTATGGCGCAGCAGGTTCAGATCCTGGGCACGCTTGTCCATCGCCCCCGCCTGGTCATCTTCGATGAGCCCTTCTCCGGTCTCGACGCGCTCAACCAGGGGCGGCTCGAGGCGATGATGCGCGATCTCGCCGCGCAGGGGACGACCGTCATCTTTTCCACCCACGTCATCGCCCATGCCGAGCGTCTGTGCGACGAGGTCGCGATCATTGCCGGGGGCAAGGTGCCCTTTGCGGGCTCGGTCGACGTCGCGCGCGACCGTATCCCGGCGCAGGTCCGTCTGGAGACGCGGGCGCGCGAGGGCGCCTGGCGCGCCGCGCTTCCCGAAGATGCCCGGCGCGAGGGGCGTTTCTGGTATTTCCCGCTGCCCGAAAGCGGCATTGAACCCTTGCTGCGCGCGCTGATCGAAGGCGAGGCGGGCATCCTCTCGCTCTCGATCGAGCGGGCGGGCCTGCACGATGCCTTCGTCGCCATCGCCGGCGAGGCGGCGGCGCGCGCGATGGGGCAGGATGGGCCGGAGGAGACCGGTTCGTGAGTGACACGCGAGAGCCAGGCCACTCGGGCCGCCTGTCCACGCTGTCGGCGGCCTGGGTGATCGCCCGGCGCGATTTTGTGGCGATCCTGTTCAGCCGCGCCTTCTTCTTCTTCCTCCTGGGGCCGCTGTTCCCGGTCCTCGTCGGCATCTTGGCAGGCTCGGTCGGCCAGCGCGTGCAGCAGACCGCGCAGAGCCCCGAGATCGGCCTTGTCATGGCCGAGACCGAGGCGCGCCGCATCCTCGCCGCGCGCGAGGTTCTGGCGGCGCGGCTGGGTGATGCGGTTCCGCGCATGACCCTGGTGCACGCCTTGGCCGAGGGGGAGGACTATGAACCGCGCAGCGCGCTGGAAGGCCGCGCGGCCAATATTGCCGCGATCCTTTCGGGGACCGCCGAGGCGCCGCAGTTGACCGGCCCGCGCACGCGGATCGAGAGCTGGCGCGGCCCGGTCGCGATGGTCGCCGCGCAGGCGCAGGCAGGCGAACTTGCGCCCTGGCCCGAGGTTCGGCTGGAAACCACCACCTCGAGCAGCGCGACCGAGCGGCGCGGTCGCCTCACCACCGCGCAAGGCGCACAGACGCTGCTGTTCCTTCTGACGATGATGCTGGCGGGCATGGTCCTCTCCAACCTCGTCGAGGAAAAGGGCAACAAGATCATCGAGGTGCTGGCCGCCGCCATTCCCATGGAGGCGGTCTTCATGGGCAAGCTGTTCGCCATGCTCGGCGTTTCGCTGGTCGGTATCGCGACCTGGGGCGCGACGGTGGGCGCGGTGCTGTTGGCCGGCAGTTCGGTGCTGCCCACGCTCACCACACCGGCGGTCGGTTGGCCGATGCTGGTGGCTTTGGGCGTGGTCTATTTCGCCACGGCCTACCTGCTGCTGGGCTCGGTGTTCCTGGCCGTCGGTTCGCTGGCGACGACCGTGCGCGAGGTGCAGACGCTCTCGATGCCGGTGACGATGGTGCAGTTGCTGGTCTTCTTCCTCGCCAGCTACGCGATGACGCAGCCGGGCACGGCGATCGAGTATTTCGCGCTCATCTTCCCCTTCAGCGCGCCCTTTGCGATGCTGGCCCGCGCCGCGCAGGACCCGGCGCTCTTGCCCCATGTCCCTGCGGTGCTGGCGCAATGCGCCTGGGTGCTGTTGCTCGTGCGGCTGGGCTCGGCGCTGTTCCGCAAGCGGGTGATGAAGTCGGGCCCTGCGCGGGTGAAGAAGCCGCGTCGCTCGCTGTTCAGGCGCAAGGCAGGCGCAAAGGTGTAGTCTTCCCACTCGCGAATCACAGGCGGGAGCGGCGTGGCCGCGTCCGCGCGATTGGGGAGAGACCATGGCGCAGATCCGTTCCGAAAGGCGCCCTTCGGGTGGCTTCGATCCTGGCCGCAGGCGCATGCTTGGCTTTCTGGGCAGCGCGCTGGCGAGCGGCATTCTGGCCGCCTGCGGGGCGCAGGAGGCCGATGCGAAGACCTACCCGGTGCAGCTCACCAAGGCGCAGTGGAAGGCGCGGCTGACCCCGCTTGAGTACCGCATCCTGCGCGAAGGGGCGACCGAGCGGGCGGGCTCGTCCCCGCTCGATACGGAAAAGCGGCGCGGCATCTTCGCCTGCGCGGGGTGTGACCATCACCTCTTCGATTCGGCGGCCAAGTACGACAGCCGCACCGGCTGGCCCAGCTTCTGGCGCCCGCTGCCCGGCGCCATCGGCACCTCCACCGACCACAAGATCGGCTATCCGCGCACCGAGGTTCACTGCGCGCGCTGCGGCGGGCATCTGGGCCATGTCTTCAACGACGGGCCGCGGCCCACCGGCAAGCGCTATTGCATGAACGGGGCGGCGATGCGCTTCATTCCGCGTTGATTGGCGGCTTGGGCACGCCCGAGACGGTGGGTGCGAGCGGCTGGACGAAGGCGAGTCTCACGGAAATCGCGAGCGCGAGCGTGATCAGGCTTGCGGCAAACAGGGCCACCCCGCCCCAGCTCGCGTGGGTCCAGGCGTAACCGCCCGCCGAGCCCAGGACGCTCGATCCCATGTAGTAGCCGAAGAGATAGCTCGCCGTCCCTTGCGCGCGGGCTTCGCGCGCACGGCGTCCGACCCACGAGGAGGCGACCGCGTGGGCAGCAAAGAAGGCCACGGTGACGACCCCGATGCCCGCGATTACGAGGGGAAGAGCCTGGGCGCACGTCAGCGCGATCCCGATGAGGAAGAGGACGAGCGGCGGCCACAGCGCGCGGCGCGGGCCAAGCTTGCCCGAGACGTGGCCTGCCAGTGCCGAACTTGCCGAGCCGAGCAGGTAGAGGAGGAAGATGAGGCCGACCTCACCCTGCGAGAGCGCATAGGGTGCGGCCAGCAGGCGGTAGCCCGCGTAGTTGTAGACCGAGATGAAGGCGCCCATGAGCAGGAAGGCGACGAGAAACAGCCAGGGCAGCGCGGTGTCGGCAAAGAGCCCGACAAAGCCCTTGGCATAGCCCGTCAGCGACTGGCGGCGCGGCGTGAACTGGCGCGAGTGGGGGAGGATGCGCCAGAAGACGAGCGCGAGGGCAAGCGCGGCAAGGCCCGTCGCGCCCAGCGCGGTGCGCCAGCCCCACCATTCGGCAAGCACGCTGACGAGCAGGCGCCCGCTCATCCCGCCGACCGCAGACCCGGCGATATAAAGCCCCATCGCGCGCCCGACGGCGGCGTCCTCCACTTCCTCGCTGATATAGGCCATGGCGACGGCAGGGACGCCTGCCAGAGCAATCCCGCACACGAGGCGCAGCGCCAGGAGGCTGTGCCATCCGGGCAGGAGCCCCAGCGGGGCCGTCAGGACGGCGGCGCCCAGCAGGGAGCCGATCATCATGCCGCGTCGTCCGATGCGCTCCGAGATCATCCCTGCGACCAGCAGCACGAAGGCCATCGGGCCCGTCGCGAGCGAGACGGCCAGGCTCGCCTCCTCGGCGTTGAGGCCATAGTCGGCGCTGAACTGCGGGAGCAGCGGCTGGGTGCAGTAGAGCAGCGCGAAAGTGGAGAGCCCGGCAAACAGCATGGCCGCGCACAAGCGGCGGTAAGCCCCTGTTCCGGGGGAGATCTTGGCCTCAGTCATCGCCCTTCCTATGGGGACGGGGCCAGGGCGGCGCAAGGCGAAGCGCGCCGAAGGCTTCAGGACGGCGGACCTGTGTGAGCGGCGTCTCCACCGCGTGGGGTCACAAGTGGTGGTCCGCCGTCCCGCTCCTCAGGTCCCGGTCGCGCGGGCGGTGGGCACATCCATCCCGGCGCGTTCGAGGATCTGGGAGACACTGCGCTGGGTGGCCGCGATGGGCGCCCCGGCGACGAGGTTGGCAAAGCGCTGGCGCTCGGCGGCGATGCGCTCGGCAAGGTCCCCTGTGGGCACAAAGTCGTCGATCTCCTGGCGCGTGACCGCGCCTTGCGTCTCGAGCAGGTACTCGGTCACGATCTGGCGGTCGCGCTGGATCCACACCTCGTTCATTAGGGCCATGACCATGCGCGCGACGTCGGTGACGCTTTCGGGGCCCAGGTAATCGGGGCCGGTGTCCGTCTTGGGGGTGTTCATGCCTGGGCCTCCACAGCGGTGCTCTCGGGTTTGCGGGCGCGGGTGATCCAGGGGTACTGGTCCTGCCCGATGGCGTAGGATTCCACGGCCTCGAAACCGGCCTCCTCCAGCATGGCATCGAGGCTCTCATGCAGGACGGGCGAGAAGAAGGGCTCCTCGCGGTGGAGCGTGTCCCAGTCGAGGATGACGGCGTGGAACATCGAGACCGCGCGGAAGGGGGGCGGGTCGGAAATGACGATGTCCGCGCCCGGCTTCATGATGCGGAACAACTCGGCAAAGAGCGCGCGGTTGGCCTTGGGTGGCAGTTCATGGTGCAGGGCATAGGTGATGACACCATCGAAGCTGGCGTCGGCCTCCCCGGTATCGGTCGCGCAGTCGGCCTGCTTGAGGTGGACCGGAAAGCCGAAGCGGGCGGCCATGCGCGCGCCGTTCTTCAGCAGCAGCGGCGAGAGGTCGGCGCCGTGCAGTTCGGCCTCGGGAAAGACGCTGTGCACGGCCTTGAGCGTCGAGACCCCGCCGCAGCCCGGCTCGTAGATGCGCGCGTAGCTGTCCTTGGGGAACTGGCGGATGGTCTTGAGGCGCTGGCCGACGATGTCATCGCCGATGCCGACCGCCGCGTAGCCGCCCTTGCTGAAGACGTAAGGACCCACGCCAAAGGCGAAGAGCGCGCCGTAAAGGTCATAGCCATCCCAGCCACCCGGCTCCAGGTGCCACTCGATGGGGGCGAACCAGGCGGGGATGGCGAGGTCTTCGGCGAGGGTCAGCGAGCCTGCCTGCGAGGTTTCATCCGAGCCTTGCGCCATCGCCGCATCATAGGCCAGGAACTCGGCGCGCCGTTCCTCGATGGCGGGAATGCCGCGGTTGAAGTTCTCCTCGGCGACGTAGCGCTGGAAGAAGCGTTCGAGGCGATAGATCGCATCGCCCTCGCACACGATGCGGGCCTTGGCGATACGCTCGCGCTCGGAAAAGGCGGGGGTGGGAGAGGCGTGGTCCTCGCCCAGCATGCGCCCTTGCGGGTTCTCCTCGAAGTTGGCGGCGGCCATCGGGCGCAGCGTGCCCGAGGAGAAGGTCTGGATCGCGCCCAGGATCTCCAGCCCGGCGCGTCCGCGCTGCGAGAGCGCAAAGGTCGGGGCGGCACCTTCCTTGAGGGAGCCATCGTCAAGGCGGGTCAGGAATGTCATCGGCAAGCCTCCACAGGGCAGGGGATGGGGGAACGTCTCATGAGTGTTCGGGCCGCTCGGGCCGGGCGCGGGCCATGCCGCCCAGCACCTTCCACTCGCCCTTCTCGCGCACCCAGCTGTGGGTGACCTCGAAGCGCTCGTCGACAGGCGTGCCATCGGCCAGACGGGTGCGGTGGGTGTGGTAGTAGATGACCGCGAAATCGCCGTGGAGAGCGAGGTCGAGGAAGGTCATCTCGAGCGCTTCGAGCGTCTTGCCCGCCATGCGCTGGCCGGTCTCCTCCAGCCCCACGTTGCCCTTGGGGAGGGACGCATAGGGCGGCCAGGCCTTGTAGCCGTGCGCCGTGCTGGAGAGGTAGATCGAAAGATCGCCCTTTGCCCGGCCGTTGTAGATCGCCAGTTCGCGTTCCCAGATCGCCTCCTTGGCGGCCTGCCAGGCGGCATCGGAAGGGGGCTGGGCGGCGGCCAGGTGCGGTGCGGCAAGGCCGGCCAGAAGGAGGCCGGACAGGGCCAGTCGGGTCAAGCGGCGGAGTTTCACGCGCTCTCCTGTGTCGGGGTGGGGATGTGGGGGAGAGGCAAGGCTCCCGGCCCGCCACCGGGAAGGCTTGGGGCCTTCTGGGGTAGCGGGCGCGGGTCCCTTGCGTGGGGGATCAGTAGTCGAAGGTCAGGGTCACGCCGAAGGTGCGGCGATCGCCCAGGTTGACGTTGTACTGGAAGATCGAGGGCACCACGAACGAGGCCTCGGCGTACTTCTCGTCGAGCAGGTTCTTCACCCAGAAGAAGCCCTTCCAGCGATCCGCGCTGACACCGACGCGCGCGTTGGTGAGGAAGTAGGCCGCGGTCGAGGCGGTATTGGTCTCGTCCACGTACATCTTGCCGCGGTAGATTTCGTCGGCGCCCATGAAGAAGTCGAGGTCATCGTTGACAGGCGTGCGGTAGTCGAAGCCGAAGGTGCCCTGGAACTGGGGTACGTTGCCGAGGTAGTTGCCCGCGACATTGCCATCTGTGCGGCACACGATGTCATCGCAGGTGCTGCTGGCGGTGGGCGCGACCGCGCCGTCCTTGGCCGTCGCGTGCTGCCAGGCGAACGAGCCGTTGAGCGTGAGCGGGGTCGAGACGCGGTAGTTGGCGGTCAGCTCCACACCGTAGGATTCGGCCGAGCCACCGCTGATGTAGGCGCCGGGCACCGCGCCGCCGCCTTGCGTCGAATCGACAGGGGGCACGTAGTTTGCGGGCGGCGCGCTGATCTGGCGCTTCTGCCAGTCGATGTAGAAGGCCGCGAGCGAGTAGTTGAAGCGGTTGTTGAACAGCGAGCCCTTGGTGCCGACCTCGTAGGTCCAGTTCACTTCCTCGCCGTAGGCGCGCTCCTCGGGCAGAAGTTCGACCGAGCCGGTGACGTAGCCGTTGAAACCGCCCGCCTTCACGCCCTTGGCCGCGCTGGCGTAGAACATCATGTCCATGCTCGGCTCGTAGCGGATCGAAAAGCGCGGGGTGAGGTTGTTGTAGTCGGCCTCCAGCGCGGGCAGATCGGGGGTCTGCATGTCGATGGTGGAAAGCTCGGTGTGGGTGTAGCGCGCCTCGGCGCCGAGCGTGAGCTGGTCGTCGAGGAGCTTGAGGCCGACGCGGCCATACCCGGAGTCGATTTTGTAGTTGGTGCGCCGGTTGTTGAAGAGGATCACGCCGCCATCGTCGAGCGGGTCCCAGTTGTCGCTGAGGACCGGGCCGCCCGGCTGCATGCCCAGACGCAGGCCGAAGAGGAAGGCGTCGGAGGTCTTGGAGCGGAAGTAGCCGAAGTCGAAGGTGAAGGGACCGCCGTTGTCGAAGGCAAGGCGCGCATCGTGGCTGGTGTACTTCATCAGCCCCGCCTCGCGCTGCATCGAGAACGTCGGCGACTGGCCCGGCAGGCGGAAGGAGCTTTCATCGAGGTAGTACGAGTTGCTGGCAAAGCTCGACTGCTCGATGCCCTCGCCGCGCACGCGCCCGAAGTCGTAGTTGAAGGTCCAGTCGGGCGAGAAGGCGTACTCGGCCGCGACGTGGTACATCTCGGTCTTGGCGCGCATGCCCGGCTGGGGCGCGGCAAAGAGGCCGTCGGGATAGTGGTCCGCGTTCTCGCCCGAGCGCTTGCCCGCCGGGCTGCTCGGCAGGTTGCCGCACCACAGGTAGGGGCTGCCGTTCGAGCCGACCGCGCCGCAGTTGAGCTGATCTTCGCGCAAGTTGCCGTCGATGGTGTAGAAGGCGCGGATCTTCTCGTTGCGGGTCAGGCGGTAGTAGGTGCCGGTGATCGCCATGCCGTCGGTCGGCGTGAGCTTGAGCGAGGCGGAGAAGTTGCGGCGCTGGTAGCCGCCGAAGTCGGCCATGCCGCTCGAGCCCGCGCCCGGAAAGTTGTTCTTCCACACGCCGTCGAAATCGGCCGTGGCGTAGTAGATCCGGCCCGAGAGGATGCCCGGCACGATCGGCCCGCCGACGGCGGCGCGCACGTCCGTGTAGCCCCCGTTGCCGACCGAGGCGCGGCCGCTGGCGTGCAGTTCGTCGGTCGGCTCATTGAGCACGTAGTTGATCGCGCCCGAGAAGGTGTTCTGGCCGTAGAGCGCGCTCTGCGGGCCCTTCACGACCTCGATGCGCTGGACATCGCCCAGCTGCGAATCGACCATGTAGCCGCGCTGCAGGTAGATCCCGTCGATGAACACGCCGGTGTTGCCCACCGCGTTCTGCACGTTGGTCTGCGACAGGCCGCGGATGACCGCGTTGCCGTTGAACTTGGACAGGAAGTCGGTGAAGCGCAGGCCCGGCGTGTAGTTGGCGATGTCCTGGAGGTCGGTCACGCCCTTCTCGGCCATGTCCTCGGAAGAGATCGCCGCGATCGAGAGCGGCACGTCCTGCAGGCGCTCCTCGGTGCGGCGCGCGGTGACGATGATGTCGCCCGAAGCCGGTGCGCTCCGCGCGCTCTCGGCGCTCTGTGCGCTCGCGGTGCCCGGAGCGCTGGCCAGCAGCGCGGCGGTGCAGATGCTCGAAAGAAGCGCGCTCGTACGCACGATGTGATGACGGGCCATGCCCACTACCCCCTGTTTCTTGTAAACCCCATTTGCGCGGAGCCTGCCGTTGCCGGATGCGCCGCGTGCCTCATGGGTAAGGGGAGGATGGGCCTCACCCGAACTGCAAGTTCGAGGCGTGTTCAAGGGATGAACATGGCGCTCCCAGCCCCGTGACCTGACCCGGGGGAGGCGGAAGAAAGGAATGTGTCACAACGCCTTGCCTTTGGGCGAGCGCCCCTTTCGGCCATTCCAGGAGCCTGCCCATGCCCTCTCGCCGCGATGCCCTTAGCGCCGGTCTTCTCCTGTCGGGAGGGCTGGCGCTGGCCCCGTCCGCAGGGGCCGCGGCGGCGTCTGCGCGCACGCATAACGGCACGGGCGCCGCGTCCACGCTGACGACACCCGCAGGCCTTGTAGTCGAGACCACGGGCGGGCGCGTGCGAGGCTACGAGAGCCGTGGCATCGCGACCTTCAAGGGCATTCCCTATGGGGCCGACACCGGGGGCGAGGGGCGCTTCCTGCCCCCGCGCAAGGTCGATCCCTGGCCCGGCACGCGCCTGTGCCTGGTGCCCGGCGCGATCTGCCCGCAGGCCGGCGAGGGCCCCTCGGCCAGCCCGATGGCCTTCCTCAATCCCGGCACGCCTTCGATCGAGAGCGAGGACTGCCTCAACCTCAATGTCTGGACGCCGGAGACGGGCACGGGAAAGCGCCCGGTCATGGTGTGGATCCACGGGGGCAACTACTCGACCGGATCGAGCCTTGCCATCCGCGCGACCGACGGCGAGGCGCTGGCCCGGCGCGGGGATGTGGTGGTGGTCTCGGTCAACCACCGTCTCAACGCGCTGGGTTATCTGGATCTGGGCGCGCTGGGCACCGACCCGGACTTTGCCGCCTCGGGCAATGCGGGGATGCTCGATCTCGTCCTCGCGCTTGAATGGGTGCGGGAAAATATCGCGCAGTTCGGCGGCGATCCGGGCAATGTCACGATCTTTGGCCAATCGGGCGGCGGGCTCAAGGTGACGACGCTGTGCGCCATGCCCGCGGCCAGAGGCCTGTTCCACAAGGCCATCGCGCAGAGCGGTTCGATCAGCCAGCTATTCGGCCGCGAGATGACCGAGCCGCTGGCGCGCGGTCTCCTCTCCCGACTGGACGTTCCTGCCAGCGATCTCCGAAAGCTCCAGTCGCTTCCGCTCGCGCAAGTGCAGGCCGCCGCGCAGGCCGCGCAAGGGCAGTGGTTCGCCAAGGCGAAGCCGGGCGAGATCTGGCATCTTGTTGGCTGGGCCCCGGTGCGCGACGGCGCGATCATTCCCGCCGATCCCTATAGCGCGCAAGGCCGCGCGCTCAGCGCCGACATCCCGCTCATGGTGGGGACCGTGCGCCACGAATTCTGCCTGACGATGTTCACGCTGGAGGCGGAGAAGCGCACCTGGGCGGACCTGCGCGAGGGGATCGGGGCCGCGTTCCGCGATCCCGATCCGCTGATTGCAGCCTACCGCGCGGCCCATCCGGAGGAAAAGCCGGTGGGCCTTCAAGCCATGATGTCGGCCGACAGCTTCAACCGGCACAACGCGCTGGAACAGGCGCGCGGGCAGACCTCGGCAGGCGGGGCGCCCGCCTTCCTCTACCGCTTCGACTGGATCACCCCGCAGTTCGATGGCGCCCCGCGCGCCTACCACTGCAGCGAGCTGCCGCTGGTCTTCGACAGCCTCGACATCGCGCCCGAGGCGGCGGGCACGGGGCCACGCGCGAAGGCCATGGCCGCGAACGCGGCCGATGCCTGGATCGCCTTTGCCCGTAGTGGCAATCCCTCGCATGCAGGAATCGGGACCTGGGCGCCGCTGTCCTCGGCGCAGGATGCGGCGACCATGGTGTTCGACGACACCTGCCGGATGGAGCGGCAGAATACCGATCTCATCGCGCGCATGCGCGACCATGCGCTCTGGCTCTAGAACGCGTCAGCCAGCGGGGAGGCTCGCGCCCTGTGGCGCCATGCTTTCGGGCATTGAACGCAGGTGCAGGTCGCGCTGCGGGAAGGGGATCTCGATGTTCTCGTCTGTAAAGCGGCGCGCAATCGTGAAGTTCATGCGCGAGCCGGCGAGGAAGGCCTCGATGGCATCGGAAGCGAAGGCCTGGAGCCTGAGGTCAAGCGAGCTGTCGCCAAACCCGGTCATGATCACGACCGGCTCGGGATAGGCCAGCACGCCCTCGTCCTTTGCGGCGATGTCGAGGAGGATCTCGCGCACGCGCTCAAGGTCCGTGCCGTAGGCGACCCCGATCGGCACGACCACGCGCGAGGGGCCGGACGAGAAGCTGCGGTTCTTCACCACGCCCGCGATCAGCTGCGAGTTGGGGACGATGATCTGGTGGCGGTCGAACGTCTCGATATGGGTCGAGCGCACCGCGATCTTGCGCACGATGCCCGAGTTGTCGCCCACCTCGATCCAGTCGCCGACCTTCACCGGACGCTCGATGAGAAGGAGGATGCCGCTGGTGAAGTTCTCCACCACCGATTGCAGGCCAAAGCCCAGACCCACCGAAAGCGCGCCCGCCACAAAGGCGAGGTTGGAGAGATCGAGCCCGGTCGTCGCGATGGCGATCAGCGCGGCAAGCGTGATGCCAAGGTACCCCAGGAAGGTGAGGAGCGCGGCCTCGGCGCCCGCATCCATCGCGAACTCGGGCAGCACCGTCACCTTGAGGAAGCGCTGCAGCCAGCGGGTGATGAAGAAGCCCAGGAAGAAGACCGCCGCGAAAGTCGCGACATCCCCGATCGAGAGGCGCACCTCGCCAAGGTCCACGCCATTGCGCAGGAGCAGGATGCCGTCGGAAATCTCCGCGCCGCTGAAACCCCAGATCATCGCGATGATCGGGAGCACCAGCAGCGTCAGGAGGAAACCGGCGGCCAGCGGCACGAAGTGGAGCGCGCGGCGGTAGGCGTGCAGCTTTCCGGTGGCGAGGAGGCCCGTCACCAGCGCGATCGAGCGGTGGAAATAGATCGCGATGCCGATGACCGCGAGGCTGATCAGCGTCGAGGCGAAGAGGAAGCGCGCAAGCATGGCATAGCCCACCAGCGCGGCGAGCACCGAGGCCGCGCCGAACAGGCGCATCAGGCGCGAGATGGGGGTGGCGAAGTCGATGGCCTCGTGGGACGCTACGCTCTGCGCATCGGCCTCGATCCGCGCCTTCTGGAAGGCGCTGGAGAGGTGCCACAACAGCCACGCGCCGATCACGGCGAGGATCGCGGACAGGACGTGGGAGACGTTGGCTCCTACCGCGCCGTGGTTTTCCAGGCTGCTGAGCACCGAGATCAGCGCGAGCAGGATCGTCAGGCGCTGGATCGTGCGGTTGGCGCTCTCACCATCTTCTTCCGGCAGGGAGATCAGGCGCAGCTGGGGAAAGGGGGAGAGGACCGCGCCCCGGCCCAGCCAGCGTCCCACCGCGATAAGGCCGCCCGCCCCGATAAGCGAGGGCACGATGCCCACGACAATATCCTTGGGCATGAGCGGCAGGAGGATCAGGAGCGCGGTGGTGACGCAGATAGCAAGAATGATGGCGAAGACGACGGTGGCGCTGGCATCGAGGGCAAGAGTCCAGGCAAGCTTGCTCGCAATCGAGGCGGCGCGTGCCCGGCGCCGGTCGACAAGGGCCGATAGCCACTTCCAGCCCAGCAGGCCGAGCATGGGTACGCCCACGATCACGACGAGGCTCCCCGCGATCATCCCTGCGATGGAGACTTCGCCCTGTTCCCGGCGGAACTCACGGGTTCGGGCCTGCGCGGTGGCGAAGGCTTCCATGAGTTCGCCGCCCGCACGAATCCACTGGCGCGGGTCAAGCGGGGACACGTCGTGGGAGAAGAGGCGCTGCTTGGTCAGCGAGGCGAGGCGGGCGTCGATCTCGGAGACCAGCACGGCGGCGCGGGCCTGTGCGCTCTGCAGGCGCAGCGTGGGGCGCATCAGCTTGCTGAGGGCGGCTTCCAGCCGGGCGCGTTCCTCGGTCACGCTTTCCGGTTCGCTCTCGCCTTCGGCGGGCGGCTCACCCAATCCCTCGATCTGCGCCTCGAGAATGCGCAGGTCGAGCGATCCGTCGTTGGCGAGCGCCACCGCCCGGTCGCGGTCGGAGGCAAGATCGGCGCGCAGGGCGCGCAACTGCGCGGTCTGATCGGTGTTGGGTGTGCGTTGGAGAAGGGCCTGGGCCTCGCGGGTGTGTCCGGCCAGATCCTCCATGAGCGCGGCGACGGCGGCCTCGCCCTCGTCTTGTGCCGCGGCCCGGGCGGGCGGGGTGCCAAGAGCCGCGACGACAGCGAGCAGAAGCAGGGCCGCAAGGCCAACCGTGCGCAGGGCGTGAAGGAAAACGAAGTCCGGGCGAAGACCGGAGCGGACAAGATATCTGGCCGAAAGCACCTGCTCTCCTATAGGTGTATTTCGTATCAGGAACTGGTCTTATGGCATCAATCTGCAATCGATGCTGCCCCTTAACTGCGTGTGGACTTGAAAAGATTGCGCGCGGCGAGGGGCAGAACGGCAGACGCACGTTGCAGGCTTGCCGCGCGCACCTCACCGGGCCTTTGGCGTGTGTTGCGTGAAATCGACAGGCCGTGCCGGGAACGCCGTCTCACTTGACCCGGGCAATTGACGAACGGGGGCTTCGCGCATAGCCGGGTAGGCACTTCCCCCATGTGTGCTACGCTTCACCCCCGAAGCCGTAGCCCGACTATCCGGCCCACCGCTGTGCGAACGCGGGCATGTGCCGCCAGACAAGGACGATACCCATGAGCCTGACGGCCGCTGCCGCCGCGTTGATGATCGGCTCCGCCATCCCCCAGGCGGTCGCGCAGGGTCCCGAGGACACCCTTGTCCCGGCCGCGCAGGAGGGACAGCCGCAAACCGAACAGGCACCTCTCGCCACGCCCGAAACGGCAGAAGCCCAAACGGCCCCAGACGATGTCGAGGCGGCCGATCCGGGCTTGCAGGGTTCGGAAATCATCGTGACCCGCCGCCCCGGAGCGCCTCCGGGCGATCCGCTCGAGGCGATCAACGAAACCTCGTTCGAGGTCGTGCAGTCGGTCGACAAGGCGGTCGTCGAGCCGGTGGCGAAGGCCTACAACAAGGGCATCCCGCATCCGGTGCGCGAAGGCCTGCGCAATGTCTTCTCCAACCTCCAGGAGCCGGTGGTCTTCGCTGCCTACATGCTCCAGCTGAAGCCAGGCAAGGCGCTGGAGACGGCTGGGCGCTTCCTCATCAATTCGACGCTGGGTCTCGCGGGCATCATCGACGTGGCCAAGCGCGAGCCCTTCAACCTGCCCTACCGGCCCAATGGGGTTGCCAACGTGCTGGGCTACTACGGCGTGGGGCCGGGGCCCTACATGTACCTGCCGATCATCGGCCCGACGACGGTGCGCGACCTCATCGGCGATTCGATCGACCGGCTGGCCTCGCCCGCGATGCTGGGCAAGCCCTTCACCAAGCCCGAGGTGGCGATCCCGATGATCACGCTCTCACAGCTGGGCGAACGCGCGGCCTTTGACGACGAGATCAACCGCATCCGCGACACTGACAACCCCTACGCAACCTATCGCGAGCTTTACCTGCGCCAGCGCGAGGCCGAGATCGAGGCGTTGCACGGGCGGATCACGCCCGATGTCGTGCCGGTCTATGGCCGCATGATGCCGACGGCAGGCAGCGAGCCCCAGGACACCCCCGAGTTGATCGAGACCCCCGAGGCGCCCGAGCCTGCCGCGCCCGCGGCCATCGCAGCGCCCGTGGAGCCGACGATCCGCTATGTCTCGGAGCCGGTCGTGCAGCCGCTGCCCGAAGGGTATGGTACCAGATAAAAGACCCGGTCCGAGGGCCATCGCCCTCGGTCTCCCCTAACGGTCGACCTCACCTTCCGAGCACGATGTGGCTTGAGAAAGGTGAGGTCGCCGATTCCGGGGTCAAGGGGCGATGGCCCCTTGAATCCTCACTTCATCCCTTGGGCATCGTGTCGATGGCGCGCCGGCCGAGCGCGGGATCGTCGGTGAAGAAGCTGTCGATGCCGGTTGCGATATAGGCCTGCATCATGCGCACCGAACCCTCGTCGTGGCGCGCAGCCTCGCCGCCTTCGCCGCGGTAGTCGGTGGGCAGGAAGACGTTCTCCGGGCGGAACGTCCAGGTCGAGACCTTGAGCCCGGCACCGTGCGCGTCGCGCACGAGCAGGGTCGGCGTGCCGAGAGGGCCGGGCTTGCCGTCCATCGTTCCGAAGGGAATGATCGACTGCAGGATGGGAGAGACCCAATCGGCGTACTCGCGCAGGCGCGCCAGGCCCTCGGGGCTATGCATCTGCGCGTAGGTCATGCCCTGGCCGCTCTGGGCGAGGTCCACCGGGTGCACGTTCATCGGCACGGTCAGCTGGAGCAGTTCGATGTTGCTCTGTCCCGCGATGCGCGGGCGCAGCCACTGGAGGTTGGTGACCTCGAAGCTCTGCACGATGACGGGCGCGCTCTGGAGGATGGAGCTGTCCTCCACCGCCGCGAGGAAGCGCTCCTCCAGCGGCAGACCGATGCCGCGAAAGTGGGTCGAGTGCTTGAGCTCGGGAATGAGGCCGATAGTGCGTCCGCGCGCGGCGGCCTCGGCGCCCACGAAGTCGGCAATCTCGGCGAGCGTGACGAGTTGGAACTGGCCGTCGTAGCGGTGGCTTTCCCCGCGCATTTCGACCGGCAGGCGCTCCACCGCGCGCAGCGACTTGATCTCGGCGAGGGTGAAATCCTCGGTGAACCAGCCGGTGACGTCCTTGCCATCGATGGTGCGCGTGGCCTTGCGGCCTGCGAACTCGGGCCGGGCGGCGACGTCGGTGGTGTCGGCGATGTTGTTCTCGTGGCGGGCGACAAGCACGCCGTCCTTCGTCGCGACAAGGTCGGGCTCGACGTAGTCGGCGCCGTCCTCGATCGCCTTGGCGTACGAGGCCAGAGTGTGCTCGGGGCGCAGCGCGGAGGCGCCGCGGTGGCTGATGAGGAGGGGCTTGGCCGGGGCCGTGCGCGGGGCCGGGACGCTGGTCTGCGTCCGAGCCTCCAACGCACCAGGCGCGGCCCCTGCAAGGGCCGCGCCGGCACCGGCGCGCAGGAGGGTCCTGCGCGACAGTGTGGTGTCGTTCATTTTCAGATACCTGCGGTGAAGGTCAGGAACCACTGGCGCGGGGCCAGCGGGAAGGTGGCGTAGACCGCGCTCGGACGGCCGGTGCTGATGGTGGAGGCACCCTTCTCGTCGAACAGGTTGGTGACGTTGAGCGAGACCGAGGCCTTTTCCAGCGGGATGTACCCGGCAAGGTCGAAGGCGATCCGGGCGTTGGCCATGTAGTAGGAGTCGACCACGCCGTCGTTGGTGTAGGTGGCGTAGCGCTTGCCGATGTACTGGCCCTCGATCTGCGCGTCGATCGGGCCGAAGTTGGCCGAGATCATGGTCTTGTTCATCCACTTCGGGCTGCCCGGGACCTGCTTGCCGTCGGTTGCGAAGACGGTCGTGCCGTCGGTGTAGTCGCTACCATAGCGCGAGCTGTTGAACGAGAGTGCGTTGTAGATCGAGAAGATCGAGCCCAGGCCCAGCGTGATCGAGGCATCGACACCGTCGGTCTTCACGCCGCCCACGTTGAACAGCGTGCTGGTGCCGCCCGTGATCGAACCGCCGCCAAGGCCGCCCACCGTCGTGCTGATCGAGAGCAGGCGGTTGGAAAAGTCGACGTGGTAGTAGTTGATCTGGGCGTCGAGCGAGCTGAGGAACGAGCCGGGGAACACGTGGTGGCTGCGCAGGCCCGCCTCGTAGGTCCAGGACGTTTCGGGACGGCCCACATCCTTGAAGTAGTCGAACGCGGCCTGGCTGCCCTGGCCCCACGGCGCGGTGCCGTAGTTGCGCATGTTCTTCTGGATGTTGAAGTAGATCTCTTCGGTGCCGTTGAAGTCATACCGCGCGCCGATGGCGGGCAGGAACCAGCGCTTGGTGCTGATCGAGCCCGAGGGCAGGCCGCCGTCCATGCCCGAGTAGGACCCGGCGACCGGCTGGATCGGGTACCAGCCTTCGGAGAAGACGAGGCTCGACTTGAAGCCGCCCAGGACCGTCAGGCGATCGGTCGCGTTCCATTCGTCCTGCAGGTGCAGCTGCAGCGTGTTTACACGGTATTCGAGCGAATACTGCGTGAACAGCTCGTCCTTCTGCCAGTGGTAGGGATCGGTCGGTGCGTTCACGTCAAGGGCGTACCACTTGCGCCAGGTCGTGCCCGAGTTGTGCTCGAACCAGGCGCCGGCCTGGAGGTTGTGGTTGCCAAGGTTCATGCGCAGCGTCGAGAGCGCGCCGGCGCGGTCGATGCGGTACTCGGTGACGCGGGTCACGTAGCCGCTCTCGCCGGTGACCTCGACCTGGCCTGCGCGGTCCAGCTCGGGATAGTAGGCGGCAACGACCGAGATCGACTGGCCGAGCGGGCCCGCGACAACGCCCTGGCCGTCGTTGTGGTGGTAGTAGACCTGATTGGTCCAGGTGGTGTTGGAACCCAGGTTCGCGTCGTACTTGAGGTAGCCGATGTAGTCGGTGCGCAGCGCGGCCGAGAAATAGTTGAGGTAGTTGCTGCCCTCCTCGGGCGGGGTGTCGCCGTTTTCATCGACGTAGTCGAGCGCGGCCTGGAAGTCGGGATACATGAACGGGCGCACGTAGGGCATGTAGGCCTGCGCGTCGTTGGCCGGGTTGACGAAAGTCGTCGTGCCGTCCTCGTTGGGCTCCTGCTTGTCCGAGAAGGCGGCGTAGAGGGTCAGCTTGCCCGCGTCGTTCTCGTGGACGAACTTGCCGTTGGCCTGCCAGCCGCCCTGGCGGCCGTCGAAGTCCCAGGCCCGGGCGCGGTGGCGCACGACCGAGACGTAGCCCGCGTTGGTGCCGTCGGCGTCGAATTCACCCGTGTCGAGGCGCACGAAGGTGCGCGAGGTGCCGTAGGAGCCCACCGTCTGGCGCACTTCGGCCGAAGCCTTGGCCTTGGGATCGGAGGTCGTCATCTCGATGCCGCCGCCCAGATTGATGTTGGAGGGCATGGCGAGGTCGCCCGCGCCGGTCGATACGACCACGTTGCCCATCGTTTCGGACACCATCGCGCGCTGGGGGGTGATGCCGGCAATGTTGCCGTAGCTGAGATCGCCCAGCGGCATGCCGTCGAGGCTGTAGCCCAGCTGGTTGATGGCAAAGCCGTGGATGAACAGCGACATGTTCTGTTCGTTGTTACCCCACGGATCGGCGGTCTGGTACATGACGCCGGGCATGGCCTGGACCGCGCGCAGGGGCGAGACGCCGGGAAGGATCTTCTGGACCTCGACCCCGTCCAGTTCGGTGGCCGAACGCGTGGTCTTGGCGGCAGTCACGATGATCGCGTTACCACCGGCCTCGTCGGCGGCGTCCGCAGCCGCCGCGGCGGCGGTCAGGCCTGCTGCGTTGCCGGTAGCGTCGTCCTCGGCGGTCTCGGCGAGGGCCGGGGCTGCGCCCGCGATCAGGGCTACGGCCAGGGTGCCCAGCGAGAGCGTGGCGCGCAAACAGGTCATTCTCTGCATTATCAACTTTTCCGTGCTATTTCAGGAGGTCGCGTCGGAGCGGTGAGCTAGGCAGGGGTGATGACCGTTTCGGGTCACTTGTGTGACCGGCGCGCGAATGGATGTCATGAGATGGACACGGGAACGTCGCGGATTCGTCGTGAAGTTCGCGCCGCATTTTCGGGCTTATGTGTGGCATTGGCGACACAGGCCACGCCTGCGCGCGAGTCGCGGCGCCCTCTCAGGATCAGGGGCCGTGCTGGAGGCGGAAAAGTTCCCTGTTGGACAGGTGAATAATCTGCATTCTCTTTAGCGCTAACTGCACGCAGCAGGCGCGGAGTTTCGCCTTCTAGAAGATCTCCGGCGCCATGCGGCTGTGCGGATCGTGGGTGAAGCTGTTCTCCGGTACCGCCAGTCCCAGGTTCGCGCGCAGGCTCGACCCCTCGTAGGCCTGGCGAAAGTGCCCGCGCTCCTGGAGGATGGGCACGACCTCGTCGACGAAATCGCTGAGCCCTGCGGGAAGGACCGGAGGGGAGATGACGAAGCCATCGGCCGCGCCCTCGCGCTCCCAGGCAATCAGGGTCTCGGCAATGTCGGATGCGGTGCCCACGACGCTGTGGCTGGTGCGCCCCCCGGCCACGCGGCGGGCCAGTTCGCGCAAGGAGAGCGTCTCGCGCGTGGCGAGTTCGAGCACCCGGTCGCGGGTGGAGTTCTGCCCGGCAAGCGCGGCCTCGGGCAAGGTGGGAAGTGGGCCATCGGGATCGTGGCCAGACAGATCGATATTGCCGAGCAGCGCCTCCAGCTTGGAGAGCGCCACCTGCGTCGGGATCAGCGCGTCGAGCTCGCGCTGGAGGTCCTTCGCCTCGGCGCGGCTGGCGCCCAGGATCGGGGTGATCGCGGGCATGACCTTGAGGCTTTCGGGACTGCGTCCGAATTCGGCAAGCTGCGCGTGCATGGCGCTGCGGAAAGCCTTGGCGGTGGCGATGGTGGGGTGCGAGGTGAAGATCACTTCGGCATGTCCGGCGGCAAAGCGCTGTCCGGTCGCCGAGGCGCCGGCCTGGACCAGCACGGGATGGCCTTGGGGGCTGCGCGGCACGGTCAGTGGACCTGCCACGCGGAAGTGTTCGCCTGCGTGGTTCACCGCCGAGATGCGGCCCGGGTCGGTGCAGCGCCCGCTATCCTTGTCGGCAAGGTAGGCGCCTTCCTCCCAACTGTCCCACAGCCGGCGGGCCACCGCGACGAATTCCTCGGCGCGCGCATAGCGTTCGGAATGGCCCATGTGCGCCTCGCGGCCGTAGTTGTGCGCCTCGTTCTCCATGGTGGAGGTGACGATGTTCCAGCCCGCGCGCCCCTTGGACAGGTGGTCGAGCGAGGCGAAACGGCGGGCCAGGTCGTAGGGCTGGCTGTAGGTGGTCGAGGCCGTGCCGATGAGGCCGATCGTGTCCGTCGCCGCCGCAATGGTCGAGAGGACGGCGAGCGGATCGAGCTTGGGGCTCTCTGTCCCTGCGAAGATCTCCGCGCTCTTGACCGGGTGATAGCCCACGTAATCGGCGAGGAAGACGCCGTCGAACAGGCCGCGCTCGGCGGTCTGTCCCAGCTCACGGAAATAGTCGATGTCGCACAGCGCTCGCTCGGCCGCACGGGGATGGCGCCAGCCAGCGATATGTCCGCCGGTCTGCATCATGAAGGCGAGCAGTTTCATCGTCGAGAATCCCAAATCGCGAAAGTGGCCGGAAGTGAAGGGCACTGCGCGAAAGGGCCGGTCGAACCGGCGGCAGGGCCTGCGTCGGCATTCCAACAAGCACGAACACGCAAACGATGCCAATCAGGAATCCATGGAGGCGATAAGCCTATTTGATTTCGATCAATGACGGGGCCTTGGTACCCCTTGGCTCTCGATTTTCGCGTCTTGTGGAGCCCGACCTGCCGATGCTGATAAACCGCCCCCGCGCCGATACGCTGATGGACCGTGACGGGATCGATGTGGTCGTCGCCTCCACGCCCATCAATACCTTCTATCTTTCGAGCTGGGCGACCGACGCCAGCTGGGGCTTTGGCGATCTGGCGCTGGCGATCCTGCCGCGCGACCATGCCCGCGATGCCGCGGTGCTCACGGTCGAGGTCGACATGGGCCAGCCCCAGCAGGGACAGGGCACCTGGATGGCGGTGCGCGGCTATGCCCGCAAGCCCGGCATCGGCGCGGGCGGCGTGCAGGGGGCGCTGACCGCCGAAGGCCTGCCCCAGAACCACCAGGAGGCGGTCGCGCAGTACTTGCGCGAGATGGGGCTCGAGCGGGCGAGGGTTGCCTTCGAGGACCGGGGCCTTGGTCTCGACGTCCAGACGCTGCTCGGCGGAACGATCGAGATCTGTCCGGCGCGCGATCTCCTGCGCGACATGCGCATGGTCAAGACCCCGGCGGAGATGGCGCGCATGCGCGCCGCGGCCCGCAAGACCGAACTCGCGCTCGAAGTCGCCGCCGAAGCCGTGGCGGCGGGCGCTTCGTGCGCGGAGGCCGAGCGGGTGTTCTGGTCGGCCGCCGCGCTTGCCGGAGGGCGGCCGGTGTTCCTTCTCATCACCCCCTACCGCCCCGCCTTCGGGCGCCTGCCCAAGAACGCGCCCTTGCTGCCGGGCGACATGGTGACTTTCGATGCGACCGCCGAGTTCGACCATTACACCAGCGATATCGGGCGCACGGCGGTGATTGGTGAACCCAATCCCGAGCAACTCAAGCGCTACAACGCGACGCGGCTGGGCTGGCGCGCCTCGCTTCCCCACTTTCGCCCCGGCGCACTTTCGAGTGACGTCGAGAAGGCGGTCGTCGAATGCATCAAGGACCACGGCAATCCCGACTTCAAGGCGGCCGGGCTCCATTCGGTGGGGCTCGAGCACACTGACCACCCGCACCCGGGCGGGGGCATGCACGCCTTCGAACTGGTCGACAACATGGTGCTGAGCTGCGATCTGCCCTGGATCGGGCCGGGCATCGGCAAGTTCCACTTCGAGGACATCATCTACCTCGATGGCGAGCGGGTCGAGATCCTGAACGATGCGGACGGGCGCCTCCTGGCCTGCATCGACGGACGGACCGTGCGTGTCGACTGAGGCGCTCCCCACCGCGCAGGAGAGCGCCTATCCGCCGCTGCAGCGCAGCCTCTTCCCGATGCTGCTCCTGTTTCTGGCCGCCAACTTCTACAGCATCGACAAGGCCATCGTCGGTGTGCTGGCCGAGCCGATCAAGGCGGATCTGGGTATCGACGATATCCAGATGGGCCTCCTCATGGGGCTGGCCTATTCGCTGCTGAGCGGGATCTGCGGGTTGTGGCTGGGCTCGCTGATCGACGCCAGGGTGCGCAAGAACGTGCTGGGCTGGGCGATCATCGTCTGGAGTGTCTCCACCGCGCTCGGCGGCCTTGCTCCCAACTTCGAGGTCTTCTTCGTCCTGCGCGCGCTGGTGGGCCTGGGCGAAGCGGCGGTGGCGCCCGCCGCGCTTTCGCTCATCGCGGACATGTTTCCGCCAGCGCGGCGGGGGCGCGCGATCAGCGCCTACCTCATCGGCGCGACCATCGGCACGGCGCTCTCCTCGGTCATTCCCGGCTACATCGTTGCCGCCGATCTGCACCTGTCCGTGCCGGGGTTTGGCGAACTGGTGCCCTGGCGCACGGCTTTCCTGCTGTGTGGCCTTGTCGGTCCGGTGGTGGGCCTGCTTTTCTTTGCCGTGCGTGAGCCGGCACGCCGGGGCCAGGCCTCCGCCTGCGCCGAACCGTCGCGCGCCGCCGAGAAACTCGCTTACCTGTGGCGTCAACGCCGTGTTGTCGTGCCGCTCTTCTCGGGCTTCTGCCTCTACTACGTGGCCTTCGTGGGCGTGAGCGCCTGGACGGCGCCGCTTCTCATGCGCACCTTCGCGCTCACCCTGCCCGAGATCGCCAACCTCCTGGGGCTGGGCCTGCTCATCGCCGGTCTGGGGGGCTATTTCCTGGGCGGGATGGTCGCGGATTCGCGTCTCGGCGCGGGCAGGGGCGGACGTATCCTGGTCATGGCCGCACTTCCCGTGCTGGCGCTTCCGGCGGGGCTTGCCGGACTGGCGCCGGGGCTTGTTCCGGCCATCGTGTGCCTGGCCGCGATCAGCCTGGCGACGCCCATGCTCAATGTCGCGATGAACGCGACCGTGCAGGAGATCGCGCCCAACGACATGCGCGGCTTTTCCTATGCGCTGCTCAGTGTCGTTGCCGCGCTTCCGGCAGGGGCGGGCGGGCCGTTCCTCATTGCCTTCGTCTCGCAGACGGTCCTGGGCGATGAAGCGCGCATTGCGGCCTCCTTTGTCATTGTTGTCCTGCCCGCACTCGCATTGGCGAGCCTGTGCTTCCTCCTTGCCTGGCGTGCCTACGCCCGGGCCGAACCCGACAGCGAACTGGCGCGCGTCATCCGCGCCAGCCACGCCTGACCGATCCGGAGATCCTGTCCATGTCCGAAACACAGCGCCAGATGATCCTGGCGACCTTCATCCACAACAGCGGTGCGCATCCGGGCGGCTGGCGCTGGCCGGGCGCGCCTGCGGTCGACCAGCACGACTTTGCGCATTATGCGCACCTCGCCCAGACCGCCGAGCGCGGCAAGATGCACTGCTATTTCTCGGGCGACAGTGTCGGTTTTCCCTCGATCTCGGGCAAGGAGGCCTTTGCCGCGACGGACTATGCGGGCAAGCTTGAGCCGACCACGCTGCTGGGCGCGCTGGCGGCGGTGACGCAGAACATCGGCCTCATCGCCACGGCCTCGACCACCTACAACGAGCCCTACAACATCGCCCGCCGCTACGCCTCGCTCGACCATCTTTCGAAGGGACGTGCGGGCTGGAACGTGATCACGTCGGCGAGCGATGGCGAGGCGCGCAACTTCGGGCGCGATGCGAACATGGACCATGCCGGGCGCTATGCGCGCGCGGAGGAATTCGTCGATGTCGTGAAGACCCTGTGGGACAGCTGGGAAGACGGCGCGCTGCTGCGTGACCGGGAGAACGCGCGCTACTTCGATCCCGACAAGGTCCACGAACTCGCGCACGAGGGCGAGTTCTTCAAGGTAGCCGGGCCGCTCAACGTCGCGCGTCCGCCTCAGGGGCACCCGATCATCGTCCAGGCGGGCGGGTCGGAAGCCGGCCGTGCGCTTGCCGCGCGCACCGCCGATCTCATCTTCACCGCCGCCCGTTCGCTGGAGGTGGCGCGCGAATTCTACACCGACATGAAACGGCGGGCCGCCCTCTTCGGGCGCAACCCCGATCACATGAAGGTGATCCCGTCTGTCCAGTTCCTCGTGCGCTCCACCGAAGAAGAGGCGCGCCGTGCCGAGGCCGAACTGCTCGCCCTCGTGCCCGAGGCGCTCGCGCTGCGCACGCTCTCGCTCCAGCTGGGCGTCGACCTCTCGCATCTCTCGCCTGATGATCGCCTGCCCGACATCCCGGAGACAAACGGGGGCAAGTGGGTGCAGGAATCGATCGTGCACATGGCCCGCGAGGAGGACCTGCCGATCGGTGTTTTGGCACGCCGCGTGGTGGTCTCGCGCGCGAGCTTCTCGTTCGCGGGGACGCCCGAACAGGTGGCGGACCTGTGCGAGGACTGGTTCCGCAAGGGGGGGGCGGACGGCTTTTCGCTTTCGCCCAACTACCTGCCGGGGGGGCTGGAGGACTTCGTCGACGAGGTCATCCCGATCCTCCAGCGCCGGGGGCTGTTCCGCACCGAGTACGAAGGCGGGACCTTGCGCGAGAATCTGGGGCTGCCGGTGCCGGAAAACGCCTTCGTGGCCGATCCGACGCTGGGCCGCGAGCCGCGCATGTGGGCCTGAGCGGCCTTTGCACGATGTATTTCAAAGGGGAGTGAAGCAGCCATGATCAGCCGTCGAAACCTGGGCCGGGGCGCGGGCCTTCTGGCCGCCGCATCCGCGCTTGCCGGAACGCGCGCCGTCTCCGCCGCGACGGGCGCCGCCGCCAGTGCAACATCGGACCTGCCGTTCCCGGGGGAGTGGACGCGCACGGGCACCTTGCGCCGGGCAGGCGGCGTCCTGCACTACGCGGTGGTGGGCGAGGCCGTGCCCGGTGTCCCGCCGGTGGTGCTGCTGCACAAGCTGGGCGGCTGGCTGTCGGACTGGCGCCATGTCGCGCCGCTTCTGGCCAAGGGGCGGCAGGTCATCGCCTTCGACCTTCCCGGCCACGGCGGCTCGCGCTGGGACGGCGCGCCGCCCTATATCCAGACGCTGGGTGAGACCGCCGCGCTGCTTGTCGGGGCGTTCGACGAGATGGGTTTTGACAAAGTCGACCTTATCGGCACGTCGCTGGGCGGGTGCCTCGCCGTCCCGCTCGCCGCGTTCTGGCCCGAGCGGGTGCGCTCGCTTTCGCTGGTCTCCTGTGCGTTGGGCTCCAAGCGCTCGCTCGAGCAGATCCACGCCATCGTCGATGAAGGCCAGAAGGACCTTTTCGATGCCAACGGCGACCCGGTGCCGACCCCGCCCGAGCTGCTGGAACAGATCTTCGGGATCGTGAACACCGGGCCCATCAACCAGGAAGGCATCCTCAGCCGCAAGGCCGCCGGGCATTGGATCCAGCCGAGCGAACGCGGCGTTGCGATCACCGACATCGTCGGCACCATGCCGCGTATCCCGGTGCCAACGCTCATGGTCTACGGCGAATTCGACAAGGCCTACATCAAGTTTCGCGCCACGGCCGAGGCCGCGCTGCAGGACGGGCGGACCGAGGTGGTCGAGCAGGCCGGGGCGTTCGTCATGCAGGACAACCCGGAAGGGACGGCGCGGGTACTGGAAGCATTCCTGTCCAGGTTCCCGTAAGAAGAAGGGATATTTCAAGGGGCCATCGCCCCTTGACCCCAAAAACGGGCAGCCTCAGGGCTCTCGCGCCAGCGTGGCCGAGACTGGTGAGGTCGCCAGTTCGGGGAGCCCGAGGGCGATGGCCCTCGGATATCTCTTCTAGTTGTCTAACCCTCGCAGGACCGGCGGATGACGGCTTTGAGCTGGCGGACCATGCGGGTCTCGTAGCGGTCTTTCAGGGTCACGAAGCCGAAGGCGGGGGCGGGGATGGCCGATCCGCCCACGCGGCGCAGCGTGCCGTCTTCCAGTTCGCCGTCCACTGCATCGCAGCCGATCATGCCCAGCATCCCGCCATCGAGGATCAGCGAGCGGTGCAGCGCCGCGGAGGAGACGCGCACGGTGCGGCAATCCGGGTGGTAGCCGAAGCGGGCCATGGCCTCGGCAAATTCGCTGGTCTCGAAGGGGTCGAGCGTGTCGTAGGCGCTCAATTGCGACCACACGAAGCTGCGCGGATCGACGCCGCTGGCCTCGTCGAAGACGGGATGGTCGGCGCGCGCGACGATGGCGTAGTCGCGGCGAAACAGCGGTTCGAAGTCGAAGGCCTTGTCCTCGAAATCGGGGGGCAGGCCGCAGAAGGCAAAGTCGAGATCGCCTGCCGAGAGGCGTTCGAGGAGCTGCGTGGTGTAGCCATCACGCACGCGCAGATCGACCGGCAGGCTCTGTTCGATGAAGGCGCGCAGCGTCTGGGTCAGCCATTCCGAAACGAGGATCGGGTGCAGGCCCATCGCAATGCGCGGGTGGCGGTCGGCCTCGGTCAGTTCGGCGACGATGCGGCGTTCCTCGGCCAGCATCAGGCGCGCGCGGCGCACCAGCTTCTCGCACATTTCGGTGGGGCGCACGCCCGAGGGGCCGCGCTCGAAGAGGGTGGTGTTGAACTCCTCCTCGAGCTGCTTGATCGAGAGGGTGAGCGCGGGCTGCGTGATCCCGATCTCCTTGGACGCCTTGCGCAGGCTGCCGCTTTCGTAGATCGCGATCATGCGCTTGAGCTGGATCAGGTTCACGCGTTCGGGGCCCTTTCGGTCAGGTGTGCATCAGGGATCGAGGAAGCCGGTGATCGTCTCCACGACGCGCGCGGTTTCCAGCTTGAGCACGCCGTGGGCGACGCCGGGCATATCAACGCGCTGGCCGTTCGCGAAGAGATGCGACGTGCGCCGGGTGACCTCCCACAGGTCGTCCTCGGGATTCATCACCAGGACCGGCTGGGTGACCTTGGCCATCGCGCCCAGGAAGTCGTAGCGGTAGACCGCGATGTAGCCCCAGGGCATGCGCGAGCCCAGACGCAGGCATTCGGCCATGCTGACGTGGCGCTCTTCCCAGGTAATGCGCGGGTCCGAGAGGGTGCCGATGATCGCCCAGAGCTTCTCGACATGGGCAAGGTCCGCCCCAGGCTCGGGAAAGGCGCCGCGCAGGTTCGCGAGCTTGGTCTGGCGCACATCCTCAGGGTAGGCCGCAAGGCCGAAGACGACGACCCGGCGCACACGCTCGGGGCGGCTCTGGGCAAGTTCGGTGGCGACGAGCGATCCGGTGTGGAAGCCCATGACATCGTAGGTCTGCGTATCGGCGGGCAGCACGCCGTCCTCGGCCAGCCGGGCCATGAAGGCATCGGCGGTGGCCGCGTAGTCCTCGATCGTGGTGGGGGCATCGGGCCCGTCGCTCATGCCGTAGCCGGGCGTGTCGAGGGCGATGACGGTGCGACCCTTTGCCAGTGGCTCCAGGATCGGCAGCCAGTCGGCCGAGTGCGAGGGGGTCTGGTGCAGGCACAGGAGCGGCGGACCGCTTTCTTCGCCCGCAGTGCCGGAGAAGGGCGCGATGCGGTAGTGCAGCTGGCCATAGGGGCCGGGCGCGTAGCCGCGCGTGATCGAACTCATGCAAGGGTCTCCTGTTCGCGCGCAATGGCGGAGGCCGCCGTGAAGGCAAGGAGTGCCGAGAGGCCCAGAGCAACGGTGCCCACAATGGCCATCGACCAGCCGACCTGGGCCGGATCGGCAAAGACGTTCTCGGTCAGTCCGGCCACGGCAATGGGGCCGAGCGAGGCGCCGATCAACGTCATCACGAAGGCATAGAGCGCGACCGCGAAGCCGCGGAGCGAGGGCGGGGCGATCTCGGAGAGGATGGCGAGCATGGCCGTCCCGTAGAGAGCCATGACGCCCATGATTGCGCCCAGCAGCAGCGTGGCCAGAGCGGCGCTTCCGGCAAGGACGGGAAGCGCGGAAGGAATGGCGAGGAGCGTCAGCGTTGCGGCAAGGCGCATGCGCAGCGCGGCTCCACCACGCGCGCCCACTTTGTCGACCACGATGCCCGCAAGCCCAGCGCCGAGGACCGCCCAGACGATCTGTCCGGTGCCAAGGCTCTGTCCGGCCGTGCCGATGTCGAGGCCATACTGGCGGGTGAGGAACACCGCGCCCCACATCGTCGCCACCGATCCGCCCACCGCGAAGAGGGCGAGGGCGCCATAGTAGCACCCGAAAATGCGCGCGCGGGCCGCCATGGCGCGAAGACCCTCACCAAAGGAAAGCGCGCCCGCTTGTTCCTGGCCCACGGCCGTGTCGATGCGCCGGGGCGGCTCGCGCAGCGCGAGGAGCAGAAGCAGGATGACAGCGCCGCTCGCCCCGACGAGGATGAAGGTGAGGCGCCAGGGGGCAAGCCCGCCGATGAAGGGCAGGCCTGCAAAGACGCCGCGCGGCGCGGCATCAAGGATGAGCCCGCTGATGAGCGAGCCCAGGCCATAGGCGATCATGCTGCCAAAGACGTAGAGCGCCATCGGGCGCCCGCGGCGCTCAGGGGGGAAGAGATCGCTGATCATGGTCACCGCACAAGGGCCCAGGACCGCCTCGCCCACGCCGATGAACAGGCGCGAGGCGAACATCGCGCCGAAGCCTTCGGCAAGGCCGCCGGCGATGGTGGCGAGGCTCCAGACCACGATCCCGGCGATCAGCAGCTTGCGGCGGTTGACCCTGTCGGCAACGGCGCCGAGCGGCAGGCCCACGGTCACGTAGAAGATCGCAAAGGCAAAGCCCTGGAGCAGCGCGATCTGCATTTCGGAAATGCCGAGATCGGCGCGGATGGGGTCGACGACAAGCGCGAGCATGCCGCGGTCGATGGTCGAGATGACCTGGGCCAGGAACAGCGTGGCAACGGTGATCCAGGCCAGAAGCGGGCCGGTGGGCGCAGGTCCCTCCCGGTCGGGCATGTGCATGACGATTTCCCCCTGGGGCGCGAGTATAGGCGGGCGGGTCGCGGGGCCTTCGGGCGCGGTCCGGTTATCCGGGGAACGGTCACGCGGCCGGGGGCAAACCGCTTGAAACTGATAAAAAGCCGTGGCGGGCCCTCCCATCGGAGCACCCGCCACGTGAGGGGTCAGAAGTTGACCGTGCTGCGCAGGCCGAAGGTACGCAGTTCGCGAAGCGCGACCGCGACCCCGGCGTTGGCCGACAGGTACTGGAACGTGCTGTCGAGCAGCGAGAAGTCGATCGCGTTGGGATAGGCCTTGTTGTTGAACAGGTTGGTCACGAAGCCTTCGAGACGGAAGCTGTCGTTGCCAAAGCCCAGACGCACGTTGACCTGGGTCATGTCGGGCGTCTTGGTCAGGTTCGAGGCGTTGGTGTAGATGCCCGACTTGTAGGTGAAGTCGGCGCGCGCGAAGGCTTCCACGTCCTCGCCCACGGGTCGGCGGTAGTCCACCGAGGCCGAGGCCGAGTAGCGCGATGCGAGCGGATTGTGTTTGCCGCTGAAGTCGGTGATGCCGGTGAGGCCGGTCACCGTCGGCGCGCTCAGTTCCTGGATGTCGCTGTCGTTGTACGAGCCGTTGGCGCCCAGCGTCAGATGCTCATCGAGGGCGAACGAGAGTTCGGCCTCAAGCCCGTACATGTTGACCTTGCCGGTGTTGAGCTGGGCCTGCAGGTTGTAGACCTGATTGTCAGCCGGGTCGATCAGGTTGATGACGTTGGCGTTGAGCTGGTTGTCCCAGATGCCGTACCAGGCTGCGAGCGAATAGCGCAGGCGATTGCCGAACAGGCGGCCCTTGGCGCCGATCTCGAAGTTGTCGAGGGTTTCGGGCTCGACCGCCACGCGCAGGCCCGCATCGGCGGCAAGCTGCTGCGCCTGCGCGCTGAGGTTCGAGAGGAACACGGTGTTGAAGGCCGCCGGGTTCACGCCGCGCGAGTAGGAGGCATAGACCATCATCTCGGGCGTGACGTCGTAGTTGACGATCACGCGCGGGGTGAAGTTGCGGTAGGTCTCCTTGGCGAGCAGCGAACCGCCCTCGTAGTAGCCTTCAGGGGCAAATGCGTCGGAGGCAATGGTGATCCCTGTCGGCTGGGCGTAGGCGTACATCGTGTCGATCTGGTAGCGCCCGTCGAAGTTGATCGAGAGTTCGGGCGTGATCTCGTAGCCCAGGCCGAAGAAGGCGCCGAAGGTGCGGTTGCGGGTCTTGCCGCTCACGATCGAGAAACGCGTGGTGCCAAGCCCCCCCGGGCTGCCGCCGCCCGCGCCGTGGTAGGTTGCGTTGAGGTAGCTGCCGCCGACCGTGGCGGTGAACGGCCCACCGTCGTCGTAGCTCGCGCGCACTTCCTGCGAGAAGTCCTTGAGCACGGCCTCGACGAGGTAGGGGTAGTCGTAGAAGTCCCGCGCGCCCGGATCGTTCGAGGAATTGGGGATGGTCGTGTTGTAGTAGAGGTCGAGGTCGGAGAGCTGGCTGCGGCGCTCGTTGTTGTAACCCGTCAGCGAGGAGAGCGTGATGCCGCTGCCCACGTCCCAGTCGAGCGCCATGTGCAGGTGGTAGAAGCGCGCGAGGAGGCCGTAGCCGTCCGGGCCGTTCTTGGGATCGATCACGCGGCCCTGCGGGTTGGCGAGGAAGTCCTGGATGTAGGGCGTGTCGACGGTGTTGGTCGAGGGCGTGCCGGCCGGAAGGCCGGGCAGGGTGCCGCAGAAGTACGGGTTGGAGCCGAAGGAGCAGTTCGAGCTGTCGGGCACGATGACCGCGCCGCTGGGATCGCGCAGCTCGTAGGCCGAGAGGAAGCCGGTGGCGTTGGGGCCATCGTCGTTCTCGGAGATGAGGCCGAAGACCTTGGCGGTGAAGTTGGGGGCGGGCGTGAACTCGACCGCAAGCGTCCCTGCGCGGGTGCGCTGGTCGCCCAGCATCTGGCCCGGAACGCCCTGGTTCTCCCACGAGCCGCCGCGCGCGGTTTCCTGCACGCTGGCGCGGAAGCCGACGAGGCCCTCGATCAGCGGACCGCCGATGGAGGCCTTGAGCTCGTGGTTCTCGCGCGTGCCGATCATGCCGGTGACGCTGGCTTCGAGATAATCGGGCGCGGTCTTGGTGACGACGTTGACAGCGCCGGCAAAGGTCTGGCGGCCGAAGTAGGCGCTCTGCGGACCTTTGAGGACCTCGATGCGCTCGGGGCTGGCGATGGTCTGCAGGCCCGTCGAGCTGGAGATCGGCACGCCGTCGATGAACATCGAGGTGGTCTGGATGAGCGAGCTGGACGGCGTGAAGCCGCGCACGATGATCTGCTGGAACGAGCGGTCGTTACGGCCCGACGAGCTGGTCACGATCTTGAGGCTGGGGGTGTAGTCGGAGATGTCGTTGATCGACTGGATGCCGCGCGCCTCGATTGCCTCGGAGGTGAGCGCGGTGACCGAGATCGGGGTCTTGAGGATGTCCTCGCCGCGCTTGCGGGCGGTCACCAGGATTTCATCGCTCGGCGCGCTGGCTGCGCTCTCGACGCTTTGGGCCTGGGCCGTGCCCGAGGCGAGCGCGAGAGCGACGAAAGGCACAGAAGACAGAAGGAGTGCCCGGCGGGCCCCCAGAATGCTGGTCATGCTTGATTCCCCATTTTGTCGTGCCGGTTCGTTGGCGCCTGCCTCTTGGGCGGGCGGCCGCTCCGGCACGATCCCTGTTATTTGGCGATGACGGCCCGTTTCCGTGTTCTTGTTGTCTTCCCTCGTGGCGGGTTGCCGTCACCTGGTGTCCACCCGTTGCCGCGACTGGTATCACCGCGCCCGGAACGGCTGAAATCAGAAGCCCTTATCGCCATTAAGGATTCCTGATTGGCGCAGAAGCTATGCGCCATGCTCCTGTGCGTGCCGAACGCCAGAACAGACATTTCGGGAAAAGCCGCCGCCATGACACTACAGCCCCTCCTCAACCGCGACGTCGCGCAAGGCTGCCTGGAGGCCGCTGAGGTCTCTGCACTGGTGCTGAGCGATCCGACCAACATCTACCAGGCCACCGGCTTCTGGCCCCAGACCGTGGCGATGGGGCAGGCGGGGGCGGCCTTTGCCATCGTGCCTGCCGACAAGGGGGCCTGCGTTACCCTCATCACCAGCCAGTTCATCCACTACCTCCACGATGTGGAGGCGCCGGTGGAGGGAGGCGCGCTCGACATCCGCCTGTTTACCGCACCCGATGGGCTGGAGGGCGATGCCGCGCCGCCGATCTTCCTCTCCGCGCCTCCGGGAGGCAGCCCTGATACGCTCGATGCGCTGAGCCAGGAGACCACGCGCGCGACCTTGCAGCTCCACCGTCCCTATCCCGACGCGGCCAGCGCGCTGCGCGATGTGCTGGCCGGGACGCGCGGAACCATCGCCACCGATTCCCCGATGATCGATGCGATCCTGGGCGAGCGCTTGGCATATCGTCTGGCCGCACCGTTCCTGCGCCGCATCCGCATGATCAAGTCCCCGCGTGAGATCGAGCTCATGCGCCACGCCGCGCAGAACAACGCCGATGCGGCGCGCGCGGCGATCCAGCAGATGGGGGCGGGCAGCACCTATGAGGACATGCGCCTGGCCTTCTTTGCCGAGACCGGAAAGCGCGGCGGGATCCCGCTGTTCATCTCGACCGACAGCATGACCATGCGCAAGCGCGACGGCGTGCTGCGCGATGGGCGCAGCTTCCAGATCGACGCGGTCAGCCACTATGCGGGCTACCATGGCGATTATGGCCGCACCGTCTTCGTGGGCGAGCCTGACCCGGTGGTGATGCACATGGTCGAGGCCGCGCAGTGCGCCAACGAGGCCATTGCCGGTGCGCTGAAGCCGGGCCTTCGCTATTCCGACGTGCGCCGGATCGGCCAGGAGGCGGTCGCGCGCGCGGGCTACGAGATCGCGATTCCCTGCGCCGCGCACAGCGTGGGCCTGTTCCACACCGACGAGGCCTATGCCGACGACAGCCTGCACTTTCGCAAGGACGACCACCTGATCGAGGCGAACATGGTGCTCAGCGTCGATTGCCCGGTGCTGCACCTCGATGCGACGGGCAATGTCCACCTCGAGGACCTCTGGCTTATCACTGAGGATGGCTGCGAACCGCTTAACCGCCGCGACGAGCCCTTTATCCGCATCTAGCCGGAGCTAGAGCGCGACGAAGACCGTGCCCTCCTCCACCTGCACCGGGTAGGTGGCAAGCGGCGCGCTGGCCGGGGGATTGAGTGGTTCACCGCTGGCAAGATCGAAGCGCGCGCCATGGGCGGGGCAGGCGATCCACCCTTCGCGCACGAGGCCGCAGGCAAGTTCCTGTTCGGCGTGGCTGCACCAGGGCGAGATCGCGTGGATCTGCCCGCCCGAACGGCACAAGAGGACGGGGCGCGCCGGGTCGCCAATCCGCACGAGCCGCGTGCCGTCTTCAGGTACCTCCCCGACCTCTCCGGCGGGCCAGAAGTGCCCGGGCGAGGTCATTCGGGCGCAGTTCCCTGGCGCCACGCCCCCACCGGCGCAGTGACGAGGCCCACATCCTCCAGGCCCAGAATGCCTGGGCGCGCGGCGACAAGGTGGGGCAGCGCGTTGACGGCGGGCAGCGCGGTCAGCACGCTCCAGTCGCTCCCCTGCCAGTCTGGCGCGACGAAGCGCACGCGCATCTCGACATCGGGCTCCCCGCGCACCGCGACGTGGTAGTGGTCGGCATCGAAGGTCCAGGCCTCTTCCAATTCTTCGGTCAGATACCAGGCGACCTCGATGCGCGCGACTTGCGTGCCGCCGATCCGCCCGCTCCAGGCGGAACGCAGCGCGCCAAAGGTGCCCTTGGGGATCTGCATGAAGCCCAGGTCCACGTCCCGCGCGGCGCGCGCGTGCGCGATCTCGAACTCCAGCGCATCGAGTTTGAGGCCGAGCGCGCCTGCCAAACGCGTGGCCGCATCGCGAAAGGACACCATGGCCCCTCGCGCGGCCTGCAGAACCGCGGCATCGGCCTCGGCGCGGCCGATGCCCAGCGCATCCCAGGTCTCCTTCGAGGCGTAGTTCGACACATCGGTCGATTCCGAGATGGTGACGCTGTCCACCTTGCGGCACACTGCGGTGAGCCCGGCGGCGACCTGGTTGATCCAGCCTGGGTTGACCCCGCTGATGAGCAGCGAGCTTTCCCCCTCGCGGCAGGCGGCCTCCAGCCGCTCCATTACCGCGCCGGTCAGTCCGCCGCAGTTGAGAAGCAGGTTGGTGCTCACGACATTGATCCCGGCGCGCAGCAGGCGATCCAGGTGGTCAAGATCGGCCAGGAAGGGCGTGTAGACGACCGCATCGGGCGCAAGGGCAATGAGCGCTGTGACATCGCCTGTCGCCGCGATCCCGCAAGGCGGGCGCTGGCACAGCGCGCCGGCATCCTCGCCGACCTTGCCGGGCGAATGCGCATAGAGCCCCACGAGTTCGAGGCGCGGATCGTCGAGGATTGCGCGCAGGGCGCAGGTGCCGACCTTGCCCGTGGTCCATTGCACCACCTTCATGGGGGGCATCGTGATCGTCTCCCGGTTCGCCGCGGGTACAGTGGACTCCCGCGTGTCGTGTGGGCGCGATCCTGACGGCGGCAGGGCGGGAGGCGAAACGCCGTGGCGATGCTTGGGCCGGGGAGGGGCCTGCGACTTTCCAAGAGCAGGGTACCGGGCTCATCCTTGCACCATGACCATGGCCCGCACTGCCCCGAATGCCGAGGATCTCGCCGCGCTGTGCCGCCAGACGCTTGCACAGGACGGCCCGGCCGTGCGCTTTGAAGGGCACTGGACCCATTGGGCGCAGATCCGTGCCGTCGCCTCGGGTGTGGAGGCTGCGTTGGACGCGGCAGATGTGCCGCCCGAGGCTCCGGTCGCCTTCGCACCGCGCAATTCGCCAAGTTCGCTGGCCGCGTTCCTCCCGCTTCTGGCGCAGCAACGGCGCGTGCGCATGCTCTATCCTTTCCAATCGCCCGAGGCCTTGGCGGCGCGGATTGCCGCGTGCGAGGTGGCCGCGCTGGTGATGGAGCGGGGCGACTTTGCACCGGCCGTGCTGCGCGCGCTTGCGGCGGCGGGTATCGTGGGAATTGCGCTCGATCCGGGCGGGGCGGCGGCTGTGGGAACGAGGACTGAGGCGCGGGCCGCTCTGCCGTGCGCGCCCGGCCTGCCTGCACTGGAAATCCTGACCAGTGGCACGACCGGACCGCCCAAGCCCTTTCCCATCGGCTACGATGTCGTGCTGGGCTACGTCCGCCAGGCCGAGGCGCTGGCCAGCGCACGAACCGGACCGGCCGCGCCTCCGCTACTGTGCTTTCCGCTCAGCAACATCTCGGGGCTCTATTCGCTCGCCATGTCGTTCCTGCGCGGCGAGCGCGTGATCCTGCTCGAACGCTTTTCGGTCGCGGCCTGGCGCGATTACGTGGTCGAGTTCCGGCCCCCGGCAGGTGGTGGACCTCCGGCCGCGCTGGCGATGATCCTGGAGGCGCAGATCCCGCGCGAGGATCTGGCCTCGCTTTCCAGCTTTTCGACCGGCGCCGCGCCTGTCGATCCCGACGTGCGTGCACGCTTCGAGGCGACTTACGGCATCCCGGTGCTGCAGACCTATGGCGCGACCGAGTTCGGCGGCCCAGTGACGGCGCTCTCGCTCGATCTCCTGCGCACCTATGGCACAGACAAGGCGGCCAGCGTCGGGCGCCCTTTCGGTGGGGCGAAGATCCGTATCCGGCGCGAGGAGGATGGCGCTCTCGCCGCTGCGGGCGAGGTGGGCCGGGTCGAAGTGATTTCCCCGCGCATGGGAGCGGACTGGATCGTGACATCGGACCTGGGTTCGCTCGACGCGGACGGCTTCCTCACCCTTTTCGGACGCGCCGACGGGGCGATCCAGCGTGGCGGCTTCAAGATCGTGCCCGAGCGGGTCGAACAGGTGCTTCTTGCCCACCTCGAGGTCGCCGAGGTCGCCGTTGTTGGCGTGCCCGACGCGCGGCTGCACGAAGTGCCCGGTGCGCTTGTCGTGCCGCGCGATCCGGGCTGTCCTCCCGAAGTCCGGGCGCTGGAAGCCCACGTGCGCGCGCATCTTCCGGCAACGCATGTGCCCGCGCGCTGGCATTTCGCAGCCGCACTTCCGCGAACGGTCTCGTTCAAGACCGACCGGGGCGCGGTGCGCGCGCTTCTGGCCGGGGCTGCGGTATCGCCGGACCGATAAGGGGGAAGGCGCCCTTGCCCTTGCGCCTCCGATCGCGACCATTCCGGCCAAAGAGATGGGAGCAGGCGCTTGGCTACGCAGACGTTCGACACCAGCGATATCGACCAGTACCTCGGGCAACCGATCGAGAGTTCGCAGCTGCGCGAGCCGATCGCGGCGAACGACATCCGCCGCTGGGTGCATGCGATGCACTACCCCAATCGCCTGCATTATGATCCCGACTTTGCGGGCGAGGGGCGCTGGGGCGGTCTGATCGCGCCGCAGAGCTTTGCCATTGCCTGCGACGATGGTCACGGCGCGGCCCCGGCCTGCGTTGGGCGTATCCCGGAATCGCACCTCCTGTTCGGGGGCGATGAATGGTTCTTCAACGACGTGCAGATCCGCCCGGGCGATCGCATCTCGGTGCTGCGCGTGCCTTATGACTATACCGTCAAGGAGACCGGCTTTGCCGGGCCGACCTGCTTCCAGCGCGGCGACAACATCTACACCAACCAGCACGGCGAGGAGATCGCCAAGCAGCGCTCGACGGCGATCCGCTACAGCGCGGCCGCCGGCGGGGCGAGCACGGATACGGGCAATGCGCAGGACCCGCAATGGACCCCGGCCGAGCTGGAGGCGCTGGAAGAGCGCAAGTTCACCTGGATCCAGAGCCTCCACGATCTGGGTCACAAGCCGAGGTACTGGGACGAGGTGAAAGTGGGCGATGTCCTGCCCGAGCGCGTCTTCGGCCCGCATTCGCTGGCAAGCTTCGCGACCGAATGGCGGGCCTTCTACATGTCGATCTGGGGCGCCTTCAAGTTCCGCAAGCAGGACCTGGAAGCGATGGGCTTCACCCGCGAGATGGCGGGGTATGAGAACGATCCCGACATGGTCCTCGTCAATCCCGAGCTGACCGACGGCGCCTATATCGGCCCTTCGCGCGGGCACCTCAATCCCGAGTGGGCGCGCAAGATCGGCATGCCGCGCGGCTATGGCTACGGCGCCTCGATGGGCTCGTGGATCACCGACTACCTTTCGGGCTGGGCGGGCGAGCATGGCCGCGTGGTCCACTCCATCGCCAACTACCGAGGCCCCGCGCTGACCGGCGACATCACGATCCAGACCGCCGAAGTGACCGAGACGTCGGTCACGGGAGACGGCACGCACCTTGTCCATGTGAAGCACCGCATGGAAAACCAGCTCGGCACGGTCATGGCGACCGGCAGTGCCGAGATCGCGCTGCCCGCAAGACCGGGCGGCCCCGCGCAATGAGCGCGCCTGATTTTGACGAGACCTATGACTGGGTCGTCGTGGGCAGCGGGGCGGGGGCGTTCGTCTCGGGGCTGGTGATGCGCGCGGCGGGCCACTCGGTGCTGGTCCTGGAAAAGACCGCCTATGCCGGGGGAACCACGGCCAAGTCGGGCGGGGTCATGTGGATCCCGGCCAACCCCTTCATGCAGGCCGAGGGCGAGACGGACACGATCGAGCAGGCCGAAACCTATCTCGACGCGCTCCAGAACCTCGATGGCGGCGTGGCGCCTGGAACCTCGCCGGGGAAGCGCCGGGCCTATCTGGAAAATGGCCCCCGGGCCATCGACTTCCTGCTGGGTCAGGGCGTACGGCTGCGGCGCGGCGCGCAGTTCTGGCCCGACTACTACGACGAACTTCCCGGCGGCTGCAAGACGAGCCGCACCGTGGTCGCCGAACCCTTCGATACCAAGCAGCTGGGGCCGATGCGCAGGCGTCTGCGCAAGGGCTTTGCCGAGTTCAACGTGCTCCTTGCCGATGCCGCCAAGGTCGGCCACGCGCGCACCAACCCCGATGCGAAGAAGATGCTGGCGCGCATTGCGCTGCGCACCGTGCGCGACAAGCTGCTGGGGCGCGCCTACACTACGGCGGGTGCAGCCTTGCAGGGGCGCCTGTTCAAGGCCGGGCTGGAGGCGGGGGTGGAAATCCGTTTCGACAGCGCGGTGACCGATCTGCTCTGCGAGGAAGGCCGGGTCACGGGCGTCGAGGTGGCCGGTGATCCCGCGCCCCGGCGGATCGGCGCGCGCCTGGGCGTGCTGGTGAACGCCGGTGGCTTTGGCAAGAACCAGGAGATGCGCGAGCGCTACATGCCCGGCACGCGCGTGGAATGGAGCCTGGTGCCTGAAGGCGACACCGGGGACCTGCACCGCGCGATGGAGGCGGTGGGCGCGCAGCTGGCGCAGATGGACCAGATGGTCGGCTTCCAGGCGACGATCCCGCCAGGCACCGAGAACGCCTATGTCCTCCCCGGTGCGCAGAGCCTGACCGGCAAGCCCCACGCTATCCTCGTCGACCAGACCGGCCAGCGTTACATGAACGAGGGGGGCTCCTACGAGCTCTACTGCGAGACCATGCTGCGCCGCAATCGCGAGGTCCCTGCGGTGCCCAGCTGGGCCATCTTCGATGCCCAGTTCACGGCGAAGTACAAGGTCGCCGACACCTTCATCGACCGCAAGATTCCGCCGGGCTGGCTGGAGACGGGCTACCTCCATAAGGCCGACACCATTGCTGAGCTCGCCACCAGCATCGGCGTTTATGCCGGGGCGCTTTCGGCCACGGTCGACCGCTGGAACGGTTTTGTGCGGCAGGGTCGGGACGAGGATTTCGCACGCGGCGAGAGGGCCTACGACGGCTGCCACTTCGTGGGCGATCCCTATTCCGAGGAACCCTCGCGCGGGACGATTGCCAAGGCGCCGTTCTATGCGGTGCCGGTCGTCCCGGGCGATGTCAGCACCTACGGGGGCGCGGTCACCGATGAATACGCCCGCGTGCTGCGCGCTGATGGTTCGGTGATCGAAGGGCTCTATGCAACGGGGACCTCGACCGCGTCGGTCATGGGCAATGTCTATGCAGGCGCGGGCGCGAGCATTGGTCCCTCGCTCACCTTCGGCTTCATCGCCGCGCGCCATGCCGCGGGGCTGGACACCGCGACCGCGGCTCGCGCGCCGCAGGCCGCCGTCGTCGAACCTGCGGCCTGAGCGGGAGGAAGGGACACCATGGCTCTCGACATGATCGCCGCCGATTTCGGCATTCGCCAGCTGCACGCGCGCTTTGCCGATGCGGTCTGGCGCCAGGACGCGGAAAATTTCGCGGCCTGTTGGAGCCGCGCGGGCACCTGGAAGATCGCGGGGCTCGACATGCAGGGGCGCGAGGCCATCCAGACCGGCTGCGGCCAGCTGCTGGGGCGCTGCACGCGCATCCACCTCGTCACCGGGCAGCCGATCCTGATCGAGGAGGGCGCGGGCGTGCGCGGGCGTCTGGGGATGACCGAGTTTGCCTGGATGCCCGATGGCACGCAGTTCATCACCTTCGGGCAGTATCATGACCGCTACGTCGAGGAAGACGGCGCCTGGCGCTATGCCGAGCGGTTCTGGAGCTTCAAGTACCGCGGCCCCATCGACCTGTCCGCCCCGCTCATCGACACGCCCGATTATGGCGCCTTTCCGGGCGCGCCGGGACCGGATGAGGAAACCTATGTGCGCAAGGCCTGAGCGGGCACGCGCCGCCTATCGCCCAAGCGATAAAGCCGCAGCAGAGCAAGGCATCGCCCACTTGGGCCTGCAGGAGCGGTAGAAGGCAACAGGACGCGAAGCACTCACGGCATGCCGCCTGGGGCCGCCAAGGGAAATCCGTATGGCACTGACCAAGAGCAACGTACCGCCGATTGCGGACATCGATGTCGCCGCGATGAACGCGCGCTACGCGAAGGAGCGCGAGAGGCGGCTGCGCAAGGGTGGTCAGGCGGACTATGTCCCGCCAAAGGGCGCGCTTCCCGACGTGGCGAAGGATCCCGACGTCGAGATCGTCCCGCGCCCGCCGATCACGGGGCGCACCGATGTCGTGGTGCTGGGCTGCGGGTTCGGGGGCACGCTGGCCGGAGTGCAGCTGGCGCGGCAGGGCGTGTCCGACTTCCTGATGCTCGACACCGCCGGAGACTTCGGCGGCGTGTGGTACTGGAACCGCTACCCCGGCATCCAGTGCGACAACGATGCCTATTGCTACCTCCCTCTGCTGGAGGAGACCGGCTTCGTCCCGTCCAAGAAATTCGCCGATGGCTGGGAGATCCAGGGCTATATCCGCCAGATCGCCGAGCAGTTCGGCTTTGCCGACAAGGCCGTATTCCAGACCCAGGTGACCTCGCTGGTCTGGGACGAGGGCGCCGCGCGCTGGCAGGTGGGCACCAACCGGGGTGACCGGATCGAGGCCCGCTTCGTGATCATGGCAAACGGGGTTCTCAACATGCCCAAGCTGCCCGCGCTCGAGGGGATCGATGCCTTCAAGGGCAAGCTCTTCCACACCGCGCGCTGGGACTATGGCTACACCGGAGGCGAGCCTGGCCGGCCCGAGCTGGACCGCCTGGCCGACAAGACCGTCGCCATCGTTGGCACCGGGGCCACCGCGATCCAGGCCGTGCCGATCCTCGCCCAGTACGCAAGGAAGCTCTACGTCATCCAGCGCACGCCCGCGACGGTGGATGCGCGCCCCAATCCCCCCACCGACCGCACCTGGTTCGAGAGCCAGCCTCCCGGCTGGCAGGCCGCGCGCCAGGCCAATTTCCAGCGCGGCGCGATGGAAAGCTTCGGCCCCGGGGACGAGGACCTCGTCAGCGATTTCTGGACCGAGATCAGCCGCAATATCGCCGCCGAACTCGCCGAGGAGGGGTGGCCCGAGATCGGCAGTGAGGAATACCTCGCCCGCCGCGCGGAGATGGACCACCGCGTCATGGAACGCTTCCGCCGCCGTGTCGATGCGCTGGTCGAGGACGGCACCATCGGCGAGGCGCTCAAGCCCTACTACTACTTCATGTGCAAGCGGCCACTGTCGAGCGACACCTATTATCCCGCCTTCAACCGGTCCAACGTGGAACTGGTCGATGTCTCGGAAACACGCGGTATCCAGAAGCTGACCGAGAACGGCTTCGTCGCCAACGGCACGGAGTATCCCTGTGACTGCGTGATCTTTGCCAGCGGCTTCGAGGTCACCAGCGACCTGGAACGGCGCTGGGGCATCGACAGGATCGAAGGCACCGAAGGACGCTCGCTTTATGACCACTGGCGTGAGGGACCGCTGACGCTTCACGGGACGATGACCCACGGCTTCCCCAACCAGTTCTACATCGGCTACATTCAGGGCGGTCTCAACGCGTCCGTCACCGAGCAGTTCGGGCGCCAGGGCGAACACATCGCCTGGATCATCGGCGAGGCCCTGCGGCGCGGCGCCGAGCGGGTCGAGCCGACGAGGCAGGCCATGGAGGACTACGTCGCCCACTTCGAGGCGACCACCATCGACCAGTCCGATTTCCTCAATTCCTGCCCGCCCAGCTACTTCAACAACGAAGGCGCCAAGGAGCACAAGTGGGGCCTGTTCCGTCCGTGGGGCGCGGGCTGGGACGACTTCCTGCGCTTCCTTCGCGATTGGCGCGAGGCGGGCGACATGGAGGGGCTGGACCTGCGCATCTCGCAAGAGGCGCAATAGGAAGGCGGAAGGGCAGGGACATGAGCCAGGACAGCGCAGCCGAGCGCTTTGCGACCGGCAACATCACGGGCGAGGACATGGACGCGGAGCGGCGGGTGACCTACCCGACCGAGGCGTTCTTCTCGCGCAGCTATCTTGAGGACGAGAACAAGCACCTCTGGCCCAAAGTCTGGCAGATGGTCGAGCGTGAGAGCGACTTGCCCAACCCCGGTGACTGGCTCACCTACAATGTCGCCGACGAATCCGTGATCGTCCTGCGCAAGGGTGACGGGTCACTCAAGGCCTTCCACAACGTCTGTCCCCACCGGGGCCGCCAGCTTGTCTCGGTGCCTGACATGTTGCCGGGCAAGGTCCACGATGTGCGCGGATCGGACCGGCGCAGCTTCACCTGCGGCTTTCACGGCTGGAGCTTCGACACCGATGGCGCCAACACCTTCATTCTCGATCCCCAGGACTGGCATCACGAACTGACACCCGAGATGACCTGTCTTTCCGAGGTCCGCGTCGACACCTGGGGCGGCTACATCTACATCAACATGGACCCCGACTGCGTGCCCCTGAAGGAGTGGATGGGCCGCGCGGGCGAGATCCTCGACCACTTCGAGCTTGCGAAGATGCGCTACAAGTGGCGCCAGTGGGCGATCTACGATTGCAACTGGAAGGTTGCGATCGAGGCCTTCCTCGAACCCTACCATGTGGCGGGGACCCATACGCAGCTGCTGCGCTACGGCGACTATTACGCCTATTCGAAGCAGTTCGGGCTGCACTCGGTCTCGGGCTACGACACGCGCGAGGCCGATTACCGGATGAGCGAGAGCTCGGGCACGACGCGTTCGGGCAAGGCGGGGCTGGACCCGCGTGTCTCGACCTACGAGCTCATCCGCGAGAACTACGAAACGGTGAACTACTCGGCCTCGACCGAGACGCTGGTCAAGGCGGCAAGCCGTTTGAAGGACGAACTGCCCGAGACCGCGACCCCTCAGGAGGTGATTGCGCACTGGATGAAATCGGCCAAAGCCGACGATGCCGCGCGCGGCGTCACCTGGCCCGAAATTCCCAGCGAGATCATGGCCGAGGCCGGCCTCGCTTGGGGGCTCTTTCCCAATCAGAACATCCTCCACGGGGTGACCTTCGCGCTGTGCTACCGGGTGCGCCCCTATGGCGATGATCCGGACAAGTGCATCTTCGAGAGCTACGCGCTCGAACGCTTCCCCGACGGCGAGGAACCCGAGACCGAGTGGGTCTATGCCGAGCCCACCGGCGAGAACTGGGGGGCGGTCCTGGCGCAGGATTTCGCCAACATGGAGTTCGTCCACAAGGGGATGAAGTCCAGCGGCTTCCGCGGGCCGCTGCCCAACCCGCATCAGGAGCAGAAGGTCATCAACCTGCACCGCAATCTGGCCAGCTTCATAGGGCGCGGAGCGCCGCGCCTCCTGGAGGACTGAGGGGCAGGGGATCGCCGTGGCAGGCCGCAATTCGCCCGCGCGGAGGGCATCATCGTCGCTGCGGTTTTGCCCCGCCGCTGCTTGTCGAGGCAAGGGCTCTCGCCCACTCGGGCAAGAGCAAAGACATTCGGGAAAGAGGGAATCGACAATGGGAACGCCGGTCTACAAGCGCATTCTGGACCTGTTCGAGGCCGAGGGCGTCAACACGCTCTTTGGCATCCCCGACCCCAATTTCGTGCATCTCTTCCTCGAAGCGGAGAAGCGCGGCTGGACGGTCGTGGCCCCGCACCATGAGGCCGCCGCCGGGTTCATGGCCGAGGCGGCGAGCCGCATGACCGGCAAGCCCGGCCTGTGCATCGGCACGCTGGGGCCGGGCATGGCGAACATGATGCCTGCGGTCCAGTGCGCGCGGGTGGAGAACTCGCCCGTCATCTTCCTGGGCGGTCAGCGCGCGCGCGTGACCGAGCGGCGCGTGCGGCGCGGGCGCATCCAGTTCGTCCGGCAGGAGCCGATGATCGAGGATTCGGTGAAGTATTCGGGCTCGATCGAGTACGCCGACCAGACCGACGAGATCGTGCGCGAGGCGATCCGCCAGGCGCTCTCGGGCCGCCCGGGCCCATCCTACATCGAGTATCCGGCCCACGTCATCCTGGAAGAGCTCGACCTGCCCGAGGTCGCGCCGCCCGCCAGCTACCGGCTCGTCAACCAGGGCGCGGACATCGACAAGGTGCGCGAGGCGGCGCGCCTCATCGGCGAGGCGAAGAACCCGATCCTGCTCCTGGGCCATGCCGTCCACACCACCCGCATGGGCGCGGCGGTGAAGGACCTTGCGATGCTGATGAACTGCCCGGTCGTCCAGACCTCGGGCGGCACGTCCTATATCGAGGGGCTCGAAGACCGCACCTTCCAGTACGTCTTCTCCGATGCCTCGCTCGAAGCGGTCGAGGCGAGCGATCTCGTCCTGGCGCTCGGCACCGAAATCGGCGAACCGCTGCACTATGGCACCACGCGCTGGTGGGCCAAGAACAACGCCACGCGCAAATGGATCTACGTTGAGCAGGATCCGACCGCGATCGGCGTCAACCGTCCGATCGACGTGCCGCTTGTGGGCGACCTGCGCGGTGTCGTGCCCCAGCTTGTGCGCGAACTTGAGGCCGCTCCGCGTGATCCCGCCCCGGGGCTTGCGGCGTTCATGAAGGACGGCAAGGCCGAGCTCGACGCGCTGGCCAGGGAAACCGAAAGCAAATCTGGCGGCGGCGAGGTCGGCATTCACACCTCGCGCATGGTGGTGGAAGCGACCAAGGCCTTCCCCAAGGACGGCATCCTGATCCGCGATGGCGGCGCCACGGTGATCTACCAGTGGACCTATTCGCAGTGCAAACCCCACGACGTGATCTGGAACCAGAACTACGGTCATATCGGCACCGGGCTCCCTTATGCGACCGGCGCGATGCTGGCTGACCGCGCGGCGACCGGCAAGAGCCGCCCGGGCATGTTGCTGACCTCGGACAGCTCGTTCTTGTTCCATGTCGCCGAATTGGAAACGGCAGTACGCTGCAAGCTGCCGCTCGTTTGCGTCGTCGGGGTCGATTTCCAGTGGGGTCTCGAGGTCGGTGTCTACAAGCGCACCTTCGGGCAGGGCACGAGCGAGATCGGCACGCACTGGAGCACCGAGGTCCGGCTCGACAAGATGGCGCAAGGGTTCGGTTGCCATGGCGAGTTCGTGGAGGACATCGCCGATCTGCAGCCTGCCATCGAACGCGCCTACGCCAGCGGCAAGTGCGCGGTGATCCACGTCCGCATCGACCCCAAGGCGAACTCCGAAGAGATGCCCAAGTACGAGAAGTTCCGAACCTGGTACGCCGAAGGGTCGCAGTAAGGATCGCGAGAAGGCAAGGCCGGGGAGAGGCAGATGCGCGACTACCGCATGTTCTATATTGATGGGGCCTGGGTCGAACCTGAAGGCACCGAGACGCAGGATCTCGTCAATCCGGCGAGTGAGGAGATCTCGGGCCGGATTGCGCTGGGCACGGTGGGCGATGTCGACAAGGCCATGGCCGCCGCACGGCGCGCCTTTGCCACCTGGTCGCTTGCGACGCGCGAGGAGCGCCTCGCACTGCTGCGCCGGATAAAGGCCGAGTTCGAAGTGCGGCAGGGCGATCTCGCCGCCGCGATCACCGAGGAGATGGGTGCCCCCGCCAGCCTTGCCGGCGGATTCCACACGTTTCTGGGCCTTGGGCATCTTGATGCCGCGATTGCTGCGCTGGAAGGTTACGAGTTCGAGGAGAAGCTGGGCGATACGCTGGTGGTGAAGGAGCCCATCGGCGTGTGTGGCCTCATCACGCCGTGGAACTGGCCGATCAACCAGGTCACGGTGAAGGTCTTTCCCGCCCTTGCGACAGGCTGCACCGTGGTTCTGAAGCCCCCGCAGCTCGCCGCTTACTCTGCACAGATCCTGGCCGAGATCCTTGATGCGGCGGGCGTCCCGGCGGGTGTCTTCAACATGGTGCAGGGCAAGGGCTCGGTCATCGGCACCGCGCTTTCGACCCATCCCGACGTCGACATGATCAGCTTTACAGGGTCCGAGAGCGTGGGCGTCCAGATCCAGAAGGATGCGGCCGAGACGGTCAAGCGCGTGTGCCTCGAACTGGGCGGCAAGAGCCCGTACATCGTGCTCGACGATGCCTCGACGATGGAGCGCGTGGCGAGCGCGGTCTCCTCGATGATGATGAACTCCGGGCAGACCTGCAGCGCGGGCTCGCGCCTCCTTGTTCCCGCCGCCCGTTTCGAGGAAGCGAAGGCGCTTGCCGCCAAGACCGCCGAGGCGGTCGCGGTGGGTGATCCTGTGGGCAATGTCGCGATGGGGCCGGTGGTCTCGCAGGAGCAGTTCGACACCGTTCAGAACTATATTGCGCAAGGCATCGCGGAAGGAGCCGAGCTCATTGCCGGAGGGCCGGGTCGTCCCGAAGGACTGAACGCGGGCTTCTACGTGAAGCCGACCGTGTTCGTCAGCGACAATTCAACAGTCATTGCGCGCGAGGAGATCTTCGGGCCGGTCCTGGTGATGATCCCCTATGAAGGGATCGAGGACGCCATCGCTATTGCCAACGACACCGATTTTGGCCTGGCCGCCTATGTCGATGGCGAGGACATCGTGGCCTGCCGGGCCATTGCGCGGCGCATTCGAGCCGGCGCCATTTATCTCAACGGCGGGTTCGACTTCGCCGCGCCCTTCGGCGGCTACAAGCGCAGCGGAAATGGCCGCGAATGGGGCGCGCATGGCTTTGCCGAGTATCTGGAGACCAAGTCGATCCTGGGGCACGGCTGATGGCCCTCGTCAGTCGTTATGCAGGGCCGGACGGCGCGCGCGCCGCACCGGACTGGACTCTGGAGCGGATCACGCGGTCCAGCCGCCTGTTCGGCGCCAATGGTCTGCGCACCGGCGCAGACGGGCGGATTTATGTCGCTCAGGTCGCAGGCAGCGCGGTGACCGCGCTCGATCCCGATACCGGAGAGGCCAGCCCTGTCAGCGCGATTGACGGGCCGATCACCGCGCCCGACGATATTGCCTTTGACAGCGCGGGTAATCTTTATGCCACCGAGATCACGCTGGGACGCGTCTCGATGCTGGCGCCGGACGGCAGCTACCGCGTGATCCACGGCGACATGCCGGTGGCCAACCCGATCACGGTTCATCAGGACCGTCTCTTTGCAGGCGAATGCCGCATGGGCGGGCGCGTGTTCGAACTCGATCCTGTCGGCGGATCACATCGCCAGATCCTGGCCGATGTGCCCATGCCCAACGCCTTTTCCATTGGGCCCGATGGCCTTCTCTACATGCCGATCATGGCGACCAACGAAATCTGGCGGGTCGATCCGGCCGGCGGCGCGCCCGAAGTCGTGGTGGGCGACCTGGGCGTCCCGGACTCGGTGAAGTTTGACAGCAAGGGCCGGATCATCTCGACCCAGGTGGCAAGCGGGCAAGTGCTGCGCATCGACCCGCAGACGGGCGTACGCGAGGTGCTGGCCCAACTCCTGCCCGGGCTCGACAACTGCACGTTCGTGGGCGAGCGGCTGTTCGTCTCCTCGATCCCTGGCGAGGTGACCGAAATCCGCGCCGATGGCTCCGTCCGCCCACTGGTGGAGCGCGGGCTGCAATGGCCGATGGGGCTGGCCCTTGCCGCGGACGGCAGCCTGTTCGTAGCCGATGGCGGTTTTACCTATACCCTTGCACCGGGCGGAGAGCTGCAACTTGCCGGTTGCCTGTTTTCGCCCGGCTTCCCCGGCTTCGTGCGCGGCGTGGCGGCCGCCGGAGAGGGCATCTGGGTCACGACCAACTCGATGGGCGCGGTCATGCGCTGGAACATGGCCGAGGGCACGAGTACCCCGCTCAGCACGGGGCATGAGATCCTTTACGGCCTAGCCATGCGCGATAGCGAAACAGTCGTCTTCGCCGATGGCGGGGCAGGGCGCGTGCTGCTTGCGGGGCCAGGAGGCCTCGAGGAACTGGCGCGCGACCTGGCGCGGCCCATGGGCGTTGCCCTCACCGCAGGGGGCGATGTCCTGATCAGCGAAAGCGCCGGTGGCCGGGTGGTGCGCTGTGAGGGTGGCCGCAAGGAAACCGTGCTCGATGGACTAGGTGAGCCCCAAGGCATCGGGGTCGTCGACGAGACGCTGTTCGTGGTTGATGTGGAACGCAAGGAAGTGGTCGCGTGCGACCTTGCCACGGGCCGGCGCGAAACGCGTGCGAGCGGCCTTCCGGTCAAGGCACCTCCGGGTGTGGTCCCCAAGCTCCTGGGCGGCGTGGGCGACATGTCCGGTCCGATGGTGCCCTTCTGCGGTCTGGCCGCGCGCGATGCGAACACGGTTTACGTGTCGGGCGATGCGGAGGGAAGTGTGCTCAGGCTGACTTCAGAAGGAAGAAGGTGATTCAAGGGGCCATCGCCCCTTGACCCCAGACCGGGTGACCTCACCTGTCTCGGCCAGGGTGGCGTGCGCAAGGTGAGGTGGACGGTTTGGGAAGCCCGAGGGCGATGGCCCTTGGATATCGTCTTCACATACTTCCCAACTGCCGCGTCACTGTCTGCGCACCCTCGACGAGAGCCTTGCCGAGCTGACGCTGCGCTTCCTCATCGAGGGTGCGCGACAGCGCCAGTGCGACCAGAGCGTGCGAGGGGCCTTCAGCCGCACGATAGACGGGCGCGGCCATCACCGTGACCCCGGCGATGTAGTGCCCCACATCAGCGGCGTAGCCTTGTGCGCGGGTCTCTAGCACTTGCTCGCTCCACAGCGCAAAGTCAGGCGGATTGTCCCAGCGCAGCTTCTCGAAGCGGGGGCGCAGACGTTCCAGAGCGTGGTCGCCGAAGGCCGCGATGCAGCGGCCCGTGGCGCTCAGCAGTGCAGGAAAGCGGCTGCCGACTTCGGTCGAGAGGCGGAAGTTGCCGGGGCCCTCGGCCACGGCCACGGCGGTGATGCGCTCAAGCCCGGAAATCTCGACCCCGATGCAGGTCACCGCGAAGCGTGTGGCAAGGTCGAAGAGGATCGGCTGGGCGAGGCTGGCGAAGGGATCGCGGTGCAGCCAGTGGCGCGCGAGCGAGAGGACACCAGACCCCAACGAATAACGCTTCGTCGCCGGATCAAGGCTGACCAGTTCCTCCTCCACCAGCGCGCGCAACACGTAGAGGCAGGTGCTGGGGACGAGGCCGAGTTCGCGTGCGATCGGCTGCAGGCCCATCGGCACATCGCTGCGTCCGAGCAGGCGAAGGATTGCGGCTGCCCGGGCGATGGCCGGGGCCTTGCTGTCCTTCACAGCGGTATCGAGAGAGCGATCTTTCATTCGATATAGTGAATGGCATTCAATATTTGAAACAGCAAGCCTGTTCTTGCGTAGAAGGGGGCAGACGACAGGGCGGGACTCGCCCGGAAGAGGAATGGCCATGGCCTTGTTGAGCGACTTCACCAGCTTTGCCGACGCGCAGCAGCACGCCACATCCGCGCGGTTGTGGGACCTGTTCGCGGGAACGCGCGAACATTTCAACATCGCGAACGAGGCGATCCTGCGCCACGCCGATGGCGCGGGCCGGGCGGCGGTGCGCGTCGCCCACGCCGATGGCACGAACGAGATTCTGAGCTTCGATGTGCTCGCCAGCGGCGCGGCGCGTTTTGCGCACTGGCTCGATGCCAACGGCGTCGAGAAGGGGGAGCGCATCGCCTTCATGCTCGAACCTTCGCTGCCTTTCTACGTCTGCCTGTTCGGCGCGATGCTGCACGGCGCGATCTCGGTGCCACTGTTCACGCTGTTCGGGCCCGACGCGCTGCGCTTGCGGGTGGAAGACTGTACTCCGGCCATTCTGCTTACCAACGCCGAGAAGGCGCCGATGGCCTGCACCATCGCGGGGCCGCGCGTAGTTGTGGCGGACGATGCGCTGCTGGAAACCCTGGAGGGGTATCCCGGGACTTACACGCCGCAGACTTCGGGCGAGGACCTCGCCTGCTTCCAGTACACCAGCGGGACCACGCGCGAGCTGCCCGAGGCGGTGCGCCACACGCACCGCTCGCTCGTCACGCTGATGTTCGCTGCGCTCTACGGCACCGGTATTCGCCCCGGCGATGAGTTCTTCTGCCCCTCCTCGCCCGCTTGGGGACACGGCCTGTGGCACGGTACGCTGGCCCCGCTCGGGCTGGGCATCACCACAGGGACGATGGGGCGTGGCAAGTTCGATGCGGTGCGCCTGATGGAGGCGCTGCAGGAGTTCGGAATCACCAACATGTCGGCCGCCGCGACCCACTACCGCATGATGAAGAACACCGGCCGGTCAGGCGATTTCACGTTCGCGATCCGCAAGCTGTCCTACACCGGCGAGCCGATTGATCCGGCGACGCTGGACTGGATCGACGCGACATTCGGGGTCGATGCCTGCTCGATGTACGGCACGACCGAGATCGGGGTGGTCCTGGTGAACTACCCGGGCGCCAAGGACTTCACGGTCAAGCCGGGTTCGCTCGGCAAACCTGTGCCCGGGCTCGAACTGCAGGTGCAGCGTCCCGATGGAACCCCCGTGGAGCCGGGCGAGGTGGGGGAGCTCATGCTGCGCCGCAAATCGGGCTGGCTCTCGACCAAGGACCGCGCGAAGATCGATGCGGACGGGTACTTCTACCACTGCGGCCGCGCCGACGACGTCATCATCTCGGCGGGCTGGACGATGAGTGCGGTGGAGATCGAGAACACCCTGCTCAAGCACGAGGATGTGCGCGAATGCGCGGTCATCGGCGCGCCCGACGAGAAGCGCGGCCAGGTGGTGAAAGCCTTCGTGATCTCGCCTCGCCTACCTGCCGAAAGCTTCGTGAAGGAGCTTCAGGATTTCACCCGCACGCGGCTCGCCCAGCATGAATTCCCGCGCATCGTCGAGTTCGTCGACGAACTGCCCAAGACCCCTGCGGGCAAGGTCAACCGCAAGGTCCTGCGCGACCGTGAAGCGGCGGCGGCCACCCCCGCCTGACACCCGACAACAGCAGTTTCAAGGAGAGGACCCATGGCAACCCAGGCCCAGGAGAAGAAGTTTCCCAAGATCACCGAGGAAGGCCTCGAGGATCTGCGCGCGCGCATCGGCGTAGCAATCGAGAACACGGTTGAGCCGTGGAACTACGAGGCGACGCGCGACAGCATTCGCCACTACGCCCACGGCATCGGCGATGATAACCCGCTGTGGTGCGATCCGGCCTACGCGGAGAAATCCAGCTACGGAAGCATTGTCGCGCTGCCCAGCTTCCTCTTCACCACCAGCCGCATCGTCTCGGGCTATTGCGGTGGCCTGCCCGGTGTCCATGCGATGTGGGCGGGCGCGGACTGGACCTGGCACAAGCCGGTCCTGCGCGGCGACACGATCCGTACCGAGGCGCATCTCAAGGACCTGATCGAGCACCAGACCCGCTTCGCCGGGCGCGCCTATCAGCAGATCTACCACGTCGATTTCTACAACCAGCACGGCGACCACGTGGCCGAGTGCGACAGCTATGTCTTCCGCACCGACCGCGACGAGGCGCGTGAGCGCGGCAGCAAGTACGACAGCGTGAAGGGCAAGGTGGAAACCATCGACCCGGCCCAGCTGGAGGAATGGTTCGACCTCTACCGCAACGAGGAAGTGCGCGGGGCCGCACCGCGCTATTGGGAGGACGTCGCCGTGGGCGACAAGCTCCCCAAGATGATGAAGGGCCCGATGACGGTGACCGGCTTCATCGGCTACGCGCAAGGCTGGGGCGGGCTCTACATCCGCACCAACAAGCTGCACTTCCAGCTGATCGACGCGCATCCGGGGCTGGGCATCCCCAACAAGTTCGGGATCAAGGACGTGCCCGAGCGCGTCCACTGGGACGATGACTTCGCGCGCGAGGTCGGAACGCCCGGCGCCTACGATTACGGGCCTGAGCGCTGCAGCTGGCTGACCCACCACATGACCAACTGGATCGGCGACGACGGCTTCCTGACCCGCCACACCTGCCAGATCCGCCGCCACAATCCCGACGGCGACGTCATCTTCATCACCGGCGAAGTCGTCCGCAAGTTCGAGGAGGGCGGCAAGAAGTTCGTCGAGGTGCAGCAACGCGCCGAAACCCACCGCGGCGAGATGAGCGCGATCGGGACTGCCATCGCACAGCTGCCGAGCAAGGGCTGAGGACATGGTTCATGGGCCCTCGTGATCCCAAGGGGATTGCGAGGGCCTTTGTGGTTGGAAATGATAAAACTTATCAATAAATACAGTTATATAAATGGATATTTCCGAGGGCCATCGCCCTCGGGCTCCCGGAATTGTCTACCTCAGGGTTGTCCAGCCATGTCGGCCGCGTAACGCGAGGTCAGGGAACCTCACCTTCCATACCCGACATGGCGCGCGCCAAGTGAGCTCGACAGTATGAAGAGCCCGAGGGCGATGGCCCTCGGAAATCATCCCTGTTCTTCTAAGCGCCTGCCAGCTTCTCCTCGCACGCGGCCATTTGCGACTTCAACCACATCGTCTCGGACAGGTTCGCGCCGCCACATGCGGTGAGGAGAAGGCCCAGGGCCTCGCGCTTGGCACCCAGCGCTTCGGTATGATCCGGGTCAACGTGCAGGACAATGTCGCACAGGTGGATCGCCTCCAGCGGCTCGCCCTTGGCGGCATGGTTCTGGGCGCGCGAAGCGAGGGCATCGGCACCCGCCAGCTCGACGAGGTCGGCGTGGACGGAAGTCTGCGGCACGCCGTAGAGTTCGGTCGTGCTCTCATAGCGGAACCACCCGGCGTACTCGTGCCAGATGGCCTTGACAGTCCAGCTGGTCTTGCCGTGCATCTGCGCGATGGCGATGTCTTCAGGTATCTCGACTGTGCGCATCAGTTCGTGCAGCGATTTTCCGGCGTTCATGCCGTCCAGCGTGGCGTGGAGGACATGCGAAACGGCGGCCTCGACGCGGTCGAGATCGGCGCGGATGCGCTGGGCGCCGACAATGGGATCGCCGTGCCCGGTCACGAGGATGTCCGCTCCCAGGGCCCGCACCCGTTCCAGCGAGGCGAGAAAGGTGCGCACCGAGCGCGGCCGGTCGCCCCGAAGCGTGTTGAAGTTGGGCATCGAGAGCCAGACCGGCCCGAACAGGTTGCCGGTGAAGGCGATGCGCTCTTCGGGCAGCCAGACACTCAGCGCGTCGGTCGTCTCGCCTTCGGGCGTGTGGAGCAGTTCGAAGCGGCGTTCGTCCAGCGTGAAGGCATGTCCGTCCGCGACTTCCTGCGGGGTGACTTCGGGCGGCGGGGCGGGACGCGTGCCGCGGTTGAGCGTGGCGCCCCAGAGCTTGCGTGAGCGTGGGCCGAAGAAGGGCTGGAGGGACTTCATGTCCTGCCAGTTGCGCGCAAAGCCGGGCCCGGCGAGGATCTGGGTTCCGTCTTCGCAGAACGTATCGATCCCGCCGAAGTGATCGGCATGGCTTTGCGTCAGGACCACGGCGCGCAAGGGCCCGGTGCGGTGGGGGGCAAGAAGGTCCCGGTTGCGCGCGGCGTTGTCCATGAAGCCGGTGTTGATCATCACGTCGCCGTCGCCCGTGGTGACGAGATAGGCGTTCGAGATGTCGCGTACGCCGAAGATGCCGGGGGCGATTGCATCGGCCTCGGTCTGCGCATCGCCCTGCCGGACGAGCGATGCGAGGGCGGGCGCCTTTTCCTGAGCGTCGGCCATCAGGCCTCCTCGAAGGCGATCATCACCTTCCCCGATTGCGGGCTGGCGGCGATCTTGAGGCCCTCGAGCACATGCGCGAAGGGCAGCGTGTGGCTGATCATCGGCGCGATGGCGTCCTGAAGGCGGGGCAGTGCGGCCACCACCTCGGGCATTTCGGTGGGATAGCCGACCGCCGTGGTGATGGTCATTTCGGTGGTGAGCATGGGGCCGGCCGGAAGCTCGATGGGCTTGAGGTACGCGGCGGTAATGACGTGGCGCGCGTGGCTCTTGGCGAGCGCGACGACGTCGGAGAGGATGCTGGGGCCGCCCGCTGCGTCGATGAAGGCGTCGGTGCCCGACTTCTCCTTTCCGAAAACACTCTCGGTCCCGTGGATTTCCTTGATGCGCGCCTGTACGTCCTCGCGCGCGGGGTTGATCGTGTGGGCGCCCAGCGCCTTGGCGCGTTCGAGCCGGTCGTCCGAGAGGTCGAGCGCGATCACGTCGCGGCATCCCCGGTCGATCGCCCAGAGCACCATGCCAAGACCGATGGGGCCGCAGCCGAAGATCGCGATCCTCTCGCCCGCTTTCGCCTCGGCCCGGTTGACGCCGTGGAGGGCGACGGCGAGCGGCTCGCACATTGCCGCGACCTCGTAGGAGACGCCTTCGGGGATCGGCAGGATGTTCACGCCCGCGACCCCGTCACGCACCAGCAGTTCCTCGGTGAAGGCCCCTTCCGGCCCGCCGCTGCCGATGTAGCTGGGCGTCATCATCGGGTTGACGATGACGCGCTGGCCCGGCTCCACGCCCGCGACATCGCCGCCCACTTCGATCACTTCGCCCGCGCCCTCGTGGCCGAGCGCTGTGAGCGTGCCGGGGGCGGGGATGCCCCCGTGCTTGATGTAGGAGAGGTCGCTGCCGCAGATGCCCACTGCCTTCATGCGGATGACGACGTCCGAGGCCCCGGCACTGGGGCGCTGGTACTCGTCGAGACGGACATCGTCGACGTTATGGATTCGCAGGAGTCTTCCCATGGTCTCTCTCCTCACATCGGCCGTACGAGGTAGGCGCCGTCGATGACGATGGTGTCGCCGCTGTGCCAGCGCGAGGCATCGGAGGCGAGGTAGGCGCCGATGCCCTCGAAGTCGGCCGGGTAGCCCTCGCGCGGGATGGGCGTGCGCTCGGCGAACATCCTGGTTACCATCTTGCCTTGCGGATTATCCATCATGCCGGTGACGACGTAGCCCGGCGCAATGGCATTGGCGCGAATGCCGTATTTGCCGAATTCCACGGCCATGCCACGGATCATGGCACCCAGCGCCGCTTTCGAGCCCGCGTAGCTCTGCTTGCCGGCAAGGCCCATGAACATCGAGAGGCTGCCGCAGGCGACCAGGCTGCCGCCCGGCTCGCCGTTCTCGGCGCGGCGCACCATCGCGCGCGCGCCCTCGCGCAGGGTGAAGAAGGCCCCGTCGAGGTTGAGGTTCATGATCGCGCGGTATTCCTCGGTGCTCATGTCGAGCAGGCTGCGCGAGGCGGCGGACATGCCCGAATTGGCAAAGACGCAGTCGACCCGGCCCATGTGCTTCAGGAGTTCGTGGTAGCCTGCAATGATCGCGGCCTCGTCGGTCACGTCGACCTGCTGGCACGAGACGCGCCCGGCGCCCAGATCCAGAAGTTCGCGTTGCGCGGCTTCGTTGCGTTCGCGATTGCGCCCCCACAGCACGAGATCGCCGCCCATCTGCGCCACGCCCCGTGCAAAGCCCAGGCCAATGCCGCTGTTGCCGCCGGTCACCAGCGTTACCTTGCCCTTGCAGTCAAACAGGCCGGAACCCATCCACGCTCTCCCTCGTGTTGCCGCCGTGCTCCGGCGCGTTGGGCGCAGATCATCACGCGGCGAAGGGGCGGTCCAGCGACGCAGGGTGACAATCGTGCAAGCGATATGGCCCGCGCCGTCCTTGTCCGCGCCCTGCCTGCAGGGTCAATCCTGCGGCAAACACGAGGGAGAGGGATTCCATGTCAGGGCTCAACGTCGACCAGCTGATCGAGACGGCCTGCTTTCGCACCGGGCGCGAGGATTTTGGCAGCGACAGCTTTCGCGAAGGACTGGAGATCCTCGTCGCCGACATCAACGCCGATGACCGGCCTGCGCCCCTGGTCGAGCGTTTCCGGGGCGATCTTGTCCAGAATCTGGCGCTGCGTCTCAAGACGATCGACTACCACAAGGCCCATCCCGAGATCAGCGCGCGGGCCATCGAGAAGCCGGTCTTCGTCTTCGGCATTCCGCGCACGGGCACCACGCTTCTCTCCAATCTCCTCAACGCCGATCCGGCGCGCCGCTCGGCGCTGACCTGGGAGATCGAGGACCCGTTCCCGCCGGTGGCCGAAGGGGCGCTCACCCGCGACATGCGCGCGGTGAAGAAGCTGGAGCAGGAGAAGATGCTGCTGGAAGCCATGCCCGAGATGGGCAAGTACTACCGCAACTCGGCGACCTATCCCAACGAGTGCATCTTCTTTATGGCGCACGATTTCAAGGCCTTGAGCCTGGAATCGCGGGGAAAGCTGCCCAATTACCGGGACTGGTACTTCCAGTGCGACATGACCAGCGCCTACACCTACCACAAGCAGTTCCTGCAGGTGCTCCAGCACCACCAGGGCGGGATCTGGAACCTCAAGATGCCCAGCCACGCGCTCTGGCTCGACACGTTGAAGACGGTCTATCCCGACGCACGGCTGGTCTGGACGCACCGCGATCCGCTGACCGCGATGGGCAGTTTCTGCTCGATCATCAGTCTGGCGCACAAGGGCTATGCCGGGCGGGTCGATGCGCAATGGATCGCGCAGAACTGCACCTTTCAGGCGGTGGAACATGCAAGGCGTATCATGGACTACCGCGAACGCCACGGTGAAGAGAGCATCGTCGATGTGCACTACGCCGCGCTGAGGGACGATCCGCTGGGCCAGATGAAGGCGCTCTACGCCGCCTTGGGCGATGAATGGACCCCCGAGGCGGAAGACGGCATGACCCGCTGGCTGGCCGCCAACCCGCAGGACAAGTTCGGCCGCCACGAATACAAGCTGGCGCAATTTGGCCTCGACGAAGCCAGCCTCAGGCCAGAATTCGGTCGCTATCTGGCGCGCTATGACGTAGCGCGCGAGGGATGAGCGAGCCTGTCCCCCCGCCGGCCCCCGCGCGCACCAAGCGCGTGCGCAACCCTGCCGAGACGCGGCGCACGATCCTCGAGGCCGCGACCCGGCTGATCGCCCAGCAGGGCGGCGATGCGGTCAGCGTCTCGGCCGTGGCACATCTTGCCAAGGTCAACCGCGGGACCGCCTACCAGCACTTCCAGTCGCGCGACGAATTGGTGGCTGCGGCCATGGAATGGGTGTCGGATCGGCTGATGCGTGCGGTCTTCGGCGCTCCCGAGGAGGTCGTCGAACGCCAGGTCGAAGACGTCGACATTCCCGACACGATGTACCGCCTCGTTCGCTTTGCGACCGAGAACGCGGATATCTGTCGTAGCTGGCTGCTCCAGATCCTGGCCTCGCCCAACCCGACCGCGGACCCCTTCTGGCGCGAATTCCAGGGCTCACTTGAACGCTTCACGCAGACCGAACTGGCGCAGGAGCATGTCGACGCCGAGGCGATGTCGGTGCTGGTCCTTTCGGGCATTTTCCTGTGGCCGGTCTGGGTGCGCGCACACGCCGCCGACGAGGGCGACCGCGCCAAGCTCGCCTTGCGCATGAGCCGGGAAATCCTGCGCCTCTCGATGTTCGGCTCGATGAAGCCCGAGATGTTTCCCGAGGTGGTCGCGCGTCTGCGCACCCCGATCAGCCCCGACGACGAGATCGATATAGCGGGCGGGCGATGAATCGCCTGCGCGCGGGTTTCGCTGCTGAAATTGCCGCGCGCCTTTGCAAGAGTGCTTCCCACACATAGCGGCCCGGGTGGGCCGGTTCACGCACAGCGGATTGAGGAAGAGCGTCCATGTTCAAGGCCATCCAGATCGAGAAGACCGACGAGGGACAGAAGGTCTCGCTGACCCAGCTGGAGGAAAGCGCGCTGCCCGATGGCGATGTCACCATCGACGTCGCCTATTCGACTCTCAACTTCAAGGACGGCCTCGCGATCACCGGCTCGAGCCCCGTGGTGCGCATCTGGCCGATCGTGCCGGGCATCGACCTGGCAGGAACCGTGCGCGAAAGTTCGCATCCCGACTATGCGGCGGGCGACAAGGTTGTGCTGAACGGCTGGGGCGTGGGCGAAACGCATTGGGGTGGCCTTTCCCAGGTAGCCAAGCTCAAGGGCGACTGGCTGGTGCCACTGCCCGAGGCCTTCAGCGAGAAGCAGGCCATGGCCATCGGCACGGCGGGCTACACTGCGGCGCTGTGCGTCGAGGCGCTGGTCGAGGCGGGCGTCACGCCTGAGCAGGGTCCGGTGCTCGTCACCGGTGCGACCGGCGGGGTGGGATCGGTGGCGATCGCTCTTCTCAAGGCAGCGGGTTTCACCGTCCACGCGCTGACCGGCAAGATGGCCGAGGCCGACTACCTCAAGGGCCTGGGCGCCGACGAGGTGATTGAGCGCGCGACGATGAGCGAGAAGGGCAAGCCGCTCCAGAAGGAACTGTGGGCGGGCGTCGTCGATACGGCGGGCAGCTTCACGCTCGCCAACGCCTGCGCGCAGACGAAGTACGGCGGCGCGGTCGCGGCCTGCGGCCTGGCGCAAGGCTTCGATCTGCCCGCAACCGTCATGCCCTTCATCCTGCGCGGTGTGCGCCTCTTGGGCGTGGACAGCGTGATGGCGCCCAAGGCCAAGCGCCTCAAGGCCTGGGAGCGGCTCGCGCGCGATCTCGATCCGGCCAAGCTCGATGCCATCGGCCAGGAGATCGGCCTTGGCGAGGCCATCGATGCGGCGGCGCGGTTCATGTCGGGCGAGGTGAAGGGCCGCTACATCGTCGACGTCAACGCCTGAGCGGGGGCGCGCCATGGCAACGCCGCTCTCTGTCATCCACGGCCCCCCTCTGGCCGACGAGGAGGGGCTGGGCGCTCTGACCCTGCCGGGCTGGCTCCGCGAGGTCTGCGAGGCGGGCGGGACGAACGAGGCGCTGGTCTTCCACGAAGGCGGCGTGCGCGTCGCCTGGACCTACGCCGATCTTTTGGAACAGGCACAGAAGGTGGCGCGTGCGCTGCTCGCCTGCGGCACGGGCAAGGGCACGCGGGTGGGCGTCCTGATGACCAACCGGCCCGAGTTTCTCGCGGCCGTCTGGGGCACGGCGCTGGCAGGTGGGGTGGCAACCACGCTCAACACCTTCTCGACGCAGGCCGAGCTGGCGCATCTCCTCAAGGTCTCGGGCGTCTCGGTGCTCCTCATGGAGCGCCAGGTTCTGAAGAAGGACTTTGCGGCCATGCTGGGGGGAATCGAACCGGCCGTGGCCGAGGCGCGCGGCGCGGCGATCCATGCGCCAGGCCTGCCCTTCCTGCGCCATGTCGCGGCGGTGGGTGCTGCGCCGCAGGAGAGCGACGGGATCGAGGACTGGGCTACGTTTCTCGCGCGCGGAGAGGCCATTTCCCCCGCGCTGGTCGAGGCAAGCGCGGCCACGGTCACACCGGCCGATCCGGGCGTCCTGTTCTTTTCCTCGGGCTCGACCGCGATGCCCAAGGGCATTCTCTCTTCGCACCGTGCGGTTGCGCTGCAGCTGTGGCGCTGGCGTCGCTTCTACCAGACGAAGGCTGATGCGCGGACCTGGTCGGCCAACGGCTTCTTCTTCTCGGGCAATTTCGGGATGGCGATTGGCGGCACGCTGTCGGCGGGCGGTACGCTGGTGCTGCAAGCGACCTTCCAGGCCGAAGAGGCGCTCGACCTCATGGCACGTGAGCGCGTGAGCATGGCGATTGCCTGGCCCCACCAGTGGGCGCAGCTTGCCGCGGCATCCAACTTTGCCGAGGTCGACCTGTCGGCGATGAAATATATCTCGGCCCGCCACGCCTTTGGCCAGCATCCCACGATCACGGCCGACTGGGACGAGCCGATGGCGGCCTATGGAAATACCGAGACCTTCACGATCAGCGCGATCTATCCTTCGGGGACGCCCGAGGCCGAAAAGGCGGGTTCGAGCGGCGTGCCGCAGCCGGGCATGACCTTCAAGATCGTCGATCCGCTGACCGGCAAGGCCGTGCCCGTGGGCGAACGCGGCGAGATTGCGGTCAAGGGGCCGACGTTGATGATGGGGTACCTGGGCATCCCGCTCGACGAGACGCTCGATGACGAGGGCTTCTTCTGCACGGGCGATGGCGGGCGCGTCGATGCGGCCGGGCGGCTGTTCTGGGAAGGGCGGCTCAACGACATCATCAAGACCGGCGGGGCCAATGTCTCGCCGCTGGAGATCGACGCGGTGATCCGCCAGTGTCCCGGCGTCCGGCTCAACCAGACGGTGGGCGTGCCGCATGACCTGCTGGGCGAGATCGTTGTCACCGCCGTCGTCGCGCAGGATGGCGCGGCGCTGGAGGAGGAGGACGTGCGCGCCTTCGCGAAGCGCACGCTCGCCAGCTACAAGGTGCCGCGCCGCGTGCTGTTCTTTGCCGAAGAGGATCTCAAGACTACGGGATCGGCCAAGATCAAGACGGCGGACCTGCGCGAAATGGCCGCGCGGCGGCTGGAGGGAGAGCTGGCATGACCGACTTCGAGGAGATCCAGAATCTCAAGGCTCGCTACTGCCAGGCCGCCGATTCCTCCACGCAGGATCGCGAGGCCGCCATCGCGCGGCTGATGGCGCTGTTCACCCCGGACGTCACCGCCGACTACGGCTTTGGCGAAATGGACGAGGCGCGCGCCATCTGCACGCTGCTCACCGACAAGATCGGCGGGGGCAGCGAATGGATGGTCCACAACCTGCATTCGCCATGCATCGCGATCGAGGGTGACACGGCCAGCGCAGACTGGACCGTGAACGTGCGCATGAAACGGCGGGGCAGCGGGCAGGTCGATTTTGTCTTCGGCCGTTACCATGATGAATTCCGGCGCACAGATGGCGTCTGGAGAATAAGCCGGGTGGCGTTCGACCGCACCGAATAAGAGGCGAACGAAGGGGAGGGGGATACGATGCACTGGAAGAGGATCGCGCGTGTCGGCGCGGCGGCGCTGGCTCTGGCCACCAACGCGCAGGTTTGCGCGCAGACGGGCTCGGCGCCTTCGCGCAACGTGTTGCCGATCCCGGCACCGGCCTTCGATGGCTCCATTGCGCAGGACGTGAGCGGCTCGCGGCCTGCATCGCCCTTTCGGGTGACGGCCCCCGCGAACGCGCCCAATGTCTTCCTGTTCATGAGCGACGATGTCGGCCTTGCCATGGCAAGCACGTTCGGAGGGCCGGTGCCCACGCCCAATCTGGATCGCATCGCGCAGGCCGGTGTACGCTTCAACCAGTTCCATACGACCGGTATCTGTTCACCCAGCCGCGCCGCGCTCCTGACCGGACGCAACCACCACAACGTGGGCTTTGGCCATCTGGCCGACCTGCCCGCGGGCTATCCGGGCTATACCGCACAGATCCCGCGCGAGACCGCGCCGCTCGCCGAGATCCTGAAACTGAACGGTTACAACACCGCGATGTTCGGCAAGACCCATAATGTGCGCCACGCCGATGCAAGCCTGGCCGGGCCCTTCGACCAGTGGCCGACCGGGCAGGGCTTTGAATACTTCTGGGGCATCGTCGGGGGCGACAGCGACCAGTACCAGCCCGCGATCTACCGGGGCACCACCCGTCTGCCCGACGTGGCCGAGGACGCGCCGATGATGGAGGCGCGCATGGCGAGCGAGGCCATCGACTGGGTGCACAACCAGCAGGCCGCCGCGCCCGACAAACCCTTCTTCCTCTACTACGCGCCGGGCTCCACCCATGCCCCGCACCAGGCCCCGGCGGACTGGATCGCACGCTTTTCGGGGCGTTTCGATGGCGGCTGGGATGCGATGCGCGACGAGAGCTTTGCGCGCATGAAGGCGCAAGGGATCATTCCCGAAAGCACGCAGCTGACCGCGCGTCCCGCCGAGATCGTGGCCTGGGACAGTCTGTCGCCCGCGCGCCAGCGCTTCGCCGCGCGCAGCATGGAAGTGGCGGCCGCGATGCTGGCCTATCAGGACGCGCAGCTGGGCCGTGTGCTCGACGAACTGGAGCGTACTGGTGAGGGACGCAACCTGCTCACCATCCTCGTCATTGGCGACAATGGTGCCAGCGCGGAAAGCGGCAACGAGGGAACGCTCAACGAACTGGGCAAGATCAACGGGCTGACCGAGGATGAAGCCTGGCTGACGTCGAACCTCGATCGCATGGGCGGTCCGATGACCTACCAGGCCTACCCCGCGGGCTGGGCCTGGGCGATGAACACACCGCTGCGCTGGACCAAGCAGTACGCCTCGATGCTGGGAGGCATTCGCAATGGCATGATCCTGCGCTGGAATGACCGCGCGGCGGCGCCCGGTTCGGTCTGCGCGCGCTTCGGGCATCTTGTCGATATCGCGCCCACGATCCTGGAGGCCGCCCAACTGCCCGTGCCCGCGCGCGTGAACGGGGTGGCGCAGCGCCCCATGGACGGGAGAAGCCTGCTCTCCACGCTCGAGGCCTGCACGCCGGACCATACCCGCACCCAGTATTTCGAGATGGGGGGCAAGATCGGGCTGTGGCACGATGGCTGGTTCCTTGCCCAGGACGATGGCCGCACACCCTGGATGCTGGCGCCGCCCGCCGATGCATCGCGCGACTGGCAGCTTTACAACTTGCGCGAGGACTATTCGCAGAGCCGCGATGTCGCCGCCACAAACCCGGCGAAGGTGGCCGAGATGGTCGCCTTGTGGGAGCGCGAGGCCGAGGCCAACCATGTCTATCCGCTCGACCACCGCTTCGGCTTCCTGCGCGCGGCGGGCCATCGTCCGCAGGGGCGCAGCCAGTTCGATTACTGGGGAAAGGGCGTTAGCGTTCCGGCCCAGAGCGCGCCGATGTTCGCCGGGCGCTCGTTTACCCTCAGCGCCGAGATCGCTCCGGCATCGGCCGATGCTTCGGGTGTCATCGTGGCCTATGGCAGCCGTTTTGCCGGTTGGAGCCTCTATCTCGACAAGGGCCGCCCGATGTTTACCTACGCCGCCTCGACCCACCCGGACGATATGGTGACGATCCGCGCCAGAAACCGCGTGGACCCGGGAAAGCCACTGGTCCTGCGGCTTGAGACGCCAGGCCCACGCCAGGGCGCGACACTGGCCCTGCGGTCGGGCGCGGACACGCTGGCCAGCGGTTCGGTGCGTTCGACCTTCCTGATGCCCGCCGGACTGGGTGAGACGCTGGATCTGGGCCGCGACACCGGCGTCGATGTCGCCGCCTATCCGGGCGGCGAGGACGCGTTCGCGGGCGAGATCCCCCACGTTGCGATCACGCTCGATCCTCCGGCCACGCGAGGAGCGCATTGATGGCCCGGATGGAGGGAAAGACCGTCCTCGTGACAGGCGCTGCAGGCGGGCTGGGCTTTGCCATTGCACGTACGTTCGCAGATGAGGGCGCACATGCCGTGCTGGTTGATCGCGACGCGCAGCGCCTGGCCCAAAGCGTCGAGGAACTGCGCGCGGCAGGTGCATCCTGCTCTTCGCTGGTTGCCGATCTGTCCGAGGAAGATTCGATTCGGGCCCTGGCCGACGAGGTCTGCACCGCGCACGCGAGCCTCGATGTCCTCGTCAACAACGCCGGGCTTGCCTATGGCGAGATCGCCAGTGGCTTCTTCGGGCTGGGGTTTGCCAAGTGGCAGCACTATCTGGCCGTGAACACACTGGCGCCGTTGCTCCTCGCTGAACACCTGCGCGCCCCGCTGGCGCGCGCGCGTGGGCTCATCATCAACCAGTCCTCGATGGCGAGCAACGTGCCGGGAACCGCGTATGGGGTGACCAAGGCGGCGCTCAACGCGGTGACCTTCGGGCTGGCGAGCCAGCTTGCGGGCGAGGGGGTGCGCTGCGTCGCGATCGCGCCGGGCATGATGGAGACCGAGGCCAGCACCGGTGCCCTTGGCGACGAGGCGATGGCGCGCCTCACCGGCATGCAGCTCGCACCTTCACGGCCCGGCAGCCCGTCCGATATCGCTGAGGCCTGCCTCTATCTTGCCTCGCGCGAGGGTAGCTTCCTCAATAACCTCGTGCTGCCGGTTGATGCGGGAAATCGCCTGCGCGGCTATCGTGGCTGATCGCCCGTGCGCTCCCTTCATGCAAGCCCTTGTTCTGGAGAATTGATTTTGCGGTACGGGACAGTTGACTGGGGCGGAAATCGGCGGTTTTCTCAGGCATAACGCCGCTGCGATAAAGTCCGCATCGCCATTCCAACGATCCAGTGCCTCTCGTACCAGTAATGCCGGCGACGATACTCCGATGCGTCCGTCCGGATGCGCGGGGCGCACCTGCCCACGGGGGAAGATCGGCCCGAGATACAACGATAACAGCAACAGACGCGGAGCGAAGTGTCCCCGTCTGGCGAAAACGGGAGATGGAGATGGGTTATCTGGCGAAGCTTCTTGCCGCTTCTGCAGTCTGCGCCCTGGTGCAGCCGGCCGCGGTGCAGGCGCAGGAGACGGGTTCGGGGGACGCGCAGGACTCAGGGATCCGCATGCGCGATGACCTCGTCCTCGATGCCATTGTCGTGACCGCGCGCCGCCGTGCCGAGGACGTGCAGGACGTGCCTCTCGTGGTGAACACCGTCACCGCCGAGGAATTCGCCGAACTCAACATCCGTGACTTCACCGATGTGCAGCAGCTTGTCCCGGGCCTGCAGCTGGGCACCAACGCCAATTCGTTCGGTGCCAATGCCCAGATCCGCGGCGTCAACATGGACGTCAACGCCAGCGGCTTCAACAACACCATCGAGTTCTACCAGAACGATGCGCCGATCCTGCCGCAGGTGGTGTTGCAGCAGACCTTCGACATTGCCCAGGTCGAAGTCCTGCGCGGGCCCCAGGGCGCGCTGCGGGGCCGCGCCTCGCCCTCGGGCTCGATGATCGTGACCACCCACAAGCCCGACCTTTACGAGATCGGCGGCTACGTTGCGAGCACGGCCAACGACATCGGCACTATCAACGTCAACGGGGCGCTCGGCATTCCGGTGATCGAAGGGGTGGCGGGTATTCGCGTTGCGGGCATCTTTGCCGAGGACGAGGTCGACCGCGTCACCACCATCAACCCGACCTTCGATGGCCGCGATCCCTTTGCGCGTACCAAGGGGGGGCGCATCACCGCCGTCGTCCAGCCGACCGACTGGCTGCGCTTCGAGGGTGGCTACCAGCGTGTCGACCGCAAGCGCCGCAATTACGATCAGGCCGAATCCTTCAGTCTGGTCAGCGACGTGCTGGGCGACAGTCCGGTCCTCGTGACCCCGGGGGATCGCAACGCCGTGGCCGAGGACTCGCGCCACAGCACGGAAAAGTATGAAATCTTCAACTGGCAGGGGCAGGCCAGCTTTGCCGGGCAGAGCCTGATCTACGTCGGCTCGCGCCTCGAACAGGATATCGCCAGCGTCGAGCCGCTCGACCACGGCGGCTATTTCCAGGGTTTTGACTACTACCAGCAGACCATCGGGGGCGCGGTCGCCACCAGCCACGAGATCCGCCTCCAGAACGAGGAAATGGTCGCGGGGATGTTCGACTACGTGGTCGGCGCTTTCTTCCGCAAGACGGACTCGGGCAACACCGTCTTCCGGGATGGTCCGATCACGCTGCCGGCGGTGTTTGGTGGGGGCATCGCGGCGCTCACGCAGCAGGATGTCTATTCGCTTTCCGTGACCGACGAGAAGTCGTTCTTCGGCAACCTGACCGTTCATATCGGGGATGCGACCCAGATCTCGGGCGGCGCGCGCTACATCAAGTTCAAGTCCAGCAACAACATTACGCTCAACGCGGTGAACCAGCTCGATCCGGCCGATCGCACGCTGCTCGTCTCGACACCACTGGGCATCGGGCTCAACGAATCCAATATCGATACCGACAAGCTGATCTATCAGGTCAGCGCCCAGCACAACTTCACGCCCGACATCATGCTCTACGCCAGTGTCGGCAGCTCGTTCCGTCCGGGCCTCTTCGCGGTGGGCGACTTCAGCGTGAACCAGTCCGCGCTCGAACGCTCGTTCCAGCGGACCGACGACGAGACCTCCACGTCCTACGAACTGGGCCTGAAGACCACGCTGATGGGTGGGCGCATGCGTCTCAACGTCGCGGGCTACTATCAGGAGTTCCAGAACTACCCCTACCGCGTTCCGGGTTCGAGCGGCATCAGCGGCGTCTATTTCGTCGACTATTCGTATGACCAGGCGAGCCAGACGGTCAATCCGCGCGTCAACCGCTTCAACTTCGTCTCGGGCGTTCCGGTCGAGGTCTGGGGCATGGAAGGCGAACTCTCCCTGGAGGCGACGCCCGATCTCAACATCAGCCTCGTTGCCGCTTATGCCGACGGCCAGATCAAGGACGGGGTCATTCCCTGCAACGACTTCCTGAACCCGGATGGTGTACCGGATTCTCCGGCCAGCGCGCCGAGCCTGGGTGAGCTCATGGGCGTTGTCGGCAGCGACAATATCTCGGCCTGCACGGTCAACCAGGCCGCCTCCAGCCAGCCCAAGTTCTCGGCCACGGCGATGGCGGAATATTCGCGCCCGATCTCGAACAAGGTCGATGGCTTCGTGCGTGGCCTTTACAGCTTCTATGGCAAGAGCGCGGGCGATCCGACCAACGCCTGGGACAGCGTCAAGCAGTACGGCCTGTTCAATGTCTTCACCGGCATCCGCGACCCGCAAGGGGCCTGGGAAGTCACGCTGTTTGCCAAGAACCTGTTCGAGATGGAACGCGTGACCCAGCGCTCGCTGCCGCTCAGCAGCCAGTACCAGACCTTGCCGCTGCAGGGCTTCGGGCCGACCGGACCGATCTTCGGATCGCCGCAGAACGCCTCGTTCACCAGCACCTACACCAACATCCGGATGACCCCGCCGCGCGAGTTCGGGATCAACATCCGCTTCACCTTCGGCGCGCGCTGACAGGCGTGGGTGGGCCATGCCGGAATCCGGCGTGACCCACCGCGGCAGCGATGGTTGGTGCCGGGCGTTGCCCGCGCCGGCCTGCGAGTTAGGATGGAGAGCGGAAGAGGAGGCTTCATGGCCCGTTACGTGACCTTGCACCTGCACAACATCGCGGCGGGGCGCGAGGCAGACTACGCCGCGTGGTTTGAGGAGGAGCACCGCCCCCGGCTTGCCGGGTTGGAGGGCTTCCTCTCGGCTGATCGCTTCGAGATCGCCCCGATCCAGATCATGCCCGACATCGATCAGCCCTGGCGCTTTCTCAGCTTCTACGAGTTCGATTATCAGGTCCCCGACAGGGACATTCCCAAGCTGGGCCGCCTGCTCGAAGGACCGCGCTGCGCCGGGCTCATCGACGATGGCGACGAGAGCGAGCGGCTCTACACCTACAACATGTATTCCGACTGGCACGTCGGCCCCAACTGGCAGCAGGGCAAGCCGCTCTCGGGGCTGTTCATCATCCCGGCCAACTTCGTGCAGGGGCGCGAGGAAGACTACCACCGCTGGTACGATGAAGTGCATATCCCCGAAGTCAGCCGCGTGCCCGGTTTTGTCGGCATGAAGCGCGGGAGGCTCGCGGGCACCCAGTGCAACCCGCGGCGCTACTGCCCGGGAGGTGAGCTGGTGGTCTGCGCACACCAGACCGACAACCTGCTTTTCAGCGTCAAGGACTTCTCGGCGCGCGCCCGCGGAGTCTCGCCCAGCGGCGTGGCGATGGAGCCGCGCTCCACGGCCGGCTCGTTCGCGCGCACGGTCCACTTCTTCACCAAGATCAGTGGCGAAATCTGGGACGGGGGCATCGCCTACGCAGGCGATTTTTCGGCCTACCCGGAGAACTGGGAACGCCAGCCAAGACAGGAGGCCTGAGTGGCAAGGACGATCGTGATCACGGGCGCGGGCGAAGGGCTGGGCAAGGCGCTCTCGCGCCGCTTTTGCGAAGACGGCGACAAGGTGGTGATGCTGGGGCGTACGCTGGCCAAGCTGGAGACCGCAGCCGCCGAATTCGGCCCCGACTGCATGGCGGTGCGCTGCGACATCGGCGATCCGGTTTCGGTGCGCGAGGCCTTTGCCGAAATCGCCAAGGTGCATGCGGGCATCGACGTTCTCATCAACAACGCGGCCGTCTACGTGCCCTTCACGCTGGAGGACGCCGAGGATGCCGATATCCTCGCGCAGATCACCACCAATGTTGCAGGGCCTGTCTTTGTCACGCGTGAGGCGGTCAAGTCGATGCCTTCGGGCGGGCACATCATCAACGTCACCAGCGAGAGCGTCGACCTCGCGATCCCGATGCTGTGGTTCTACGCCGCGACCAAGGGCGCGGTCGAGCGTATCGGCAAGGGCTGGCGTGAAGAACTGGCGGGCAAGGGCATTCGCGTGACCACGGTGCGCGCGGGCAAGATGTTCGGTGAAGGCAAGACCGGGAGCGGGTGGTCGATGGAGACGACGATGCGCTTTGCCAAGGCTTGTGCCGAGGCGGGCATGCCCATGCAGGAGCAGCCAATTACCGACTTCGCCTCGCTCCTGCCGACTTTCCGCACGATCGTGGATTCGCCCGAGGACCTCAATCTCGATCTCGTGACCCTGGGCGCGCGTCGCCCGGTCTGACCTTGTTGAAGACAGGACACCCTATGACGCTTCTTCCTCCGGCCCGCCTCTACATCGATGGCGAATTGCGCGATGCGCAAGGCGGCAAGACTTTCGAGGTCATCAATCCCTGGACGGGCGAGGTCGCGGGTGAGGCGGCCGATGCTACCTCGCAGGATGTCGATGCGGCCATTGCCGCCGCACGCCGGGCCTTTGATGAAACCGACTGGGGGGATCCTGGCAACCGGGCTAGCCGCGTCGCGCTGCTGACGAAGCTGCGCGCCTTGTTCGAGGCCAACAAGGACCGGCTTGCCGCGCTGGCCCGGTTCGAGGCGGGCGCGGCGCTGGGCGCGGTGGGCATGGCGCATGTCGATACCGCCAACCAGGGCTGGGACGATTACCTGGCTGTCTTCGACCAGGTGACTTGGGAAGAGGACCTGGGCAATCGTGATTTCCGCGGCTTCCCCTCGCACCGCAAGGTCGTCTACGAGCCGGTTGGCGTGGTTGCGGCGATCACGCCGTGGAACGTGCCGCACTACGTCAACGTGGGCAAGGTCGTCGCCGCGCTGCTGGCGGGCTGCACCGTTGTCCTCAAACCTGCCCCCGATACACCCGGCATGGGCGCGATCTGGGGCGAGCTGGCTGCAGAAGCGGGCTTTCCTGCGGGTGTCCTCAACGTCGTCTTCGGCAAGGACCCGGCCGCGGCGGGCGAGCAGCTCGTCCAGGACCCGCGCGTCGATCTCGTCAGCTTCACCGGTTCCACCGGGGTGGGCAAGCGCATCATGGAAGCGGGCGCGGCGACCTTGAAGCGCGTCTTCCTCGAACTGGGCGGCAAGAGCGCCAAGATCGTGCTCGACGATGCGCCTGATTTCGCGCGCGAATGCGCGCAGTCGATGCTGGTCTTCCACGCCGGGCAGGGCTGCGCCGTGCAGTCGCGCCTGCTTGTCCCCCGCAGCCGCTACGAAGAAGCCAAGGCGGGCCTCGCCATGGCCTACCAGGGCTTTGGCGACAACTGGGGCGGTATGGACGAGCCGACCCACATCATGGGCCCCGTCGTCAGCGCGCGGCAGATGGAACGGGTGCTGGGCTACATCGACCTGGGACAGCAGGAAGGCGCGACGCTGCTCGCCGGAGGCAAGGCCCGACCGGATAAGGGCGGGGGCTACTTCATTGAACCCACGTGCTTTGTCGATGTGGACAATTCCATGCGCATCGCGCAGGAGGAAATCTTCGGCCCGGTCCTGGTGGTGATCCCCTACGAGGATGACGAGGACGCCATCCGCATTGCGAACGAAAGCCAGTACGGCCTTTCGGGCGGGGTGGTTTCCGCCGATCAACTCCGCGCCGAACGCGTGGCCCGCCGGATACGGACAGGCTCGATCAGCGTTAACGGAGGGATGTGCATTGCCGGTGACCTGCCTTTCGGCGGGTTCAAGGGCAGCGGAATGGGGCGTGAGTGGGGCCTTGCGGGCATCGAGGAGTTCCTCGACAGCAAGGTCATCGCGACGCGCCTCGCCGGCTGAAGTAGGTGCCTCCTGACACAGGTCAGGACGTGGTGATGGATTGAAGATGACGTGAGAGAAGGCCTGAACGATACCAACCAGCAAGGACAGAAGCTGGGCAAGAAGGGCAAGATCACCCGCGAGCGTATCCTGAGCGCCTCGCGTGAGTTGATCGCCGATCCGGCCTGTGAATTTTCGCTCAGCGCAGTCGCGCGGCACACGGGCCTGCGCATGTCTTCGATCTACACGTACTTTGCCGATCTGCCCGACCTGTTTCTGGCCGTACTCGATCCCGTCGCGCGCGAGGCCGAGGAGGCGTACCTCACCTTGCTACGCACGCGCTGGGAGGACGGGGAGATCGATGCCCGCGCAACCGAACTGGTTCAGGCCTTCTACGCTTACTGGGAGCGCCACAGCCGGCTCCTGCACCTGCGCAATCGCCTCGCCGACCAGCACGAGCGCTCCGTTCTTCTCCAGCGCATTGCCATGGCACGCACGGTCGTGCGCCTGCTCGGCTGGCAGATGGGCGGCGATCCGGACGGGGCCACGGGCGAGCCCTATGACCTTGCCAGTGTGCTCTACACAGGGCTTGAGCGCGTGGTGACCATCGCCACCGACACCGAGCTCAAAGCCTGCTATCCGGCCGACATCAAGCCTCGCTTCGAAGGCGCCACGCTGCGCCAGCAGTCGCGTCTTCTCGCTCTGGCGATCAAGGACCAGCGCGCAGCCGCGTGAGGTGGCGAGAAGAGTAGGAAAACCAAGAAGGTGGTTCCGAGGGCCATTGCCCTCGGGCTCCCCCAATCCTGTCTGGGGCATTTCGCGCGGCTATTTTGCGTTTGAATGGCGAGGTTGCGTGGCGCTGGAATTGGGGACAAAGCCCCCTTTATCTGACCGGCCTTACGCTATGGACGGAATATTGATTGAAGGCGCTGCGCTCGCCCGTTCCGGGAGCCCGAGGGCGATGGCCCTCGGAACTGTTCGTCTTCTTCAGTCTGACTTCGAACTACCCAGCCTGGCAACATAGGCCTCGATTCGTGCGAGGTAGTCCGGGTTCAGCATGAGCGCGCTGTTGGCCATGCGTTCGACCTGGCGGGCGGTGTCGCGGCCCACTTCGGCGGCCATCTCGATCGCGATCTTGGCAGCGCCCATCTGCTCGGCGCTGTTCCTGGTCAGATGGCGGCAGAAGTCGAGGGCAGCCTCCTCGAACCCCTCGTCGGGGAGCACGTCGTGGACGAGCCCCATGACGTGGGCCTTGTCGGCATCGGCCTTGCGATTGGCCATGACCAGCCAGCGCGCCCAGTGGGGGCCGCAGATCCGGGTCAGGCGGCTGACCCCGTTCGAGGCCGGGAGCACGCCAAAGATGCCTTCGGGGAAGGCGAACTCGGCGCTCTGGGCGGCCAGACGGAAGTCGCAGGAAAGTGCCATCTCCAGCCCGCCGCCGACGCAAGGTGCGTGGACCGCACAGACGATGGGCTTCTCGATGTGCTCCATCTCGTCGTAGATGCGCTGCATGCCGAACAGGCCGGTGCGGTGGTTCTCTCGGATAGCGCCCGCGCTACGGGCCTGGGCCGAGGGCGCCCCGCTGCGCAGGTCCGCGCCCGAGCAGAAATAGCGCCCGCGTGCCCGGATCAGCAGGACCTGCAGGTCCGGATCGTCGCGCAGGCGGGCCACGGCCTCGTCGAACAGCGCCATGGTCTGGGCCGACAGGGCATTGAGCTTGTCGGGCCGGTTCAGGGTCACGACGAGAACGCCGTCGATGACCTCGCTCAGGAGGTGCGGGGCGTCTTCGCTCATGCGGCGATTCTCCGGTTCAGGCGGGACATCATGCGCGTGTCCGGGGCATGCCCAGCGCACGCTCGGCGATCATTGAGCGGTGGACCTGGCTGGTGCCGCCGTAGATACGCGTGCCGTGGGCATGGCGGTAGCTCTGGTTGATGAGCTGGGCCGCGCCGTCGCGCTTGGTCAGCGAGAGCGGGGCGGTCAGGTCCAGGAGGTCGCGCGCATCGTCCATGAAGCGTTCGGAGGAGAACATCTTGGCCATCGGGCCGTAGGCAAGGTTGGGCTTCTTTTCGACCGAGGCCCAGCCTGCGCGGTGCTCGAACAGTTCCGAGACGAGCATCGCGGCCAGCGCGCGGGCGAGCCGGGCGCGGACCTGCGGTTTGTCGATCAGGCGCCCGTTGCCGTTGGGAATGACGCGGCACAGCTCCTCGGCGGCTTCGAGATTGGCGTACATGGCGTTGGCAAAGCCGCCGCCGTGCTCCAGTTCGAGCGCCAGGCTCATCGTGCGTACGCCCCCGTCGACTTCGCCGAGGCGCCAGCTGTCGGGCACGTAGACGTTGTCGTAGAAGGTGATGTTGGTGCGCTCGTCCTGGAAGGTGTGCACCGGCTGGATCGTGATACCCGGCGCCTTCAGAGGCACGATGAACATCGTCAGACCCTTGTGCTTGGCAACCTCGGTGTTGGTGCGCGTGAGCATGAGCACGTAGTCGGCGAGGTTGGCACCGCTGGTGAACATCTTGGTGCCCTCGATCCGCCAGCCATCGCCATCGCGCGTGGCGCGGGTCTGCGCGGCGAAGACGTCCGAGCCGGAACCGGGTTCGGAGTAGCCCAGGCTGGCGATGGCATCGCCCGCGACGATGCGGGTGAGCACCTCGTCCTTCAGCTCCTGCGAACCGGCGCGCGAGATCATCAGGCCGACCATTTCGGCGACGCCCGCCGCCGGGTTGGAATAGCCGTGCTTTTCCAGCGCGCGGCGCGAAGCTGCGCGGGCATAGGGCCCTACACCGCGCCCGCCCAGTTCCGGGCTGGAAAGGAAGAGCAGGCCTGCCTCGGCCATCATCTTGTGGAGTTCAGGCACCCAGCCTTCCCAGCTGTAGTGGAATTTCGCGCGCATTTCGGGCGTGACGCTCGCCTCCATGAAGGCGTCGATCTCGGCGATCATGGCGCGTGCCTCCTCGCCGATGTCGAACTCGATGGGGAGCTCGCCGACGTCGGGTAGCGGCGAGGGCACCTCACCGTAGAGACGTTCGCCCGCCTCGATCAGAAGCTGCGCGGGATCGCCCAGCACCAGCGGCCAGGACTTGGCGCGAAGGGCGTAGAGGTAGATGTCGTATTCGGTGGTGAGGCCATAGCCGCCGAAGGTCTGGATCGCCTGGCTGACGGCCCTCGCGGCTGCATCCGCGCCCCACCACAGCGCCAGCGAGACCAGCGCGGCCGCGTTCGGCGCGCCATCGGCCAGTGCGCGGATCGCGCGCCAGGTGAGGAGGCGCGTGCCATCGACCTCGCACAGGTTGTCGGCCAGCGGGTGGCTGATCGCCTGGAACTGGCCGATGGGCTGGCCGAACTGCTTGCGCTCACACGCATAGTCGGCCGCCATCTGTACCGCCTTGCGGCCGAGCCCGGCCAGTGCAGCGGCGGTGAGGAGCTTCCACTCTTCGAGCGTCGCCGCAAAGAGGGCAAGAGCCTCCTTGCCCTCGCCAAGAACGCGTGGACCGCCTTGCGCGAAATCGACCTCGCACAGGCCATCACCGGCAAGGTTCGCCTCGCCCTTGCGGGCCGCCTCGGGCACTTCGTAGAGCACGATGGCATCGTCGCTGCGGGCGATTACCAGTTCGGCGTGTTCGCCGCAGGGGACGAACTGCCGGGGCGCCATGCCCACATCGCGCAGCGCGAGCGAGGCGACTCGTTCGCCTGCGACCACCGCGGCAAGGGTTTCGTCGAAGGCGCTGTCCCCCAGCATCGCGATGAGGCGCGCGGCGAGCAGCGTCTCGGCGATGGGGCCGGAGGGCAGGGTACGGCCCACTTCCTCCATCAGCACCGCGGCATCGAAGGTGCCCAGGCCGAGCCCATCGCGGGTTTCGGGGACACGCAGGAGGAAGGCGCCCAGCTCGGCCATCTCGCCCCACAGCGCGGCGTCGAAGCCGGCCTGTTCGTTCGCGCGCAGCCGTTCGGGTGTCAGGCGGTCATCGAACAATCGCGCGAAGCTCTCGCGCATCATCTCCTGTTCGGCGGTGATCTCGAAGTTCATGGCCTATCCCTGCCGCTTGCCCATGAGCTTGGACATGTCGATCTGGCCGGTGGCGAGCGCCCCCATGAAGCCGCCATCGACAGGCAGGACCACGCCGTTGACGATCGAGGCCAGCGCGGAGTTCAGAAGGACGAGCCCGCCTGCCTGTTCCTCGGGCGTCGAGTAGCGGCCCATCGGTTCGGCCGCGGCATCGACGACGTCCTTGCCCGAGGCTTCGTGGAAGGTTTTCATCATCGGGGTCTGCGTAGGACTGGGCAGGGTGCAGTTGATGCGGATGCCCTGCTTGATGAGCTGGGCGCCCATGAACTGGGTCCACACGATCACGTTTTCCTTGGAGAAGGCATAGCCTTCTGCAACCGTTTCGGCGTTGGCCTCGCACCATGTGAGCGCGGCGTCCCAGCCCTTTGTCGTCACGAAGCCCATGTTGTCGGGAATGCGCCGGCTCCAGCCTAGCCCCCCGGTCGAGGCGATGTTGGCGATGGCGCTGCCCGCCTGCATCTTGGGCAGGAGCTGTTCGGTGAGGTGGCGAAGGCCGATGAAGTTCACCTTCATGATGTCCAGCGGCGGGAACGAGGTGGGCAGCCCTGCACAGTTGAACAGCGCGTCGATCGGCCCTTCCAGAGTGCTGGCGGCGGCTTCGATCGAGGCGGGATCGCGCAGGTCCACGGTGTGGAAGCTGGCGAGCGGCAGGTCGCAGGCCTTGAAGTCCAGCCCGTGGACCTCGGCGCCGAGATCGAGCAGCAGCTTGGCCGTTGCATGCCCCATGCCGGAGAAGCAGCCCGAGACCACCACGCGCTTGCCCGCATAGCCCAGGAAATCGCTCATTTTTCTCTATCCTCTCTTGCGCTGGGGAATCAGGATTTGACCGGGGGCCAGACCTGGCGCTCGGTGCCGTCGTCGTCCTCGAGAACGAAGATGATGCGTTCAGGACAAGCCCGTGCGCCGTTGAGCGCGGCCTTTTCGTCTCCCGCAGAAACAGCAAAGCCCTCGGTGTCGATGTAGCCTTCCTCATCGAGCGGGTAGAGCGCCGGAGCGATCGCTTGGCAGCGCGCGTTCCCGACACATTCGCCCTTCCTGATCCGCACTTTCATGGCAGCCATGGTCTCCTCTTCCAGCCTTCAGCTAGACCGCAAGACCCTTGGGCGATCAACGGTACGGGACGCCTCATCGCTCGCACGATAGGCGCGGGGGAAGGCGAGCAAGTGGGGTTTCCTGCAAGGGCAATCGCGCGGGCGGTATCGGGCGAGGCCGTGCTGAAATTCACCGCGGCCCATGCAACATGAGCGGCAAACAGGTTCACACTGCACTTTGCGGAGAGTTTCGATGGCATCGCATCCGGTCAGCCCAGCTGTCGCCAAGCCCGACCATGTCCCCGACGCACTGGTCTATGATTTCGACTTTCACTACGACCCGGGTCTTCTTAGCGAAGGTCATGCGCGCATTGCGCAGATCGCGCGCGAGGCGCCGCCGGTCTTCTGGACCCCGCGGCAGGGCGGGCACTGGATCGTGGCCAGCCATGCGGCGGTCTACAGCGCGCAGCGCAGCCCCGAGATCTTCAGCAACGGGCCTGTTCCCTACGAGATGATCGCGGCCCACAACGCGACGCTTCCCGACGAGAAGAAGTCGTTGATCCCGCTTCCGATCACGGTCGATCCGCCGGTGCACGAGACGTACCGCAAGCCGCTCAACAAGACCTTCAGTCCCAAGAACATGCTGGCCCTGAAGGATCGCATCCGCGCGCTTGCCGCCGAGTTGGTCGCCAAGGTCAAGGACAAGGGCCACTGCGAGTTCATGGCCGAGGTCGGCGAGCCGCTGCCGACCACGATCTTCCTCGACATCTTCGGCATGCCCCAGGACAAGCAGCGCGAATACCGCGATCTCGTCTCGCAGCACCTCCATTCGACCGACATGAACCCGGCTGCGGTGCAGCAGCGGCTGCGCGAAGTGGCCGACGTCATGCGTGAGACGATCCTCGCGCGCCGGGACGAGCCGCAGGGCGACGTCCTCTCGATGCTCTGGCAGTCCGAGTTCGATGGGCGCCCGGCCACGCTCCACGATATCGAGAACTACGCCGTTATGCTCTTCGTCGCCGGACTCGACACGGTGATGAACGGGATGGGGCTGGGCGTGCGCCACCTCGCCATGAACCCCGATCTCCAGGCCCGGTTGCGCGCCGATATGGCGCTGGTGCCCGAGGCCGCCGACGAGATCCTGCGCCGCTATACCTTCACCGTCCCCCCGCGTTTCGTCCACCAGGACGCCGAGTTCGAGGGGATCGCGATGAAGAAGGGGGAGATGGTGCTCATGTTCCTGCCCTCGGCCGACCTCGACCCCAAGGAATTCCCTTCGCCCGAGGCCTACGATCTGGCGCGCGAGAACAAGGCGCATATCGCCTTTGGCACCGGGCCGCACCGATGCCTGGGCTCGCACCTCGCGCGCATCGAACTCCAGGTCCTCTACGAGGAAATGCTGAAGGCGCTACCCGAATTCCGGCTCGATCCGGCAAAGCCTGTGACGTTCCACGGCGGCAACGTGATCGGCCCCGACCAGATCCATCTCTTCTGGGACGCATGAGCTTGGGTGTTTCCCGGCCCCGTCCGCGTCTTGACCGCGACAACCGCGCGTTCTGGACCGGCGGGGGCGAAGGCAAGCTGATGATCTGCCGCTGCGGCGATTGCGGGCAGTGGCTCCATCCCCCGCAGCCGGTGTGCCGGGCCTGCTGGAGCGAGAACGTGGCGCCGCAGCCCGTCTCGGGGCGCGGCACCGTCGACAGCTTCACGGTCAACCACCAGCCCTGGATGCCGGGCTTGGCGGTGCCCTTCGTGATCGCCCGCGTGGCTTTGGAAGAGGAGCCCGCGATCTACCTGACCACCAATATCGTGGGCTGTCCGGTCGAGGACGTTGCCGTTGGCGATGCTGTGCATGTCATGTTTGAGGAAGAGGACGGCATCTTCTTCCCGCTGTTCGAGAAGGACGCCTGATGGCGCGCGGCGAAGCCTATATCACCGGGATCGGGATGTCCGAGGTTGGCGTCCGGCTTGAACGCCATCCGCTGCTGCTGACGCTCGATGCGGTGCGCGAGGCATTGGCGGATGCGGGGCTCAAGCCGGAGCAGATCGACGGTGTCGCCACCTATCCGGGCAAGATGCCGAGCTTCCTGGGTTTCTCGCCGGTTTCGTCCGACGATGTGATCGAGGCGCTGGGCCTTACCACCCGCTGGCACCTGGGCGGGGCCGAGATGACCGCGCAACTGGGCGCGATCTCGGCGGCCGCGATGGCGGTGAAGGCGGGCCGCGCGCGCCATGTGCTGTGCTTCCGCACGGTCTACGAGGCGGCTGCGATGGCCAATCCGGCCGACTATCCCCCACCGCGCCGCACCGAACTGACCGGTGCCTCGCAGTGGACGGCCCCCTTCTTCGCGATCTCGGCGGCGACCTGGGTGGCGCAGTATGCGACGCGCCACATGGCCCGCTATGGCATGACCCGCGAGCAGCTGAGCGAGGTTGCTCTTAACGCCCACCGCAACGCCGCCCGCAACCCGCGTGCGCTCGTGAAGGAGCCGCTGAGCGCGGAGAAGTATTTCTCTGCGCGTATGATCTCCTCACCGTTCTGCCTCTACGATTGCGACCGTTTCACGGACGCCTCGACGGTGGTCATCGTCTCGGCGGGCGAAGCGCTGGACGAGGTCACGGCCACCCCGATCCGCATTGCGGCGAGCGCCGGTTCGGTCGAGCGCTACAGCTGGGACCAGGCCGAGTGGCCGGGCTCCTATCCCACCGGCAAGGCGCTGTGGGAGCATTGCGATTATGGCCCCGAGGATATCGACGTCGCGCAGTTTTACGATGGTTTCGCGTTCCACCCGATCACCTGGCTCGAAGGGTTGGGCGTGTGCGGTATCGGCGAGGGGCACCGCTTCATCGAAGGCGGCACGCGCATTGCGCTCGATGGCGAACTGCCGCTCAACACGGGCGGTGGGCAGCTGGGGGCGGGGCGCCTCCACGGCTTCGGGTTCGCGCATGAAAGCGTGGTGCAACTGCGTGGGGAAGGCGGCGCGCGACAGGTGCCGGGAAGCCCCCGCGTGGCGGTGGCGACGAGCGGGGGCGGGCCGATGGCCGCAGCCCTGCTGCTGACGCGCGAGAGCTGATGGTCCGCCCGGCCTTCCACCGCGCCATCGTGATCCGGCCCGAGGCGGGGCAGGTGACCGCTCTGGTCGAGGACGACCTGCACCATATGAGGGTCACTCTCGATCATGATGGGGAGGTCATCACCTGCGTCGAGGGCGAGATGATCCGTGCGCCGTGGTCGACCTGTCCGGGAGCGAGGTTGGCGCTGGCCGAAACTTTCACGGGCGCGGCGCTCGATACCGCGGCGGCGGTCGGCGCGAAGAAGCAGAACTGCACCCACCTTTTCGACATTGCCGTGCTGGCGGCGGCCCATGCCCGCGACACCGAGCCTACCCGCTATGACCTGCGCGTCGAGGACCCGGTCGAAGGCGTGCGTCCCATGGACATTGCCCGAAACGGCGAAGTGCGGATGGCCTGGATCGAAAAGGACAAGCGCTTCCTGGTACCTGCCGCCATAGCCGGGCTGGGGTACAAGGAGATGGGCCCCTGGATCGCCTCGCTTGCTCCTGCGGACGCGGAAATGGCGCGGCTCCTGCGCGGTGTCGCGGTGATCTCGCACGGACGGCAGATCCCGATGGAAAAGCAGTCCGATGCCACGCGCATCCCGCCCAATTGCCACACCTTTCAACCCGGGCAGCGCGAACATGCACTGCGCGTCAGCGGGATCCACGATTTCACCACCGCGATCCATGGGCCGCTCGATGGGCTTCCCTGAGGGTGCGCGCTAGACTGCGACGAAACCATAAATACGTGCTGGAGAGATGGTCATGGAAATGAACGACATGGTGCTGATCAGCGTCGACGATCACATCAGCGAGCCGCCCGACATGTTCAAGAATCACCTGTCGGCCAAGGACCTGGAGGACGCGCCGCGCTTCGTGACCGATGTGAACGGAAAGGCGGCGTGGGAGTACCAGGGGATGTACCTTCCCTCGGTCGGCCTTAACGCCGTGGTCGGACGGCCGATGAACGAATACGGGATGGAGCCGACCGCGCTCGAGCAGCTGCGCGAAGGCGTCTACGATGTCCATGCGCGCGTCGGCGACATGGACGTCAACGGCATCGCGGCGTCGGTCAATTTCGGCAGCGTGTTCGACTTTGCCGGCGGGCGCCTGCACCGCGCCAAGGACAAGGGCCGCGCGCTGGTCCACCTGCGCGCCTACAACGACTGGCACAAGGACGAGTGGTGCGACGCCTACCCGGCCCGCTTCATTCCCTGCGGCATCCTGCCGACCTGGGACATGGACGCCTGCGTCGCGGAAATCCATCGCCTCGCGAAGAAGGGCTTCAAGGCCGTTTCGGTCAGCGATGCGCCCACCGTCCAGGGCCTGCCCAGCATCCACAACGAATACTGGGAGCCGTTCTGGAAGGCGATCGTCGACACCGACCTCACCATCTGCTGCCATATCGGTGCGGGCAACCCGGCGCCCCACGCTTCGGAGGAAACCCCGATCGAGGCCTGGATCACGACCATGCCGATGTCGATCGCCTATGGCGCGGCGGACTGGCTCCAGCTCCAGGCCCTGCACAAGTACCCCAGCCTGCGAATCGCGCTGTCCGAAGGCGGGATCGGCTGGGTGCCCTATTTCCTCGAACGCTCGGACTTTTCCAACTGGCGGCACAAGGCCTGGACCAATTCGGTGTTCCAGGACCTGAAGCCCAGCGAGATGTTCAAGCGCCACTTCCTCAACTGTTTCATCGACGACCAGTTCGGCCTCCAGAACATCGAGTACATCGGCGAGGACAACATCGCCTATGAGACCGACTACCCGCATTCGGACACGCTCTGGCCCGAGGTGCCCGAGCATCTCTACAAGTCGCTGCGGCATTTGACCGATGCGCAGATCGACAAGATCACGCACCAGAACGCGATGCGCTGGTTCAACTTCCCGCTCTTTGACCTGGGCCGCAAGGAGGACCTCACCGTGGGCGCGCTGCGCCAGCGCGCCGAGGACGCCGGTGTCGATACCGCGCCCAAGAGCTCGGGCGGGGATCGCCCGGTGGAAGAGGGCACCACCCGTCCGATCACCTCGGGCGATCTCATGCGCATGTTCTCGCAGCATGACCGCCGCAAGAAGGAGAGCGCCTGAAGGAGAGCGCCTCGGGAGCCTCCTTTCGCACCGGCTGCACAGGCCATGAAAAAGGGGCCGGGTCGCAAGACCCGGCCCCTTCTCGTTGGGACTGTAGAAAGGAAAGGGTCAGGCCGCTGCGACGAGCGGGGTGACCGAATGGTTGTCCTCGCGCTCCACCGCCTGGTTGATCGCGTCCTTGAGCATGTCGCCCAGCGCCTCGACGTCGATATTGGCCGAGGGGCGGTAGACGAAGCCGATGGCCATGGGCTGGTCCACCGCGTAGGCCGGAAGCAGCGCGGCGCAGATTTCGGCCTCGATGCCAAAGCCCGCTTCGCCCACGACCATGCCCTTGCGCTCGTACTGGTCGAGCAAGGTGAGCATGTCGGCATAGGGGATGTGCTTGCCTTCAGCTTCCGCATTCAGGCGGCGCACGATGCCTTCGCGGCGCGGACGCGAGAGGGTGGAGAGCAGCAGGCGGCCCACGGCGCTGTCGGTCAGGCGCTCGGTCTGGCCTCCGGTGAAGCTTTCGCAGAACATGCCGACGCGGCGATTGCCGGCCGAACGGCAGTTGAAGACCTGCGCTTCCACGCCGACGAGGCCGAACAGTGCCACGGTCAGGCCCGACTGCGCCTGCAGGCGGTCGAGCAGCACGGTGAGGCGGCCATCGCGGATGATCGGGGCCTGCGTCGAGCCGCCCAGCATCGCGGCGCGCGGCGTCGGTCGGTACGAGCGGTTTTGCCCGTCCTTGTAGAGAATGCCCAGTTCGACGAGGCTCGAAAGCAGTTCCGAGGTGCTCGACTGCGGCCGGTCATAGCGCCGCACGATATCCATCACGGTCGCGTGCGGATGGGCCTCGTCGAAGAACTGCAGGACCTCGACAACACGACGCGCGATCTTCGCCTTATTCGATGATTGTGCCAGCATATCTCTCTCCTCAACTCTCTTATTGAACAGCAGTGTTGACTTGCTGGCAGGGGAAGTCAACAAAAATGACACCATATCGTTTTTGTGGCGCACCCTGATCGGAAGAGTGGATCGAAAATGGCGGAAGAGCTAGGGTTCAGCGTGGATCACAGGGATTACAATTTTGACGTCGCCGCGCTCGGCGAGGGGGCTGGAGCGGTTCACAGTCCTCTCGTGGTGCTCGATCTTGATCGGATCGACCCGTTCGATCCGGCGTGTAAACGACTGTCATTGCCACCGTGTCCAGTCATTGGCCTGGGTGATTCGCGCCATCCACTTGCTGCGCAGCTCGATTGCCTCGTTGAACCGCCGATACGCCTGGACGGGCTCATTGCCGCGATCTGTGCGCGGCCGCTGGCTGCGAGCGTTCTTATGCAACTCTTGCGCCTGATCGAGGGCATGGACCCGGCCCGTGCGCTGGTGGCGGAATCCTTGGCCTACGCGACCTTGCAGGGCGGCGATGAGCACGCCCAGTGGCTCGCCGCACGACGTGCCGCGCCAAAAGATGTTCCGGCAGGACAGCTTCACGTCACGCGCGAAGGCGATGTGCTGCGCCTGGAAATGGACCGGCCCGGCACGCACAACGCCATCGATGCTCCGCTGCGCGATGCCCTTCGCGAGGCGCTGGACCTGGCGGTAATCGACCCTACCATCGGCCGCGTGGAGCTGCGCGGCGCGGGACGCACGTTCGGGGTGGGAGCAGAGCTGGCCGAGTTCGGGACAACGCGCGATCCGGCCCGGGCGCACGCCATTCGGATGCAGACGCTGCCCGCCCTGGCGGCCGTGCGGTGCGGCGAGCGGCTGGTCAGCCGGGTGCAGGGGTTGTGCGTGGGCGCCTCGCTGGAACTTGCCGCATTCGGGCGCATCGAGGCGCGCCGGGATGCGATCTTCCACTTGCCGGAACTGACAATGGGGCTGCTGCCGGGCGCGGGCGGGTGCGTGTCGCTGTCGCGCCGGATCGGCCGTCAGCGCACCGCGCTCATGATCCTATCCGGCCGCCGCATCGGCGTGGAGACGGCGCTGGCCTGGGGCCTTGCCGACTCGTGTGTCGACGCGCTCGTGGACTAGCCGTCCGGCAATCAGGGTGGCGCGGACCATGGCGGTGTCGAGAACCTTGCGGGCCGTTTGCCACGGGCGATCAAGCAGACACAGGTCAGCCGGCGCGCCCACAGTGATGCGACGCCTGCGTGCAAGGTCAGCCGGATCGGCCAGGAACAGGTCAAGCGCCTCTTCGGGAGAGAGGCGTTCGTCCAGGCCGAGGACCATGCCTGCCCGGGTCTGCCGGGTGCAGGCCGCGCGCATGGCGGCCCAGGGATCGAGCGTGCCGTAGGGGGCATCGCTTCCGGCCGCGAGGGTTACGCCTGCCTCGCGAAAGGCGCGCAGGCGGTAGAGGTGCGGCCAGTCGGCGGCGGGGACGTCGGCGCGGTAGCGGTCGCCCCGCTCGGCAATGAAGGCGGGCTGGCTCACCACCTGGAGGCCCAGTTCGGCCATCTGCGCGATGAGCGGATCGGGCGCGATCCCGGCGTGCTCGATGCGGTCGCCGGGGCGCGGGCCTGCGCTACGCAGGAGGGCGAGTGCGAAGACCAGTTCGACTTCGGTGGTGCAGTGGATCGCGACCGCCCGGCCGCGCGCGTGGGCGGCCCGCGCGGTCTCCGTCACCGCATCCAGATCGGGCAGGGCGTTCTCGTGGAGGTGGAGCTTGACCGGGCCCAGGGTCAGCCCCGGAGGAAGGGCGACATCGCTCAGCTCCGGCGTTCCCGCGACCATGATCGCAGGGGCAAAGCCGGCCGTGCGTGCGGCGTGTAGCCAGGCTACGGTGTCGCGCGCGTTGGCGGGCGACATGTCGGTCACGCCGGTGATGCCCCCGGCGGTCAGGCGCGCGCCCAGCGCGGTGAGGTCGGGGGGGCTGGCGGCAAGGGTGGTGCGAAGCCAGGAGTCTTCGTCGAAGAGGCGCCCCGTCCAGTCGCCGTCGATGCGCTCCAGCCCCGGTGGAGGGGCGGCGCGCTCCAGGAGCTGCGCAAGCGCGGCGCTGTTGAGGAACCACATGCGCCCGGTCCGGTGCTGGATGCGCACCGGACGGTTCGGTAGCCATGCGTCGAGCTGGTGGCGCGAGAGCATTCCCGCAACCGCCTCATGGTATCCGGTGCCACGCAGCCAGTCGGAGCCCGGTGCAGCGCGAAGGACGCGCCGCAGGGTTGCGGTGTCGTCCACTTCGGGAGGGCCGCAAGGGACCGAATGGGCGGTGGCGGCACTTGCGGCAAGGTGGATGTGATGGTCGTGCAGGCCGGGCAGGAGCGCGCCGCCCTGCGCTTCGAGTATGGGCTCGCCTGACAGGGGAGAAAGGGCGCCGATGGCCGCAATCCGGCCTTCTGCGATGCGTATATCGGCGCGCGGGCCATCGACCGGGCCCGAGGCGATCTGCGCATCCCGGATCAGCATGGAGCCGCTCAGCATGGGACGGCCTCCGGCATGAGAATAGGTCGGCCGCGCCGCGCATTCCAAGCCGTGAGATCTTGAGAAAGGTGCGGGTCGCGGGCCACGGCCTCATTGACCAGGCCGCTCATCGCGACGATGAGGCGGGCGCCGTGTCCGGTGCGATAGCGTTCGAGCGCGGCGCGGGCGGCGAAGATGCCGGTGAGCGGATCGGCGATGGCATCACCGACGAAGCCGATTTCGCCCGTTTCCGCGTGCAGCCGGGCCGATATTCCCCCGGCGACGCTGGTGTCGTCGCCAAAGCCCACCCAATTGGCCGCCTCGCCCGCAATGCCGTGCCCGGTAATGGTCAGCCAGACGAGGCCGGGCTGCGCACGCACGCACGCGTCGGCGTCGAAGCCGAGCTGGCGCAGTGCGCGTGGGCGGGCGGCCTCGATCACGATATCGGCCTGTGCAATCAGTTGGGCAAGCCGGTCACGGCCCGCGGCGGAGCGCAGGTCGAGCGCGACGGTGCGCTTTCCCTCGGCGAGGCGGTGGAAGTGGCGGGGATCGGTTTCGTGCAGGCGGTCCTCACGGCCCCGGCTTTCGACCCGCGTGACCTCGCCGCCGCACAGGCGCAGGAGGCGCGAGGCAAGGGGGCCGGCCCAGAGCGCGGAGAGGTCGAGCACGCGGGGCGGGCGATGAGGTGCTGGTCGGTCCAGGCCTTGCGCGCTGGTCGCAAGGGCGGGGGAGGCGGGGCGCTCGCAAAGGCCCGCGATGGCCATGCCCAGCAGGCGCCCACGTGCGACCGCCTCGGCCTCGTCCAGGGCGGCGAAGCCGGTGGCAAGGTCGATGGGAGCATCTGTGTGGAAGAGCGCAGGCAGCAACTCGCTGTCGCCGGGCCGCGCGAGATTAAGTGCGACCCAGCCATCGCGGGTGCGATGAAACCGGCAGCCACCCCGGCAGGAGATGTTTCCCGTCACCGTGAGGCCATGGAGCATGGCGCGTTCGGCGAGCAGGGCTCCGGCTTCGGGAAGTGCCGCGCCCGGGGCCATCGCGGCAAGGGCATCGAGTTCCCCCTGCGCCCAGCGCGTCAGCGGGATGGCGGGCGCGATCACGGCTTCACGCGCCGAACCAGCCCTTCACCTCGCGGCGCAGGAGCTTGCCCATCTCGTTGTAGGGGAGGGTCTCGACCACCAGCGTGCGCTCGGGCACGCGGCTGGAGCGCAAGCGGGCGCGCACCAGCTGGCACAGCTCGTCATGCGGCGGGCAGTCGCAATCGGGCGCAGTGACGATGGCGATCCCGACCGCTTCGCCCCATTCCAGGCTGGGCACGCCGGTTGCGCAGGCATCCGCAATCGCGGGGTGGGTGAGCAGGACGTCCTCGATCTCGCCGGGTGAGATGTTCTCACCGCCGCGCACGATCACATCGTCCGCGCGGCCCGAGAGGAAGAGATAGCCCTCCTCGTCGAGGTAGCCCGCATCACGTGTCGGGAACCAGCCATCGGCGGTCAGCGCGGAGCGTTCCTTGTACTCGCCCGAAACCTGTTCGCCGCGCACGAAGATCTCGCCCGCCTGGTTGGGGCCCAGAACCGTGCCGTCCTCGTCGCGGATCTCCAGCTCGATAGTGGGAAGCGGCCGACCGACCGAGGCGAGCCGGGCGCGCACCCTGGGATCGCCGGAGGCTTTTGCCGCGCGGTGGTCTTCGGGGCCAAGCAGCGCGATGGTCGAACTCGTCTCGGTGAGGCCGTAGGCGTTGGTGAACGCGGTTTCGGGAAAGAGATCGAGGGCGTCCTCGATGAGTTCGCGTGGCATCTTGCCTCCCCCATAGGAGAGGGCGCGCAGCGAGGACACATCGCCCGGCGTGCCCGCGCGGATGGCTTCGACGACGCGGGCCAGCATGGTCGGCACGACGAAGGCGTGGGTGACCTTCTCCTTCGCCACCAGATCGAGCCAGCCCTCGGGGGTGAAGGCGGGCAGGAGCACGATCCGGCACTGCGCGTAGATCGAGGTGAGCAGCGCGGCAATCCCGGCAATGTGGTAGGGCGGGACGGTGACGAGGCGGGCCATGTCTTCCTCGGCCGAGCCGAATTCGACGGTGCCGATCACGTAACTCGACAGGTTGGTGTGGCGCAGGATCGCGGCCTTGGGCGCTCCGGTCGTGCCGCTGGTGAAAAGCTGGACAGCAACGCCCAGGCCCGGATCGGCCTCTTCCAGGGGCGGTGCCGCGCGGGCACTTGTCACGAAATCCGCGCGTTCCAGCAGGGTATTGGCGGGGTCTTCGCAAAGCGTCCCGGCCCGCGCGGCATCGCCCACCAGCAGGCAGGGCGTGATCCGGGTGAGCAGCGCGGCAAGGTCGGGATCGGCCAAGCGATAGTTGAGCGGTACGTAGGGCACGCCCGCCAGGGCCGCGCCGAACAGCGCGAGCACGGCGGCCTCGCTCGATTCGTCGAGCAGGGCGACGTACTCCGCGCCCGACTGGCGGATCGTGCTCGCCGCGCCTTGTGCGGCAGCAAAGAGCTCGGCGTAAGTGAAGCGTGCGCCATCGCACACCAGCGCGGTGCGTTCGGGGGCGGCCTGTGCGGCCATCTCGAGGAAGAGGGCGATGTTCATCGCGCGGGGGGCCTTTCGTTCAGTCCGAGGCCGGGAGGGGCTTCGCATCCTTGGTGACGAGCGGGGTGCCGTCGACCGCGAGCGAGCCCTTGCCCGGTTTTACGCAAAGCAGCTCGAAGGTGGCCTCGGCATCGACGTAGCGCTTGCCGATGAGCGTGCCATTGGCGTGGTCGGCCGCAGGCTCGCCCGAACTCTGCTTGTCTTCGGCCATGGGGGCGCCGCCGCACTCGATGGTGCCTTGTCCGGCACGGATGACCATCACTTCGGTATCGCAGGTCGCGCTTCTGAGGCGGGTTCCGGGTTTCATGGCTCGTTCCTGTCGTGCTTGCTGCGCAAGGCCGCTGGCGGCCCGGCGTCGGGGTGGGGGCGGAGATCAGGCGATGGCGCCTGTCGCCTTCAACTGTTCGATGCGGTCCCATTCCAGGCCCAGTTCCATCAGCACCAGTTCGGTGTGCTCGCTGGGTTGGGGGGAGCGCGTGGTGGTGATTGCCTCGTGGTCCCATTCGACCGGGCTGCGCGAGAGCTTGAGCGGCTTGTCGCTGCCGTCGGCGGCCTCCACTTCGAGGATGTGGTCGTTGGCCTGGACCTGTTCCTCTTCGGCAAGTTCGAGAAGGTTGAGGATCGGCGCCCATTGGCCCTTCATCGTGCGCAGGTGTTCGCGCCAGTAGGCAAAGGGCTGCGCGGCGAAGGCTTCGACGAGGATCGCGCTCGCTGCCGCAGCGTTCGTGATGAGGCTCAAGGGATCGGCAAAACGCGGGTCCTGTGCCGCCTCGGGGCGGCCAACGTGGGCGAAGGTATCCTCGATCAATCCGGTCGGGCTCACCATGCACAAGTTGATCGTGCGCCCGTCGCTCGTGCGGAAATTGCCCATGAAGGGATTGCGCGCGTTGCCGCCGGAACTGGGCATCGGGTTGCGGGTGATAATCCCGGTTTCGAGGGCCTGGGCCATGTTGGCGCCCGCCGCCCAGGTCGCGGTCGAAAGCAACGAGACGTCGAGCTCCTTGGCTTCGCCCGTGCGTTCGCGGTGGAACAGCGCGGCCGAGATGCCGCCTGCGATGAACATGCCCCCGATCGAATCGCCGAAGGCCTGGATGCCCTGGCTGAGCGGCCCGTCCATCTCGGTAGGCGTCATGCAATCGGCAATGCCGCTGCGGCTCCAGAAGGCGGTGCCATCGAAGCCGCCCAGTTCGCGCTCGGGGCCCTTGTCACCCCAGGCGCTGCCGCGCGCGTAGATGATGTTGGGGTTGGCCCGGCGGATGTGCTCGACATCGAAGTTGTACTTGCGGCGGTGCTTGGGAAGGTAGTTCGTCAGGAACACGTCGCAGTGCTTTGCCAGTTCGTAGAGCACTTCCTGCCCCTCGGGAGTAGTGAAGTCGACGCCGACCGAGCGCTTGCCGCGGTTGGGATGCTCGAACAGGGTGTGGCGCTGCGGGTCGAGGGTCACGCCGCCCATGTTGAGGAAGCCGCGCTGCGTATCGCCGCGCACCGGGTGCTCGATCTTGATGACATCGGCCCCCCAGTCGGCAAGGACGGCCCCTGCCGCGGGGACGAACGTGAACTGTGCCACCTCGAGCACTCTCACACCTTCCATGACTCTCGCCATCTGCACGTCTCCCCGTTTCTGTCTTGGCATCAGGGATAAGGCGGCGGCGGCGCAGCGTCACCCTTTCGGGGGGCTGCGAGGCGCGATCATCGCTCCAACGATAGCGCAGGCTAGCACGCGCGCCGTGGCGATATCCCGCGGCTCCGGTGGATTTCGTGCGGTGGGCCTCGCAAGCAGGACGGCAAAGGCAACATCCGGACGTGGGAGAGCAGCAGATGGAACTGGGCAGCGCGACAAGTGCGATCGTGACGGGCGGCGCTTCGGGGCTTGGCCGGGCAAGCGCGGAGGCGCTCGCGGCCAAGGGCGTGAAGGTAGCGATCTTCGACCTCAACGAAGAGGCGGGCGCTGAAGTCGCCGCGTCCATCGGGGGAACCTTCCACAAGGTCGACATCCTCGACGAGGACAGCGTGGAGGCGGGCTTCGCCGCCGCGCGCGCTGCGCACGGGCAGGAGCGTGTGCTGGTCCACTGCGCAATGGTCGCCAAGGGCGGCAAGACGGTGAGCCGGGACAAGGAAACCGGCGCCTGGAAGCGTCTCAGCACCGAGGATTATGCCTTTTCGGCCGAGGGTATCCTGGTTGCGAGCTACCGCGTCGCCTCGATTGCGGCGCTGGGCATGGCAGCAAGCGACCCGCTTGGCGAGGACGGCGAGCGCGGCGCGATCATCCTCACCTCCAGTGCCGCTGCGCAGGACGGCCAGATCGGCCAGGTCGCCTATGGCTCTCTCAAGGCGGGGGTGAACGGGCTTGTCCTGCCCATGGCGCGCGATCTCATGGATCTGGGGATCCGGGTCAATTCGATCATGCCGGGCATCTTCGCGACGCCTCCGATGCTGCGCTTCAAGGACTTCAACGCCAAGATGTGGGACGCGCTCAACGCGTCTGTTCCCTTCCCCAAGCGGCTGGGCCGCCCTGAGGAATTTGCCAGTCTCGTCGTCGAGATTGCCGGGAACAGCTACCTCAACGCGCAAGCATTTCGCATCGACGGCGCGATCCGGATGCCGCCGCGCTGACCTGTCCAGGGAGGCTCAGATGTGTGATTTCTGACTGTATTTCAGAATATTGGCCCCTGCTTGCTCGATATCGGAACTGCGACAGCAAACCTTGTTTGCGAAAATTGCATTCGCAGTTGCACAAAGAAATACTAAGCTAGGTTGACATTTTGCCCCACTTTATACTAACCTTGCTTAGCATTTCGGGGTAAGGCCCCAGACAGATTCCAAATCCCAACGCGGACCAGCAGGTCCAAACCAAAGTGAGGCCCATGATGAACACCAAGATGCTCGCATCGCTCTGCGCCGCCGCTGCGTTCCTGCCGCTCAGCGCGCAGGCCGCCACGTCCCAGGAAGAGGCCACCACCAGCGCCGCCGCAATCGTGCAGGTCGCCCAGGGCACGCAGGCCCAGACTCCGGCGGTCGAGGCGCGCAAGGGCTCGATGATCTACAGCGACGGCAAGCGTATCGGCCAGGTCTTCCGTGTGCGTGAGAACGGCGATGCGCAGGTCGTCATCAATGGTCAGAGCCACATCGTTCCTGCCGAGACGCTGATCGAGAAGGACGGAAAGCTCGCCACCACGCTCAGCCGCTCGCAGGTCGTGTCCGGCCGCTAAGCGTCTTCTCCCGTGGGGCCTTGCTGACGCCCCCGAGGATCCGCACAGGCGGATATGGGCTGCCGATCCTTCGGCAGCCCCTTTTTCGTGCCGATAGGTGCGCCGTCAGTCCGGGGAGCCCGAGGGCGATGGTTCTTTGGAACGGCTCCTCTTTCGAACTTGCTACTGGACGTTCCCGAGGTTCGCCGAGATCGCCTCGAGCGTGGCATTGATCTGCCGCAGTTGCTCGTCGGAGAGGCCGGCAAAGGTCGCCTCTTCGCTGAGCGTTGCGACATCGCTCAGCGTGCCGGTCAGTTCCTGGCCCTTGGGCGTCAGGTAGATGGCGTGGGCGCGGCGGTCGTCGTGCTTGCGTTGGCGTTCGACCATGCCCTCGGCGATCAGCCGGTCGACCAGACGGCCGGCGGAGACTTCCGAGATTTCCAGCGTCTCGGCGATGACCCGCTGTGTGGCGCCGGGTCGTGAGGAGACGACGGCAATGACCGTCCATTGCGAGCGGGTGACGCCCAGTTCGGCAATTGCCTCGTCGAAGTGCTTGCGCATGAGCCGCGAGACGATCGCCATCTTGAGCGCCACGTCGCGCTTGAGCGTGTCGGGCGCGGCCTTGCGGCCGTCCGTCCCGGACGTATCCGGAAGGCCCGGGCAGGTGGCCGAGGCCGCGTGGGGCAGCGGGCCGCTCACACCCTTTCGATGATGATCGCGGGGGCCATGCCGCCAGCCGCGCACATCGTGACGAGGGCGTAGCGCCCGCCGGTGCGTTCCAGTTCGTCGAGCGCGGTGCCGAGGAGGACCGCGCCCGTTGCCCCGATGGGGTGGCCCAGCGCGATGGCGCCGCCATTGGGGTTCACCTTCTCGCGGGCAAGGCCAAGATCGCGGATGAACTTCTCGACGACGACCGCGAAGGCCTCGTTCACTTCCCACACGTCGATGTCGTCCGGGGTGAGCCCGGCGCGGGCGAGCGCCTTGCGCGCGGCGGGGACCGGCCCGTTCAGCATGAGCGTGGGGTCATCGCCGATGTTGATGGCGGTTACCACGCGGGCTCGCGGGGTGAGGCCGTGCGCCTTGGCGTATCCGGGCGAGGTGAGGAGCAGCGCGGCGGCCCCGTCGACCACGCCCGAGGATGTGCCGACATGGTGGACCGGCGCGAACTCGAGATCGGGATAGCGCCTGCGGATCTGGCCGGCAAAACTGGTGCCCTCGCGCGTCGCGGGCAGATCGTAGAACATGGCAAAGGCGGGTTTCAGCTCGGCGAGGCCCTCGGCGGTGGTCTGGGGGCGGGGATATTCCTCGTGGTCAAGCAGGACCTTTCCGTCTGCGTCGGTCACGAGGGCGAGCGAGCCCTCGAAGCGCCCTTGTGCGATGGCCTGTGCCGCGCGGCGCTGGCTTTCGAGCCCGAAGGCGTCGAGCTCGGCGCGCGAGATCCCTTCCATCGCGGCAATGGCATCGGCGGCCACGCCTTGGTTGGTCTGGGGGTGGCGGGCATCGAGCGAGGGGTTGTTGGTGCCAAGCCCCCCGGCAATGTGCACCTTCTTCTCGCGCAGCATCGTGCCGTAGTCGACGACATGGCTCATCATCTCGCTGCCCCCGGCAACCACGCAGTCTTCGAGGCCCGCCATGATCTGCCCTGCCGCCAGGCTGGTGGCGGTAAGGCCCGAGGCGCAGAAGCGGTCGAGCGTGACGCCGCTGACCGTCACGTCGTAGCCCGCATCAAGCGCGGCCATGCGGCCAAGGTCGCCGCCCTGCAGGCCCATCTGCGCGCTGGTGCCCCAGATCACGTCGTCGATGGTCGCGGTGTCGAGGCCGTTGCGCGCGCGGATCGCGGCGAGCACCGTGCGGGCGATGTGCTGGGGGTGCAGGCCCGAATAGGCGCCCTTGCCAGTCTTCCCGATGGCGCGCGGCGTGCGCACCGCGTCGATGATGTAGGCCTCGGCCATGCAAGCTCTCCCCTGGCAATTGGCGGTCCCCGCCACGCGCTGTTCCGCTGGACGGACTGTGGGCGCGTGCATCTTGGTCTGGCACCGCAGGCGGGATAGGCCAAGGCTCGGGCGCGTGTGCGGGGCATATCTCCGCCCGGGCGATGGCGCGTCGAATATGACTGGACCTGTCCGGCACGGGGCCGGATCATCGCGGGATGAAACGAGAATGCGCACCAGGGATGGGCGAGCTGGAAATGGGGCAGGGGTAATGGCTGAGGACGCGAAGGACGGGCAGGAGACAGCGCCCGAGACCGTGTCAGGTACCGTGCGCGAATCTGAAGCGCCGCCCGGGACCTTCGCGCCGCTGGCCGTGGCGCCCTTCCGGCGCATCTGGTCGAGCAGCGTGTGCTCCAATCTCGGGCACCAGATCCTGGGCGTGGCCGCGGCCTGGGAAATGACCCGCCTCACCGATTCGCCAGCCATGGTGGCCGGGGTGCAGACCGCGCTCATGTTGCCGCTCATGCTGGTGGCGCTGCCCGCAGGCGCACTGGCGGACATGTTCGACAGGCGCATCGTGGCCATGTGCGGTCTGGCCTTCGCGTGCCTTGGCGGCAGCGTCATGGCGCTGTGCGGGCTTATGGGACTGGTCACGCCCTGGCTCATGCTGGGCCTCATCTTCGCAATCGGCTCGGGCGTGGCGCTCTTCGGACCGGCCTGGCAGGCCTCGATCAGCGAGTTGGTCCCGCCCCGCCTGCTGCCTCCTGCGGTCGCGCTGGGATCGGTCAGCTTCAACCTGGCCCGCTCGGTTGGCCCCGCCATCGGTGGTTTTCTGGTGCTGGCCGCCGGCGCGCACGTCGCCTTCGGGGCCAATGCGCTGGGGTACATTCCTTTCCTCCTCGCCTTCTATTTCTGGAAGCGCGAGCAGCCCGCCTCGCGCCTGCCACCTGAAAGCCTGGGGCGTGCGCTCGTCTCGGGCATGCGCTTCGCGCTGCACGCAGGCGGGGTGCGCAACGCCATCGTGCGCGTCTTCCTCTTCGGCTTCTGCGTGGCGACAGCCTCTGCGCTCGCGCCGCTGATCGCGCGCGACCAGCTCGCGGGCGACGCGGCGTCCTATGGCGTTCTTCTGGGCGCGGGCGGTGTCGGTGCGATCCTGGGCTCGCTCTCGACCGCGACCCTGCGCGCGCGGCTGGGGCCTGAACTCGCCATCCGGATCGGCACGCTGGTGACCGCGGGTGCGCTTGTCGGCATTGCCTATAGCCGCTCGATCTGGGTCGCGGCACCATGCTTCCTGCTTCAGGGCATGGGGACGATGATGGTGCTCGCGATGCTCAACGTGGCTGTCCAGCTTTCGGCGCCGCGCTGGGTGACGGCGCGCGCGCTCTCGCTCTATTCCTCGGCGGTCACGGGGGGCATCGCGCTGGGCTCGATCGGCTGGGGCGCAATCAGCAACGGGCTCGGCCTCCAGACAACGGTGCTGGTTTCGGGCCTGGCGCTGGCGGCGACGGTGGCGCTGGGCTTCGTCCTACCCATGGCGCACGAGGGCGAGGACCGCCGCGCACCGGTGTCGCTGGGCAAGAGCCCCGAGGTGGCGCTGGGGCTGACCGCGCGCTCCGGGCCGGTCGAGATCGAGATCGACTATCGGGTGGAGCCGGCCAATGCGCGCGAGTTCTTCCGCCTGATGCAGGAGGTGGGCAAGGCGCGGCGGCGCAACGGCGGGTTCGCCTGGTCGCTGGCGCGCGATATCGCGGACACGCAGTTGTGGATCGAGCGCTACGAATGCCCGACCTGGGGCGATTATCTGCACATGCGCAACCGCTTCACCCAGGCCGACCTCGATCTCCAGGAAAAGGTGGAGACTTTCAATACGCTGCGCGATGGCTCGCGGCTGCGTCGGCGGTTGATGCGGCCCTTCGGATCGGTGCGTTGGCGTGCCGATGTGCCCGATCCCGGCCCCGATCAGCCCCGCCCCTTCAGCTACTGAGGCGCGCCTCGTAGCTTCCCCGATCTTGACGGGCCTTCGTCTCGATATGATACTTTGCGCATCATAAAAAGAGAGCGAGGAGAGGGGACGATGGAGGCACAGGCTCTTGCAGACCATCGCAAGTCGGCCGCCGTGGCGCAGGAGGGGTTTCGTCTCGACGCCAAGGCGCGGCGGCTGGCGAGCTTGCGCGAATCGCGCGCGGCGCTGCGCAGCGCCGGCCTGCTTCAGGACGGTCCGGGATCGGAGGATGTGGCCGGGGGTAACCCCGAGCACGTCCCTGTCTTCTATCTCGACGGGCCCGCGCACGCGCAGCGCCGTGCGGCCATCGCCCGCTTCTTCACGCCCAAGGCGATCCAGACCCGCTACCGCACGATCATGGAGGAGACGACCGCGCGCCTGCTCGATGATCTGCGCGCGACCGGCTCGGCCCGGCTCGACCGCATCGCCTTTGAGCTGACGGTGGCGGTGGCCGCGAACATCGTCGGCCTGACCGAGACCTCGCCCAGCCAGATGGCGCCGCGCCTCCAGTGCCTGCTGCGCACCGCATTCAGTCCGGCGACGGGACTGGGCAAGCTGCGCGACCGGATCATCCGCAGCGTCTATGGCGTCTGGTTCTACCACGCCGATGTGCGCCCGGCCGTGGCGCGGCGGCGGGCCGAGCCGGGCGACGACATCATCTCGCAGTGCCTCGCCAAGGGCTATTCCGACAAGGCCATCCTGATCGAGTGCATGACCTATGCGACCGCGGGCATGGTCACGACGCGCGAATTCATCGTCATGGTGGCCTGGCACCTGTTCGACAATCCCGAACTGCGCGCCCAGTTCCTCGAAGGCGACGAGGACGCGCAGATGGCGATCCTCCTCGAAATCCTGCGGCTCGAACCGATTGCCTCGGTGCTCTACCGCCGCGCGGGCGAAGGCCTGTGCGACCAGGCGCTGGGTGAGGTTCCGGGCGGCGAGCGGCTCGCGATCGACCTTCGCGCGGTCCATGGCGATGCGCAGTCGGTGGGTGCCTGCCCCCATGCGATCGATGCCGAGCGCGCGCGGCGCGAAGGGCAGAAGGCCGAATTCCTGAGCTTCGGCGATGGGCCACACCACTGTCCCGGCTGGCAGGTGGCGCTCCATGAGACCCGGACCTTCATCGATCAGCTGCTGCGCGTGCCCGGGATTGAGCTGGCCCGTGCGCCCGACATCATCTGGAATGCACAGCTGATGAGTTACGAACTGCGTGATGCCCAGCTCACCTGCAGTCGGGCGTGATCGTAGGGCGTGATCGCGGGAGCGAACTTTGCCCTTTCCTTGTGACAGGCCACGGGGGGCGCTCTAACCTCGCGTCCTGAGAGAGTGCATGGACGTGAAGGCGCCTGCAGCGCGCCTGTCATGAGCCGTGCCCGAAAGGGGAGAAGGGTGTGAGGACCCGAAGGGCTTTTCTTGCAACGGCACCATGCCTGCCGCTCGCGCTGGCCGCCGCGCCTGTCGCGGCGCAGGACAGGGCAGCCGGGGACACCATCCCTCAGGGCGAGAGCATTCAGGCCGAGCGGGTCATCGTCGTGACCGCGCAGCGCCGCGCCGAGGCGCAAGTCGACGTGCCGATCTCGATCACCGCGCTCGATGCCGGGATGCTGGAAACCGCGAATGTGCGTGAGCTTTCGGGCATCCAGAGCATGGTCCCCGCGCTGCGCTTTGATCGTCAGAGCCAGTTCGTCCAGCCCACCATCCGCGGCGTCGGGACCAGCATCACCACTTCGGGCGGGGGCTCGAATGTCGGGATCTATGTCGACGGCTTCTATTCGCCCAACCCGGCCGAGGCCGACTTCGACCTGCTCAAGGTGCGCAGTGTGCAGGTCCTGAAAGGCCCGCAAGGGACGCTCTTCGGCCGGAACACCACGGGCGGGGCGATCCTGGTCGAGACCGCCGATCCCAGTGTCGATCCGGCGATGGAATTTCGCGCCTCGCTTGCCAGCTTCGAGGCGATCCGCGCGCAAGGTTACGTCACGACAGGGCTGACCGACCGCCTCGCGCTCGACCTCGAAGTCAACTACGCGACCGGCAAGGCTTTCCAGCGCAACATGGCAAGCGGGGAGCGCGACCGGCGTTACCGCAACTGGCAGGTGCGCACGGGGCTGAAACTCGATCTGGGGGATGTCACTGCCAAGCTGCGTTACCAGCATGTGGAGACAGACGATCCGCGCCCGCTGCTCTACAACATCTTCGTCGACGATGTGCTGGGGGTCGGTGCGCCCAGCTTTGCGCCGCCCTCCACCTACACCACCGATCCCGACTTCTACGCGCCGGGGCCGGATCGCAGTTTCATCACAACCAACAACGACATCGTGCAGTTGACGCTCGAGGCAGACCTGGGCTTTGCCGATCTCGCCTCCTTCACCCAGTACCGCGACCAGGACGTCGATGCCTCGCTCGATCTCGACAAGACCGCGCTGACGATCTTCCAGTACGGCCTGCCGGTCTTCAACCGCACCTTCACGCAGGAATTCCTGCTGACCTCCAAGCCTGGCCCGGCGCTGCAATATACCGCGGGGCTGTTCTACCTGTTCAATTCGGACCGCTACAAGACGTACGCGGACAACGCCGTGCCGCTTGGCTTTGTCCGAGTGCGCCTGGGCGGCTCGGACGCGCCCACGCGCAGCTACGCGGCCTTCGTCGACCTCACATATGAAGTCACGCCCAGCCTCTTCGTGACAGGCGGCCTGCGCTATGCCCACGACACGATCACCAACGCGTTCTACAACGTAGGGGAGGAGGCCTTCGATGTTGCGGACGTGAAAAGCGACCGCTTCACCCCGCGCCTCGTGGTGCGTTACAAGCCGAGCGATACGACCAGCATCTACGCCTCCTACGCGCGCGGCTACAAGGCGGCGATCCTCGATGTCGGCGGCTCGTGCCAGAACCCGCCCGACTTCGTGTGCAACGATGTCTCGCCCGAGAACATCGATGCCTTCGAGATCGGCTTCAAGACCGAGAGCGAGCTGCTCAGCTTCGAGGCGGCGGCCTTCTACTACGACTACCGCAACCTGCAGGTCTCGCTCTTCACCGATGGCCGGGCCGAGATCATCAACGCCGCCAAGGCCGAGGTCTACGGCGCGGAAGCCGCGCTGGCGCTGCGGCTGGGCGGCGGGTTCTCGATCACCGCGGGAGGCGCCTATGTCCATGGCCGCTACACCGACTTCCCGGGCGCCCCGGTCTACATGCCCTGCGCCGATTTCGGGCCGGATGTTGCGGCCTCGTGCGCGGGCAGCGGTGTGTCCTATCTCAATGTGCCGGTCGATCTGAAGAACGTCGACATGCAGCGTACGCCCGAGTTCACCGGCAATCTTGGCGCGCGCTGGGACGTGAGACTGGCCGGCGGCGAACTCGCGCTGTCGGGCAACTTCTACTACACGTCCTCGTTCTTCTTCGGCCCGTCGGGCACCCAGTTCCAGGGCGGTGACTACGAGACCCTCGCGCTGCGCGCGCAGTGGGACGACCCTGAAAGCCGCTTCTTCCTCGCCGTCTTCGGCGACAACGTGACCGACAGCCGCTACGTCAATCAGGTCCAGTACAACAACTTCGGTTTCGGCGCGACCTGGAGCCAGCCACGCACCTGGGGTGTCGAGATCGGCTACAGGTACTGAGGCGCGTGCTGACCGAAACCTCCATCGCCGAGGGCGAGGGTGCGACCGGAGAGGGGGCCGGTCCAACTGCCGCGCCGCCCGAACTTCCGGGCATGGCCTACCGCGCCTATGTCCTCGCTCTCCTGACGCTGATTTCGGCGCTGAGCGCGGTGGACCGGCAGATCCTCGACATCCTGGTCGAGCCGATCCGCGCCGATTTCGGCCTTTCCGACGGCCAGCTCGGGGCGCTCAACGGCATCGCTTATGCCGGTGTCTACGCGCTTGCCGTGATTCCGCTCGCGCGGCTGGCGGATCGCTATCCGCGCAAGGTGGTGATTGCGGCGGGCATCGTCATCTGGAGCCTGGCCACGACCGCCTCCAGCCTTGCCCGCAATTTCACCCATCTGTTTGTTGCGCGCATGGGCGTGGGATTGGGCGAGGGGGGGCTCAGTTCCCCCGGCCCCGCGCTCCTGTCCGATCTCTTCCCGCGCCACCAGCGCGGCACGGTGACCTCGATCTACATGACAGGCCCCGCGATCGGGATGGGCCTTGCCTATGCGATTGGTGGCTACGTGGTGGCCGGCTATGGCTGGCGCGCGGCATTCCTGGTTGCCGGGCTTCCCGGCCTGGTGCTGGCCGCGCTGTTCTATCTCACCGTGCGCAATGTTCCCAAGGGGCTGGCGGACGGGCTGCGCGCCGATCCTCCGCAGCCGGGGCTGGGGCGGACGCTCAAGGCTATCGCGGCCCTGCGCACGATCCTCTGGATGATCGTGGCGCTCGCCTGCCTCGCGCTCATGGTCAACGGGCTGCTGCGCTGGATTCCGGCCTATCTCACCCGCACGCAGGGGCTCGCGCCGGTCGAGTTCGGCGCCTGGCTGGGCGCGGCGGTGGGTACGGGCAGTTTCGTTGGCCACCTTGTCGGCGGGCCGCTCGCCGATTGGGTGGGGCGCCGCGATCCGCGCCGCCAGATGGGGATCGGTATCGCCGCCAGTCTGGGCGCCGCGCTCACCATCGTCGTGCTCTTCAACGCGCCTTCGATGGCCGTCTTCTATGGCCTTGCGGGCTTTCTCTCCTTTACCGGCGGGATCTTCGCGGCCCCGCTCATCATGGTCTGCACCACGCTGCCGCCCGTCTGGGCCCGCGCGACGACGGCGGCGATGACGCTGATGGCGGTCTACCTCGTGGGCTACGGTTTCGGACCGGCGCTGCTGGGCGTCCTCAGCGATGCGCTTGCCCCGTCCTTTGGAGAGGATGCGCTGCGCATTGCGCTCCTCTCCAGCACGGTCCTGGCGCTTCCCGCCACCTTCAGCTTCGCCATGGCCGCACGCCACTACCGCGCGGACCTTGCCGAGAGCGAACGCCAGCTCGCCCGCGATGCCGGGCGGCCCGACATCCCCCATCCCGACAGGGAGACCCCGTGATGACGACACCGCCCCGCCGCCTGCCCAATCTGCCCCGCGAAGAGTGGAGCGATCCTGCGCGCGAGGTCTTCGCCTTCTGGGGCGAGCCCAACGCGCGTGAGGAAGGCTCGCGCACCAACATCATGATGGTGCTGGCCAACCATCCGGACATGGCCATGCCCTACAACCATTGGGCAAAGCACCTCCTGATGACCAACACGCTGCCCACGCGCGCGCTCGAACTTCTGATCCTGCGTGTCGCCTGGCGGGTGAAGAGCGCCTACGAATGGCACAACCATGTCGGCTATGGCCTCAACGCCGGGCTCACCATTGAGGATATCGCCGCGATCCGCGACTATCCCGAAGGCGCGGTGCGCTGGGTCGAGGCGGACCGGCTGGTGCTCGATGCGGTCGATGATCTGATGGAGAGGCACATCGTTTCGGAGGCGACCTGGGAGGGCCTCGCGCGCCATTACGACCGGCGCCAGATGATGGATCTGGTCATGTCCATTGGCCACTACGTGATGACGAGCTGGGCCCTGTCCTCCTTCGGCGTGCCGATAGAGGGCGATGTCGATCCCATCGGTTTCGATCTCAAGACCGCTTCGGGGGACGGGCCGACCCGTACCTTCAAGCCGGGCGAGGTCGACGATTGGGCAACGCGCAACCAGGCCTGAGCCTGCATCCCCGGCCCGCGCGCCATCGCCGGGCCGATAGAATGGCGGGCAGGCAAACGCGCAATTGCAGCCGGTCGGGCGCGGGGTCAGAACAGATCCCGACATTACTTCACGAACATGAGGGCGGAGGCAGAGCAGCATGGCGACCGAGATCATCTTTCCCAAGATCGGCTTCTCGATGACCGAGGGGCAGATCGCGGAGTGGACCTTTGGCGAGGGCGAGGAAGTGACCGAGGGCGAGTGCCTGTTCCTGCTCGAAGCCGACAAGTCCACCAACGAGGTGGAGGCCCCGGCGTCGGGCATCCTGCGCATCACCGTGCCCGAGGGCGAGACGGTCCAGGTCGGCACCATCGTCGGCACCATCGAGTAAGGCGCAGCCGATGACGCTCAAGGTCGGTATCGTCGGCGCTGCCTGGGGCGGCATGGCCCATCTTCCCGCCTGGCGCGCGGTGCCCGGCGTCGAGGTGACCGCGATCTGCACCTCGCGCGAGGAGACGGCTCGCGCGGCCGCGCAGAAGCTGGGGGTGGAGCGCGCCTTCTGGGACGCCCACGCAATGTGCCGCGATCCCGATATCGACATCGTCGACCTGGGCACCCGGCCCAATTTCCGCCAGCCCTGGCTCGAGACCGCGCTCGCCCATGGCAAGCACGTCTACAACGCCTCGCCCCACGCGCCGGGATGGGAGGGCGCCAAGGCCATCGACGCGGCCTGGCAGGCCTCGGGCGCGGTGGGCGTCGTCGATGCCTTCATCGAATACGTGCCCGCGGTGCGCCGCCAGATCGAACTGGTGCACGAAGGTTATATCGGCACGCCCATCGGCGGGACCTGCCATCTCAACATTTCGCTGTTCAACCGCGCCTCGAAGCAGTTTCCCTACAACTGGTTCGCGCGCAGCGATGCGGGCGTTTCGGGCCTGCGCAACAATGGCAGCCACGCGCTCTACCCGCTTCTGGCCATGCTGGGGCCGGTCGAAGAGGTCGTGGCCGATGATCGCCAGGTCCTCTCCGAATGGGTCTACGAGGACGGCGAGAGGGTTACCCCGGAGACGACCGACACCGGCAACGCGCTGCTGCGCTTTGCGAACGGGCCGATCGTGCAGCTCCAGGCGGGCTGGGCGATGACGATGCACGATGGCTGGCTGCTCGACATCTACGGAACACACGGGCGACTGGTGACGCGCGCGCCGACCTTTCCGAGCGCGCAGGACTGCACGCTCTGGGGCCTGAGGGCGCAGGACAAGCCCAACCCGCACGCGCCGACTGACCTGAGTGCGCTCGACATTCCCGAGGCCTACCGGGTGGACCCGGACTTGGCCATTGATGCCAGTTTCCCGATCCCCCCCTGCTTCCCGATGGCGCTGGCCATGCAGCGCATGGTCGCGGCAATCGCAGGCAAGGGCACCGCCGCGCCCGACTTCGCCCGTGCGCTGGAGGTCGAGCGCTGTCAGGAAGCGATGTCCCGCGCCCAGGCGGAAAGGCGCTGGATCGCACTGTCCGAGGTTGTCTGAATACGTTTCGTTTACAGCTACTTGTTCGGGGTGTTCCCGAGATATCGCCGTGGCGCAGCGGCTCTCGTTGACCTTGCCCGCGTGGCCCCTGACAGTTCCCCTCGACGCCTGAAGCGAGCGAGGTTTTCCCATGACCCAACCCAGTAACGCCCCCCAGCCGGATTCCGCCGCGCTGACCGACATCTTCCGCCGGATGCTGCGGATCGAGCGCAACGACAACGCGATCCTCTCCACCATCCGCAAGGGGCGCCTGCAGATGCCCTACTACTCCGCGCGCGGGCAGGAGGTGATCCCGGCAACGATCTCCCACTTCCTCACCGACGAGGACCAGATCTGCACGATCTACCGCGGCATCCAGGACATGGTGGCCAAGGACATGCCGCTCAAGCCCCTCTGGGCCGAGATCGCGGGCCGCGTCGATGGCACCTGCAAGGGCAAGGGCGGCCCGATGCACCTCACGCATCCGCCGACGGGCGTGATGGTGACGACGGGCGTCGTGGGCTCCTCGATGCCGATTGCCAATGGCCTTGCCTGGGCGGCCAAGCTCGACGGTTCGCGGCGCGTGGTCATTGCCTATTTCGGCGATGGCGCCTCCAATATCGGGGCCTTTCACGAGTCGCTGAATCTGGCCTCGCTCTGGAAGCTGCCGGTCATCTTCGTGTGCCCCAACAACGGCTTTGCCGAACACACCCGCTTCGAGAACGGCACTTCGGTCGACCAGATCTCCAAGCGCGCGATCGGCTACGGCATGCCCGGCTTCACCGTCGACGGGAATGACCCCTGGGAGATGTACGCGCAGGTCTCCACTGCGATTGCGCGCGCGCGCGACGGAGAGGGGCCAACCCTGCTCGAATGCACGACCTTCCGTTTCCTCGGGCACGTCCTTGGCGATGATAACAAGTACATGAACGAGGGCGAACTGGCCGCCGCAAAAGAGAAGGACCCGCTGCCTCTGTTCCGCCAGCGCCTGCTCGACGAAGGGCACGTCGACGAGGCGACGCTTGCCGCGATGCAGGAGAAGATCGAGGCCGAGGTGGCCGAGGCCCGTGACTTCGGCCTCGCCAGCGAACTGCCCCCGGTGGACGAGATCCGCCGCGATGTCTTTGCCCAGGAGATGATGGCATGAGCACGACGACAACCAGCGCGGTTAAGCCCGCCGGCACGAGCAAGATGAACAGCCTCCAGGCCGTGAACGCGGCGTTGCACCAGGCCATGGCCGCCGACGACAAGGTCCTTGTGCTTGGTGAGGACATTGCGGATCCTGAAGGCGGCGGCGTGACCGGCGCGACGGCGGGCCTTTCAACGAAGTTCGGGGGCGAGCGCGTGCGCTCCACCCCGATCTCGGAGCAGGCCATCATCGGGGCGGCCATCGGCGCCGCGCTTGCCGGGTACAAACCGGTGGCCGAGATCATGCTGATGAATTTCACCACGGTCGCGATGGACATGATCTTCAACCACGCGGCCAAGCTGCGTTTCATGTCGGGCGGGCAGACCTCGGTGCCGATCACCATTCGCACGCTGACCGGCGCCGGCTGGCAGACCGCGGGCCAGCACGCCGATCACCTCGAAGGCTGGTACGCCCACGCGGCCGGGATCAAGGTCGTCGCGCCGTCCAACCCGGTCGACTACAAGGGCCTGCTGCTTTCGTGCATCGATGATCCGGACCCGTGCATCTTCATCGAGAGCGCGGGCTCGCTGTTCGTGCCCGCCGAAGTGCCCGACGACCAGGGGCCGATCCCCCTCGGCAAGGCGCGTGTTGTGCAGGAAGGCTCGGACCTGACCATCGTCACCTGGTCGAGCCAGACCGTGCGTGCACAGATGGCGCTCCCCGCACTGGCCGAGGCGGGCCTGTCGGTCGAACTCATCGACTTGCGCACCATCTCGCCCTGGGACCGCGAAACCGTGCTCGCCTCGGTGCGCAAGACCGGGCGGCTCCTTGTCGCGCACGAGGCCGTGCGCGATTTTGGGCCCGGAGCGGAGATCGCCGCGACTGTCTCGGAAGAACTGTTCGGAGTTCTCAAGGCCCCGGTTCGCCGCCTTGGCGCGCCCAAGTGCCCGGTGCCCTTCGCCAAGGTGCTGGAAGACGCCTACATCGTTCAGCCTGACCAGATGGTGGCCGCTGCGCAGGCGCTGATGGGGTGAAGAAGAACGGTTTGATTCAAGGGGCCATCGCCCCTTGACCCCCGAATGGGCGACCTCACCAGTCTCGGCCAAGGCAGCGCGAGTAAGGTGTGGTTGCCCGTTTGGAAATCTCTTCCTGACTACCCCGCAGACGTCCGTTCCAGCACCGCATCGCCCGCGCTTTCGTTCCAGAATGCCGCGCTGCCACCCAGCGCGCGGTTCAGGAACGCGCGTTTCAGGAACAGGTGGACCGGATACTCGACGGTGAGGCCGATCCCGCCGTGGAACTGCACCGCCTCTTCGGCGACCTGCTTGTAGACCTCGCAGCAGTGGGCCTTCATCGCGCCGAGCGCGAGGGGAGCGGCTTCGCTACTGGCCTCGTAAAGCGCGGTTGCGGTTTCCAGCGCGACCTTGAGGTCGGCGGCGCGGTGCTTGAGGGCCTGGAACATCGCGAGCGGCCGGTCGAACTGGCGGCGGGTGCCGAGGTACTCGATCGCCATGGCCAGGACGGCGTCGGCTCCGCCCAGCGCATCGCCTGCAAGGCCAAGGCACAAAAGACCGTCAAGCCGTTCGGTCAGGGCCGCGGCCTCGACACCCGCCGCCAGCGGGATGCGCGGGGCATCGGGCGCCGGTGCGACGGTGAACAGGCGGCGCGAGCCATCCCAGGTGGGAAAGGGCGTGATCTTTGCGCCTGCAAGGTCGGCCAGGGTCACCTCGTCGGCGCTGCGCACAAGGATCCGGTCTGCCGTATCGGCATCGGGAACCGCGGTAAGGCCGTCTCCGGCGATGGTGAGTGAGGCCGTGATCGCTGCGCCCGCCATGGCGTTTTCCAGAAGCTCTGCACGTCCGGGAAAGTCCGGGGCCTGGACCAGGGCCTCAAGCGCGAGGAACTGGGCGAGAGCCGGGCCGGGCATGCGCGCGCGGCCCATCTCGGTGAATATCACGGCGAGGTCGCGGCGTTCGAGGCCAAGGCCGCCCAGTGCTTCGGGCACGCCAGCCATGAACCAGCCCAGCTCGGCCATCTGCGCCCAGGAGCCTTCGGCATCCTGCGCGGCCTGCCAGTCGGGAAAGACCTTGCGGGCGCTGTCCTCCAGTTCGCGGCGCATCTCGCTCATTGTCCCGCCTCCAGCACCCAGTTCTTCGGCTCGCGGGGCATGCCCAGCATGTGTTCGGCAATGATGTTGCGCTGCACTTCGTCGCTTCCTCCCGCGATGGTCCAGGCATAGCTGTTCATGAAATCGGCCATCCAGTTGCCGCTGTTGAGATCGCCGAAGGTGATCGGCGCCTGCATCTGTCCGGCGAGGTCCGCCAGTTCGACGCCAAGGTTCGTCCAGGCGCGCAGACAGCGCGAGTAGGCGAGCTTGACGATAGAGGCATCGCCCACGCGTTCGTCCTCGTCCATGCGCTTTTGCAGGAAGCGGTCGGCGAGCGCGCAGACCGCATCGACCCGCGTCGCGAGCGCGCCCAGCTTGCGCAGGACACCGGCATCGCAGGTGCGCCCGGCGGCGTGGACCGCTTCGCTCAGCCGCACCATTGCGCCGCGCATGCGGTAGGAGAGTTCCATCAGCGTCAGCCCGCGTTCGGAGGCGAGCGTGGCTTGCGCGACGGCCCAGCCTGCGCCTTCCTCACCCACGCGCTGGGAGACCGGGATCTCGACCTCGTCGAGAAAGATCTCGGCGAATTCCTCGTCCCCCTGGATCTGGTGGATCGGGCGCACGCTGACGCCGGGCAGACGCATGTCCATCAGAAGGTAGGTGAGCCCTGCCTGCTTGGGGCCATCGGCCGAGGTGCGCACCAGCAGCAGGCACATGTCGGCGTACTGCGCCATGGTCGACCAGACCTTCTGGCCCGAGACGACATAGACATCGCCGCGCCGCTCGGCCCGGCTGCGGATCGCGGCCAGATCGGACCCCGCGCCCGGCTCGGAAAAGCCCTGGCACCAGGTCTCGCCCTCGAGGATGCGCGGCAGGTAATGGCTGCGCTGCCGTGCGCTTGCACATTCGGCCAGCGTTGCAAAGGCGTGATAGGTCGACACGAAGGAGAGGAGGAGGCGCGGCGTGTCGGCGCGCGCCAGTTCTTCGTAGATGATCTTCTGTTCGGCCAGCGAGCGCCCACCACCAGGCCATTCCCTCGGCCAGTGCGGCACGGCGTAACCCGCGCCCACCAGCTTGGCGAACCAGGAGCGCTGCGAAGCGACGAAGGCTTCGTGCGTGGAGGCCGTGCGCCAGTCCCGGGGCGCTTCGCGCGCGATCCAGTCGCGGATTTCGCGTCTCAAGGCGTCGTCTTCTTGCGTCATGGAGCAAGCTAGGCCCCATTGTGCGCGCGACCTTCAAGCCCGCCGCCGCGATATCGGGCGCACGATGCTACCGCGCAGGGGTGGGGCGGGTTAGGCCCCTGTGCATGGACTTTGACTGGACGCCCGACGAGCAGGCCTTCCGCGAGCGCCTGCGCGATTTTCTCGACACGACCCTGCCGGACGACTGGGACCGCTTCTCGCAGCATGGCCCGGCCTCCCCGGACCTGACGCGTTATGCGCAGACCTTCTGCGCCGCGCTGGCCGAGGAAGACCTGCTCATCCCGCACTGGCCGGTCGAGATCGGCGGGCAGGGGCAGGACCCCTGGCACCAGACGATTCTGGCCGAGGAAATGTGGATCGCGGGCGAGCCGCGCGGCGGGCAGTACATGAACGTCAACTGGATCGGCCCCACATTGATCCGCTACGGCACACCCGAGCAACAGGCGCGCTACCTTCCGCCGATTGCGCAGGGCAAGGCGCTGTGGTGCCAAGGTTTTTCCGAACCCGGTTCCGGCTCGGACCTTGCCTCGCTGCGTACGCGCGCGGTTACCGATGGCGGGGACTACGTGGTCAACGGGCAGAAGATCTGGACCAGCTACGCCGGGCTTGCCGACACCTGCTTCCTTCTGTGCCGGACGAGCGAGGACCGCAAGCGGGGCATCACCATTCTGCTTGTGCCGATGGACACGCCCGGCATCACCGTGCGCCAGATCCCTTCGATCATCGGCGAGGGGGACATCCACGAGGTCTTCTTCGATGATATGCGCGTGCCCGCCAGCGCGCGGCTGGGCGAGGAAGGGCAGGCCTGGGAGATCATCGCCTATTCGCTGCGCAACGAGCGGCTGGGCATCCCGCGCTATGCCCTTGCGCGCAGTGCGCTCGACCGCGCCGTGTCCATCCTGCAGGAGCGGGGGGACTTCGTGCGCGAGGCGGTGCGGATCGAGGCGGCAGGCGCGGCTGCGCTGTGCGAGGCGGCCCGGCTCGCGAGCTACGCCATCGTCACCCGCCGCGCCGAGGGGGAGACCATCGGCCAGGAAAGTTCCTCGGCGCGCTATGCCACGGTCATGTGCGAGCGGCGGGTGTGCGAATTCATCGTCGAGCATCTGCCCGAAGCGCTGGCCGACGCGCACCCCTATCTCAAGATGCACCACCAGCGCGGCATCGTTGCGGGAATTGCGGCAGGCGCCGCCGAGATCCAGCTCAACATCATCGCCAGCGACGTGCTGGGCCTGCCATGGGAGGCGCGCTGATGCAGGTTGCCCTGAACGAGGACCAGCGCGCCATCCGCGACGCGCTCGATGCCCTGACCCGCCCCTTCGAGGAAGCTCCGGTGCACGAGGCGCCTCTGGTGGCCGCCAGCCCGGACTTTGCGCGGGCGCTGACTGAAAGCGGCTTTCTCGATGTCGCCTGTGATCCGGATCTGGGCACGGCGACGGCGGGCGTGGTGGTCGAGCGCCTCGCGAGGCTGCCTTTCGCGGTGGAAGCGGCGACGCGGGCTTTCTTCGCCCCGCTGCTGGATGATGTGTCCGGGCCGGTCTGCCTTGTCGAAGGCACGCGCACGCCCCGGCTCGTGCGCTTTCTGGAACCGGGGGCCTGCGTGATCGTGGTGGAGGAGCAGGGTGTCTCGTACTTCACCGCGGGCGAACAGCAGCTGCGTTGTGAGAGTGAGAGCCTCTTCGCCTACCCCATGGCGAGCCTGCTGGAAATCCCGGAAGAGCGCGCGGGGCTTGCGATCACGCCCGGCGAGGCGCGGACACGCGCGCGCGCGGCGCTGGCGGCGGAG
>NZ_JALHAT010000023.1:0-45148 GCF_022818885.1 Novosphingobium mangrovi | reverse complement strand
CGGGGCCGCGGCTGGCGCGGGCGGTGCCTCGCTCGCCGGTTTCGCCTTCTTGGGCGCGGGCGCGCGGGCGGGCTTCTCGTTCGCCTTCACCGGGGAAGGGCGCGCCTTCAGACCCAGGCGGTGGGCCTTGCCGATGACCGCATTGCGGCTGACGCCCCCGAGTTCTTCCGCGATCTGACTGGCGGTGGACCCGCTTTCCCACATCTTGGTCAGCTTCTCGATGCGCTCGTCCGTCCAGCTCATTCCTGTTCCGTTCCTCACAGGACAACCGCGCGCGGGTTGTCCGAAATTCAAAAGGTGGCGCTTGCCATGCCAAACGTCAGCCGATAGTCGCCGGGGCATGGACGATCAAACGAATTCGACCGAACTCCACAGTGCCGAGAGGCCCGTTGAGCCCCGCCGTTTCCCGGCCAAGGGCGAGCCCATCATCCACACGGTGAACTGGGTCGGGCTCGGAACCCTCTATATGAAGGAGGTGCGCCGGTTCTTCAAGGTCCAGACGCAGACGATCTGGGCGCCTGCGGTGACCACGCTCCTGTTCCTGGTGATCTTCTCGCTGGCGATGGGCCGCGGGGACCGCATGGTGCTGGGCGTGAACTTCGCGACCTTCGTGGCACCGGGCCTGATCGTGATGGGCATGATGCAGAACTCGTTTGCCAATTCCAGCTTCTCGTTCCTGGCCGGCAAGATCCAGGGCACGATCATCGACTACCTCATGCCGCCCCTGAGCGAAGCCGAACTGATGGCCGCGATGGTGGGGGCTGCGGTCACCCGTGCGGTGATGGTGGGCCTGGCGCTGTCGATCGCGATGCTGCTCTGGCCCGGGGTCGACCTCTCGATGGCGCACCCCTGGGCGGTCGTGTGGTTCGGCCTCATCGGCGCGGTGTTCCTGGCGCTGCTGGGCCTTCTGTCCTCGATCTGGGCGGAAAAGTTCGACCATAACGCGGCGGTGACAAACTTTGTCATTGCCCCTCTCTCGCTGCTTTCAGGTACGTTCTACGTCATCGACAACCTGGCGCCTGCCTTCCAGGTCATCAGCCGCATCAATCCCTTCTTCTACGTGATCTCGGGCTTCCGCTTCGGGTTCCTGGGCGAAAGCGACATCGGCGATACCAACATGGACGTGCTGCACAGCGCGCTGGGCATGACGCTGGTCGATGCCGTTCTGGCCGTAGTGGTCTACATGATCCTGCGCTCGGGCTGGAAGCTCAAGGGATAGATCTCGTTCATGCCGAATCTGCCGCACACGAGGATTTGTTGGGGAAGGCAGAAGGTGGCTTGCGACATTAACCAAATTGCATCTCTTGCGGGAGCAGTCTGGCGCCCGTGAAGGAACGGCGTGCCCATCCCCCTCGGGCAGGTTCGGACCGAAGCGGTTCGGCCTTTGCCTTGTCGCTGGCTCTCGCCATCATGGTGCTGGGCACGCTGCTGGTCGCGCTGCTCCAGTGGTCGGGTGGCCAGGTCGACCGGATTGCCCGCGAGCGGGACCAGGCGACCGCGAAGACCGTGGTGGCGCAAAGTGTCGAGCAGATGAGCCATGGGCTCGAGGTCGGCGCGTCCTCCCGCGCACTGCTGGGCCAGTTGTCCAGCGGCGAGCCGGATCTCGAATGGCTCGACGTTTTCGCCGAGCGCTGGTTCACCGACTATGCGGGCCTTGCCGAGACCTATCTCCTGTCGCCTGAAGGAACGCCGCTCTACGCGATTGAGGGTAACGCGCGGGTCGCGGCGCGCAGCTACATCGGGATCGAGCAATACGCCGCCCCGCTGGCCGAACAGATGCGCGGGGCGACCATCCGCAACCGCACCCAGAACGATGGTTCGAGCACGCGTACGCCGGTGGTGGCGGATCTGCGTTTCCTGCGCGGCCGCCCCGCGATCCTCTCGGTAAAGCCGGTCCTGGCTGGCCGGGCGTCCGATGGCGAACGCGTGGGCGCGGTGCCGATGGTGGTGGGGGTCGCCTATCTCGACGGGCCTTTCTTCGAGCGTCTGGCGCAGCACTACGGCCTGGCCGATATGCGCTACCAGTCCGGTCCCCGGACCGGGCCGGGCGAGGCCTCCGCGCCGCTGCGCGATCGCTCCAGGCAGGTCATGGGCTACCTCGTCTGGCGTGCCTTCACGCCGGGCCAGCAGGTGGTCTCCGCGCTCGGCCCCGTGTCGATGCTGTTGGTGGTGCTCGTTGCCTCGGTGGTCTTTTTCCTCGCGAACCGTCTGACCCGGCGGACCCACGACCTGGCCGTGAGCCGCAGCGAAGCGCACTATCAGGCTCTTCACGATCCGCTGACGGGGCTGGCCAACCGCATGATGTTCGAGGCCTGGCTCGATGAGGCGCTGGAGCGCTGCGAGCAGGGGCCGGAGGGGACAGGGCATCTGGCGCTGCTGTGCATCGACCTCGATCGCTTCAAGCTGATCAACGACACTCTGGGCCATCCGGCGGGCGATGAACTGATCCGGCAGGTGGCCGCGCGCCTGCGCGCCGAGGTGCGCGATTACGACATGGTTGCGCGCATGGCGGGGGATGAGTTTGCCATTGCCATCTGCGAGCCCGAGGACCGCGCGGCCGTCGAGGGGATCTGCGCGCGCATTGTCGAGCAACTGGCCCGGCCCTTCGATCTGTTCGGCGCGCGCGCCTATATCGGCGGCAGCATCGGTGTCGCGCTCGCTCCCGATGACAGCCGCGAGCGGACCGAGCTGACCCGCCGTGTCGACATCGCACTCACCACGGCCAAGGCCGAAGGGCGCGGGCGCTACCTGTTCTTCACTCCGGCGATGGATGCGGACATCCGTGCGCGCGAGGAGCTGGTGCAGGCGCTGCGCCACGCCGTGTACGAAGACCCGGCGCAGTTGCATGTCCATTACCAGCCCATGTACTGCGCGCGGACCGGCGCAATTCTGGCGGTCGAGGCCTTGTTGCGCTGGGAGCATCCCGAGCGCGGTTTCATCGGCCCGGGCACGTTTATCCCCCAGGCCGAGGAATCGGGGCTGATCGAGGCGCTGGGCAACTTCGTTCTGCGCCGTGCGCTCGAGGACGCACGGGCCTGGCCTGAGGTGCGCGTCAGCGTCAACATCTCGCCCTCGCAGATGCGGTGTACCGATTTCGTGGCACGTGTCCGCGACCTGCTCGAGGAGACAGGGGTTGCGCCGCAGCGTCTGGAACTGGAGATGACCGAGACCGCGCTCATGGCCTCCTCACGCGATGTGCGCCGCACGATCGCAGCCCTGCGCGAACTCGAGGTGGCCTGCGCCCTCGACGATTTCGGGACAGGCTATTCCTCGCTCAGCCACATCCGCGACATGGCGGTCGACCGCATCAAGGTCGACAAGTCCTTCGTTGCGGCCATTTCAACGCCGCAGGGGGCAGGGCTGGTGGAGGCCATCGTCAGCGTGGCGCGGGTGCACGGCATGGCCGTAACGGCCGAAGGGGTGGAAACCCCGATGCAACTGGCCTTCCTGCGCGACCTGGGGTGCCATGAACTGCAGGGCTTCCTGCTTTCGCATCCGGTCTGCGCGACGCGGCTGTCCGCGCTTCTGGCGGAAAGCCGGGCCGGACAGGGCCCGGCGCTGCAATGGGCCGGGAGTGGCGGCTGGGCGATCTAAGATCGCCGCATAGGGCCGCGAACCGCCGCGTTGAACTCAATGCGCGAGGCTGCGACGAAGCTGGTAGCGGCCGTTGCGGTAGTCTTCGAAGATCTGCGAGAGCGAGGGGTGGTCGACCGGACCGCCTTCGTCGTCGGCCATCAGGTTCTGCTGGCTGACATAGGCGACGTAGCTCGAATCGTCGGCTTCGGCGAGGAGGTGGTAGAAGGGCTGCTCGCGCAGGGGGCGGATCTCGGCCGGGATCGATTCGTACCATTCCTCGCTGTTGGCGAAGACAGGGTCGATGTCGAAGACGACGCCGCGGAAGTCGTGATCGCGGTGGCGCACGATGTCGCCGATGGCAAAACGGGCGCGCATCTGGCGCGGCGCATCGATCACGCGTCCGGCCTGAGGCGAGAAAAAGGACGCTCTGTTCATATGTGCAATATAGGCCCCGCGAGGGGGGCGGACAAGCAAGCTGAAAAAATGTTCCCCTTTTTTGTCATTTAGGGGCTTGGCAAGACCGCAAAGTTGGATTAGTGGCGCGCTTCTTCCTGACCTCGCAGGCATATCCTGCAGATGGCACTTCGAGCGGAGAGGTGGCAGAGAGGTCGAATGCGCCGCACTCGAAATGCGGTGTACGGGCAACCGTACCGTGGGTTCGAATCCCACCCTCTCCGCCACTTACTCTATAACCCGTTGATTTCGCTAAAACCCCTGGATATCCGGGGGTTGGAGGCGTAGATGTGTCACAGAAAATGTCACATTCCAAGTCCTCTCCCTCGACGTTGCAACGGGTTGCAAACCACCGCTACCTCTACCGGCGCGGAAGCCATTTCTACTTCCGCCGGGCTGTGCCCAAGGACGTGCGGCAGGCTTTCGGAGGCAAGCCGGACGAGACCATAGCCCTCAAGACCGATAGCCTCTCGCAGGCACGTCATGTGCTCGCGAGGCACCTGAGAGATTTCGACCGCAAGCTGGCCGAGGCGCGGGCCTTGCCCGACCCTACGGCTCCGGGTTTGCCCAAGTCGCGCATCCTGCGCGTCCCGGAGACCGAAGAGGTCGATGCGGTCGTGCGCGCTTGGCTCAAGACGCAGGAGGCAGAGACCGTCACGCGCGTCATGGCCCTTACGCCCGGCCAGCTCGATGCCAGTGCCGACGAACTCGGCCACTTTGAGCAAGCGGTGCGGGCCGCAGCACGGGCGGGGAACGGCGCGAACCTGCCGCTGTCTTGGCTCGCGGATCACCTTGCAGAGGCACACGGTTGGGAATGCCACGCCGGAAGTCGGGCGCGCGGTTACCTCGAAGTCCGGCTGGCGCGGGCGCAGCTTGAATGGGCGCGGGTTGCTCGGTCCGAGTACGCATTTGATCCTCGCCCTCAGCCGGACGCCTATTTCGCGCCCGACCATGCTCGTGCGGATGCCGAGGTCTTCGCGAAGGTGGTGCACCATCAACCCCTGCCGATCTTCGATCTGCTGGGAGACTATGCCAACGAGGCGATGCCATCCCCGGCGACACTGAAGGCTTGGCGCACCTGCCTCCAATCCCTCATCGATCATCTTGGTCACGACGATGCCGCGCGAGTGAGCCGTGCGGACGTGGTCGCTTGGAAGGACGCGCTTCTCAAGCCACAGGGAGGTGAGAAACCCAGGTCACAGCAGACCGTAAGCAAGAAATACCTTGCCGCCGCCAAGACGGTCTTCGGTTGGGCTGAGCGCAACATGCGCATACCGGAGAACCCGGTGTCCAGGGTCGTCGTGTCGATCCCAAAAAAGGAGCGCCTGCGCGAGGAGAAAGGCATAACCGATGCCGAAGCCGAAGTGATCCTCGCTGCGGCCCTCGCTGCCGAACCGGATGCCCGCTCCCCAATCAGGGGGTTCGCGCGCCGCTGGGTTCCTTGGATATGCGCCTACACTGGCGCCCGCGTCGGCGAAATCACGCAGTTGAGGGCTGAGGACATATTCCGGCATTCCACAGGCGTGCAGTGCATACGGATAACGCCAGAGGCGGGGGCGCAGAAGGGTAAGCAAGCGCGGATCGTGCCATTGCACCCCCATCTCCTCGAACAGGGCCTCCTCGACGTTGTGAAGGGCAAAACAGGGCCGTTGTTCTACGATCCGTCGAAGCATCGTGGCGGGACCGAGGGGAACCCGCAGCACAAGAAGGTAGGCGAGCGGCTTGGGGGTTGGGTCCGAGACCTTGGAGTGGACGACGAGGAACTGCAGCCAAACCACGGCTGGCGTCACCGCTTCAAACAACAGGCACGCGCGATCTACATGGACATAGAGACACGGGATGCGATCCAAGGGCACGCCGCAACGACCGAGGGGCAGAAATACGGCTCTGTCCCGGTCCAAGTGATGTACGAGCAGATTGCACGGCTTCCACGATATTTTGCAACATAACACCTCGCACTTAGGCGGCACGTGTGGCGGCTGAAGTGCAACCCGTTGCACTCGCGGACCGTGAACGTGCAAGGTCGCGTCAGTCGTCTCGTGGATGACGGCCGCGCTTGGATGCCGCGCCGCCTAAAAAATTGACTTGCATGCCATTCCAAATTTAGGTTTTGCCACTTAACAGTGGCGCAATGCGGAAAAGGCCCCTCTTTTACAAGACAATCGCAGAGCTCGAAGCTCTAGTGGAAGCAGAACAACATAGCGCGCCTGTACTCGATCAGGTCTGCGATGAACTCGGGCATCGAGATACGGACCGTGCCGACCGGCTTTCACGCCACATCGCGTCAATCAAGCACGCCTTGAAGTCTGGCGAACCTGTCCGGTCTGCTCCTCCGACGCCAATCCAGGCTGAGTTTCCTGATCTCACTCCTGCTGGCGATGTGCATCGTGACGAGGTCACAACGCCGGAGAGCCGAACACAGCTTCGCAATATGCTGCGCGCCGTGCGAGAGCGAAAAGCCGAAGAGCCAGATGAAGATACTAGGACGACGCCTTCCGTGACTTTGGACCGTACTGGCGACCACGTGCAGCGTCCTGATCCGCATGTCGTTTCGCGCATGATCGACCTGATCGACTATGTCGTCGCGGTCGAGAAGGACAAGCTGAAGATCGTCACCGATGTTGCACAGCACGGCGCTTTTCGCCGTGACGCTGCCGGTCTCGCCAACTTGCCAGGCGTGCACCTGAATGCAGTCGATGGCGGCGAAGTCGCCTGGCTGAAAGTCGAGCGCCTGAGCAGGGTTGCGCCGCCGGTCCCTGATGGACCAGCTTTGAAGGTCTGGGCGGTGCTCGTCGACGACCCGGCAAAGAAGCCACGGCTGCGGGACAGCATTACAGCCAGCGAGTGCGTCCGTGCGGGGCTTCAACTTCAGTCAGGCCAGAACTCGCTGAGGCTGTCCGACCTTGATGAGTGTGGCGACATCGAGGCCGCATTCGCTGGCTACCTCGCAGGGCCATGGGAGGAGTGGTCAACGAAAGAAGGGCCGCGACGGGAGGCCATTGCGCTCTATTCCGCGCTGTTTTCCCTCCGAACAGTCCTGGGAGCACCAGATGGGGCGCCGCAGGAATTCGTGTGCGGTATAGGCTTTGCCGCTCTTCTGCGAGACGATAAGCGTTTGAACTACCCGTTGCTCACGGTCCCGCTCGACATCGAATTGGACCACAAGAGCCACACCATCTCGCTCGTGCCCCGCGAGGAGGTGGCTCCCTCGGTGGAGGTCGATCCGCTTGATGTGCTGGGACTGAAGCACGTGGACGATTGGCGTAAGCAAGCCCGCCAACTCCTCGACGGACTGGCTGACTCACCCCTGACGCCATTTGCGGCGGAGACCTACGAACCGATCCTGAGGCTGGCCTCTTCAGTGCTCGATCCAAATGCCCGCTACGTTGAAAGCAAGGGTAAGGTCCTGTCGCCGCCCGTGCCGGGGGCGGAGCTTGTCGTGAGCGATGCTTTCGGGTTCTTCCAGCGGGAACGACGGGCTACCCAACTCATGGCGGACCTGCGGTGCTTCCGGGAACTGTTGGAGGGCCCTGAGACATCTCTGGAGCTGCCAGGTGCCGTAGAAGCGCTTTTCTCGGAGCCGTCAGACGACGTCGCGCACGAAGATTTTCCCACCTTTCGCGGGATCAACGCGATCCCAGGCGTCACGTCCTCGAACGGAGAAGGTGCGGACCTGTTCTTTCCCAAGCCCTTCAACGGTGAGCAGGTCCAGATCGCGCAGCGCCTTGCGGTGCGCGATGGCGTCGTTGTGCAAGGGCCTCCCGGCACGGGCAAGACACACACCATTGCGAACATCATCAGTCACTACCTTGCGAGCGGCAAGCGCGTGCTAGTGACCTCGCAGAAAACCCCTGCCTTGCAAGTGCTCAGGGCGCAGCTTCCGGTTCCCATCCAGCCCTTGGCGGTCAGCTTGCTAGACAGTGACCGGGAGGGGTTGCGTCAGTTTCGCGCCTCAGTTGACCACGTGGCAGAGCGTTTGCAGAACATGCGGCGCGCGGACCTTGATCGCGAGATTGAGGATATGGAACGTCGGGTGGACGGGCTGCATAAGACCCTGGCGCAGCTTGACTTCGAGATCGATAAATTGGGACGCACGGCACTCCAGCCGGTCTCATTGGATGGGCAGGCGATCCCGCCCTTGAAGGCCGCTAACGAGGTTATGGAGGCGGGCGATGCAGCTCGCTGGATCGAGGATGCGATCACGCCCGATGAACGATTTGCACCCCGGTTTGCCGAGGAAGATATTGCGATATGTCGTGATGCCAGGGCGGCGGTTGGTGACCTGATAGACTATCTCGGAAAGCAGCTGCCTCCGGGTGATCTTCTCGAAGACGTTGACGGCATTTGCGCAATTCACTCCAGCTTGCTTCAGGCCGAGGACATCAAGGCGCGTATCAGCGATGGCGCGCTCTGGGGCCTCGTAGATGAGACAGCGGCAACCTTGGAAGCGGTCGCTTCCGTGCAAGATCGGCTCGCGGTCTGGACGGAGCAGCGTGACAGCCTTGGCGTTGGTGCGCCCGCTTGGGATAGCACGCTTGAAGACTTGCTGGCGTCGCCGTCGGAACCGTTGCTCACGGCCCTAGAGGAACTTGAGGCGGAAGCTGTCAGATTGGCTGAGGAGCACGCTTGGTTTCTGACCCGTCCCGTCACCATACCTAATGGGGCGCTTTCTGACCCGAAATTCATTGAAGCCGTTCATGATCTGCGTGATGGAGGGCAGGGCATCAGCGGCTTTGCAGGCCTATTCGCTCGTCGCACCAAGCAAATGCTGGCCGATGTAAGGTTGCGTGGGAAGGCGCCGGATGGCCCGGAGCATTGGGCTGACGTGACTCGCTTTATAAGCTCGAATGATGATGCGCACAGCTTCTCAGCGAGTTGGAACCATGCCTGTGCGGGCACGGGGTTGCCGGAACTGCCCTTGAACGCGTTGTCTGCGGGGCGGGAGGCGGTTCAGGTCCTATTTCGTTTGGGCGCGCTGAAGCGTCTGCATTCAGACGCGGTATCCCTCTCGGCGGAATTGCGCAAACTGCTGCCTGAGTGGAGCGGTTCAGTTGACCGCAACGCCGACACCAGTGCCACCCTCTATTGTCTCAGGCTGCATCTCGACCGGGGTCGGCTTAGCCGAGCTAACGAGAAGCGCCGGAAGTTGTTGGCGGCTTTGGAAGCGCACGACACCCCGCTGCATGAAGACATGAGACAATTGGCCAACCAGCTCGGTTCCGGTCAACTCTCAGAGGCGGCGTGTAGGGATAGCCTCCTCACCTTGCTCCGTCGTTCAGAGCATCTACATGGGCTTCAGAGGCACTTTGACGACATTGCCCGGATCAGTGAGGCAGTGGCGTCCTCAGGGGGCGTAAGCTGGGCTGAGCGCCTCAGAACCCGTGCGGTCAATGGGGAAGACCTTGAGTGTCCCGGCGACTGGCGCCGTCGCTGGCGACTTCGGCGGCTGGCCACATGGCTCGACGCGTCCCAGTCAATGGATGCATTTATGCGATTGCACGGCCAACGTAGGGAGGCCGAAGGTGACCTCGCACGAACCTATACCCGATTGATTGAACTGCGGACGTGGCGGGAACTCAAGAGCCAGGCTTCACCGAAGGTCATGGCTGCCCTTAGCGCCTATGCCGTTGCCGTAGGCAAGATAGGGAGGGGAACCGGCAAGAATGCCAACCGGCACCGCAAAACAGCGCAGCACGCCGCAAATGCCGTGAAGGGCGCTTTGCCGTGCTGGATCATGCCGCATCACCGCGTTTCTGAGTCACTTCCCGCCGAGCTTGGCATCTTCGATCTAGTAATTGTCGATGAAGCCTCTCAATCGACCCTAGCGGCGTTGCCAGCCCTGTTTCGCGCTCATCAAATCCTGGTGGTCGGTGATGACAAGCAGGTCAGTCCCGACAACGTGGGGCTTGCCATGGATCAGGCGAACGCTCGCGCCGCAAGATATCTGAGTGAGCAGGTCGCACTCTATCGAGCACCGATGCGTGAAGAGGCATCCTTCTACGATCTGGCGAGTGTGATCTTCGGGAACGACAACCTGATGTTGCGAGAGCATTTCCGGTGCGCCGCCCCCATCATCGAATTCTCAAAGCGCCAGTTCTACCGCAACGAGTTGAGGCCATTGCGACTGTCAAAGCCATCCGAGCGACTTGATCCTGTCCTAGTCGATGTTCGGGTGACTGACGGGTACAGGAAGGGGAAAACAAACCCACCTGAGGCGGATTTCATCGTTAGCGAGTTGCGTCGGATGGGAGATGATCCTGCTTTCGACGGGAGGACGTTCGGCGTGACGACCTTGTTGGGCACGGAGCAGGCCGCACTCATTTACAAGCGTATCGAGGACGAACTGGGTATCCCCTTCATTGAAAAATACCACGTGCGCGTTGGAGACCCGGCCAAGTTCCAAGGTGACGAGAGAGACGTCATGTTCCTCTCGCTCGTCGTGACTAAAGGCCACGCTAACGCCCTGAGTGGTCTTGGGTTTGAACAGCGCTTTAATGTCGCGGCTTCTAGAGCACGCGAGCGGATGGTCCTCGTGCGTTCCATCGAGCTGGAGGAACTAAGCCAGCGCGATGCACTTCGGCGAGCGCTGCTAGAGCATTTCCGATGTCCCTTTCCAGCAGACGAGGAGAATGCGCAGGATGCGAGGGCGCGATGTGAGTCAGGCTTCGAGCGCGAAATGTTCGATGCGCTGACGACGTTGGGGTACAGTGTCGATACGCAAGTGAAAGTCGGCGCCCACCGGATCGACATGGTTGTTGAAGGGGATGACGACCGACGCCTAGCTATCGAGTGCGATGGCGATCGTTACCATGGGCCAGAGCAATGGCCTGCAGACATGGCGCGGCAGCGAACGCTTGAACGCGCAGGCTGGACAATTTGGCGGTGCTTTGCATCTCGTTTCGTGCGCGAGCGGCAAACTGTCATCGACGAGCTTCTGGAGCTGTTGAAGTCCATGGGCATCCAGCCGCGTACGTCTGAACGAAGGTCACGGGTTCACACCAGTTTGCGTGAGTGGTCTTCGGGCGGTGATGGTGATTTGGCGCAGCATGACACAGAGCTGGCGATTGCTAGCATTTCGGAAGAAGGCTTGGCCTCTTCCGAAGTGGTGCAATGATAGAGGGGGCTAAGGGAATTTGCCGGTTCGACAAAGGCGGAAGCCGGAAATTCGGGTCGCTAAGTCCGCGTTCAAATGGCGCCGCTGTGCCGTCAGGGTGCCGCGCATGGTGAGCGAACCCGCGCCGAGGGCGGTGTGAACGAGGCCCAGCATGCAAGTTACGCAGCGATTCGTGCCAACCTTTTCCTGGGCGCGCACGAGGCTATCGGCGATTGGGCGGCGTTCCCCTGGCACAGCGTGCGCGGCGAAGTGCAGGCCTGGAAGCCGCACAGCTCGCAGGCGCTGGCCATCGATGTCTTCGGCACCATCGCAGCGCATCCGGATCGCGACATCGTGCTGGATGCTCTGGCGCGCTATGCAGGCCTCCCCGCAGGCGGACCATGGGAGGTGCTGCTTGAATGGAGCGACCCCGCCAACCTGCTCGCCGAACCGCGCCCGACGCAAGTCGACGTCCTGGCGGTGGGGGCCAACGCCATTCTGGTCATCGAGTGCAAATTCACCGAACCCGGCGGATCGTGCAGCCAGACCAAGCGCATCGCCTCTGGGAGGGGCGCAGGGCTGGCCCAGTGCGACGGTGCCTACCATCCCCAGGTGAACCCCAGATCGGGCGCAGAGGGCCGCTGCGCGCTCTCTGCCAAGGGCATCCGCTATTGGGACGCGCTGCCAGCCGTCTTCGCGCTCGACCCCGAAGCCGACCATGCCCCGTGCCCTTTCCGGGGCGAAGTCTTCCAGTGGATGCGCAACATGGTCCTCGCCCATGAACTGGGCCGCACGAGAGGCAAGCAGGCCCGCTGCATCGTCGCCTTCGCGGCTGGCGGCAACTTCCCGACCGAGATCAAGGCGCGCTCGCTGGACTGGCTCCCACCGTTGCAACCCGTTGCACCGTCGCCGTTGGCGCTGTCGTATCAGGCGATCATCGAACTGGGGGGCGAGGCATCCGGCAGCCCGACATGGGGCGATTTGCGCGCATGGGTGGACGGCAAGGTCGATACAGTCCTCGCCGCGAAAAATAAGGTGGGAAGACCATGACGGGTCGCGTCTACATCGCCAACTTCGGCGAGGGCAATGCGCTCTGGCCGGTGGCCAAGGCGAACGATACAGTCGCCCCTCAAGCCGTGGCCCGCGTCTTCAAAGGCAAACGCGCGTCCACCACCCACCCCGTGCTTGATGCGCTGGCTGGGATTGGCATGGTGCGAAGGCTCGCCGATGGATGGTTTGCGGCGTGACCACCGTGCAAGAGGTTGTCGGATCGCCCGACAGGGTTATGGGTGCGAAGGCCGTATTCGGCCCGATCAGTTCGCACGTCTTGTGCTTTGGCGGTCGCGGCGAAAGCACCGAAAAGAGGTTCTACTCGCAACCCGCAGGCGCTGCGAAGCGCGCGGTCAATGCCCCGTGGGTGTTCGCTATCGGCGGCGGGAGCAAAGTCCGTGACAACCTCGGAGGCAAGGTGGTCAACCTCGTGCGGGTTTCATGTGTATACGGTGATACCGCTGCCTTCGTTTCCCCGGCAGAGGCTGAAAGACTTGCGCAGTGGCCTGCCGCTGTCGCGTTGCACGATGTCTGGGAGCTTGATGGACACCCCCACTTGGTCGACGATCTCGGGCTACCCGATCGCAGAATACTTGCGGGGGCAGTGGACGGGATCATCAAGCCCGAACAGCATTTCGATGCCTTCTGGAAGGCTGTGCGCGACTGGCCGGTCACGCTGAAACCCCTGCCGTTGCCGCTCAACTTTTACGACAGCGGCGTGCCGCGCCAAGTCAACCGGATGTTGCCCACGCTCAAGACGGGCACCGAGGAAGGCAAAGCCGCGTGGAAGCTCCAACGTTCTCGCGAACGCGATCGTGCGCTTTCACGGGCGGCAAAGGTGCTCAACGTCGGCAAGTTTGGCGTTTGCACCTGCGAAGCGTGCCAGTTCGCTCATAGCGATTTGGGTCTCTTCGACGCGCATCACCCCAACCCGCTTTGTGCTGGCATTCGAACCACGCTCGCCGAGCACCTCGTGGTCCTATGCCCGACATGCCATCGTCGCGCCCACCGCAAGGACCCACTGTCACCTTTCACGCTCGACGAACTGAAGGAGTGGAACCGTGCGGGTCGTCCTTGACCCAGAAAGTGCTCGAAGCATCGTAGCTGACGCCAGTCCAGTGGCCCTGTGTGTGGGGGGGGCTGCTGTTGCTACTGGGCTGGGCTTGCTCAGGCTGTGGGAGTTCTACCGCGACCGATCACCCCAGCTCAAGGTGACCAGCATGTGGCGCGCCGACCCCGAAACGGGCAACGACGTGCTCATCATCAACGCGGGACGAAACGTCCATGGCGTTGCGCCCGACAACCGGAGGGTTTCAAGCTTTAGCTTTGCTAGGCGCAAATCTTGTAGCTTGTGATCTATAGCTCACAACATAAGTTGACGAGTGTTATGAGCCTGCTTAAGAGCCAGGTCAGCACCGCACCTAACTTGTGAGCCATGCCATGAAAATTGCGTACTACCGGGTCTCTACAGGCGACCAGAGCATCGAGGCCCAGCGCACTGCTATGGGTGGTCCATTTGACAAGGAATTCGCCGACGAGGGCATCAGCGGTGCAACTGTTGCATCAGCGCGCCCCGCCTTCGCCAAGCTGCTTGAACTTGTTCGTCCGGGCGACGTGGTCCATGTCTACGCGGTCGACCGCCTTGGCCGTGATGCCATCGACGTGCAAACTACGGTGCGCCGCTTGATCGATGCAGGCGTGACGGTCGACGTGCAAGGTCTCGGCCCCATCGCGAGGGGCGTTGGCGAAATCATCCTCGCCGTGCTTGCACAGGTTGCGGAAATGGAGCGGCAGAGGATTGCAGAGCGCACAGCGGCAGGGCGCGCAGCAGCGCGCAGGGCTCTCGCTGAGACCGGTAAGACCCATCGTGGCAAGGATAGCCTAGGGCGCCCGTATGCGCACGACGCCGCCGTTGTACGTCAATGGCGCGCCGACATGGGGGCCAGCATTTCTGCGACCGCCAGGCACTTCAAGCTCTCCACCGCGACAGTGAAGCGCTACTGCGCGATGACAGCCTAAAATGGTCGTGTCGGACAGGCTCTCGGCCTAGCGCCTGAGGGTGCCTCTCAAAGGATCAGCTAGCCAGTTTGCAACGGGTTGCACAAAGCTGACGCACGCGCGGAGCACATGAGGTTGGTCAGGCGGCGCTCAAGGCGGGGCCAGCCGTCCCACCAGCCCCAAGCGGCCTTTTTCGCGACGATGTGCCTCTCGATCTGGTCAAGTTCGTGAGGGCCAGCGTGCATGATGCTCGTCCCGACCGAAATGTCCCATGCGGCTACCACTTGCCTTGGAATGGTGGCGCGAGCGTCACCATCGGCCGGCTTGCAGTACCAGGTGCCAAGGTAATTGAAGCCTTGGTCCAAGACCTCACTGCGGGCCATGCCCAATTCGAAGGGGCCAGCGCCGTGCGCGCGAAAAGCGGCACGGGCAAGGTCCACGATCTCCCTCTCACGTAGGCGGGGCGCAAGAACGCCTACGTTGTCCGACCATGTGAAGATGGGCAGGTCCTCGAAGACAGCGACGCTTCGGATCACCGCACCTATCACCATTTCGCCGATGAGAGGGGAGAGCGCAGAGCCTTGGGGTATCCCCCGCTGGCCCCTCTCTCTGGTTGCTTCATGCGATGCATGAACGATGGTCCGTTCCCTGTAGCCCGTGAAGCTCATTTGCCCTGTGTGGACATGTCGCCGAACGAGCTCTGGGGGAAGGCCCAGTTCCCTTTCTAGCCAGGCATGTGAAATGGACCCGTAGAAGTCCTTCACGTCGAAATGGAGGAAGACCATGTCTTCGTCGCATTCGGCCATGGCGGCTAGGAGGGCTTTGCGAACCGCCGCTGGTCCACGACGCCCTCTATCACGCGCGAGCATGAATTGGGCCTCGTGGAGGTTCGCAAAGGGGGTGAGGGCCGTGCGCAAGACCTTCTGACGTGCGCGGTCAACCCAATGAAAGGACGTGACGAGGCGGTGGCCCTGCCCCGGTCCCTTGCTGACTGAAAAATTTTGTGCGCGTGCAGGGCGCGTGAAGGTCCGCGACTTGCCCAAGGCCTCGAAGACATGTTGCAGTCGCTTGAGGCGGGTAGTCTCGGCAACATCAGCATTGTCATCGGACCGTATAGGCCAACGCTTCCGCGACGCCGAAAAGAGGGCGTCCAGGTGTGCCGTCACGGATTGCAGATGGTCTCGCCTTGCCCGGCGAGCGTTCCGGGAATGCCCAATGGTGGTCAGGCGTTCAATGCTGAGAGCAGATTGCCGGGCTGATTGCCTACACCAACGCCGCAGTGCTCGCTCCTCATCGAGCGAGATGGACCGAGCAGAACGCACCCCCGTGAGGATCGCAGCAAGTGTGGCCTCATCCCCTCCATCATTGAGGTGAGGGGCATTCTGATTGGAACTCGGCATTTTGGCTCCTTGCGAAGGAGCCTCCCCCTTTAGCCAAATCTAGAGGCAATGCACTACCCTTTCGGTTGCAACTCCGTTGCAAAGCTCGGCCTCCAAGTAGTGGGGTGAAGGGGCCCCAAACATGTAGGTTGCAATCTACCAAATCTTTGATTTGCTGAGAATATTTCTATTGACTCGAACATGAGGTAGCTTCAGCTTGCTGGGGGCAGAGGAGGTCTTATGTCACGCAGGTACACATGGCAGGTCGGTCACCGAGGCTGCTTCTTGGGGTATGGAGACAGGATTGGCACAGAGGTCGGGCAACTTCCTCCGTTATGCCATGTTGTCGTCGTAAATGTCGGTGGCGGTGGCGACCTGCTCGTGATCCGTCTGGATGGACCTGGTTACAAGCCGCACCAAGAGACGGTCTGGCCGGAGGAGCTCCTGTTCATTCCTCATGGCATGCCCGACGACCCCGACGACGAATGAGGTCGATGAAGTTGCAATTTGATGCGGAGGAGGCTCATGGCCAAGGATCTATGGACCGATGTACTGTCACATAATGTGGCACATTTTTCTGCTTCGGCAAATTGTCAGAATATTGATTTTAAACGATTAAAATTCCATAGGTTCGAATCCCACCCTCTCCGCCACGACGTCCTAAGCGACTGTCGCTCCACAACCTTTTGACTACGCGCCTTGGACGGCTTTCGAAATCGGAAGCGAATCGTCTCGATGCGCCGGTAATCGATCAGTTCCGGACGCGGATCGAGCGGGCAAGGCGCGGGGTGGTCGATGAGATGGCTCCACCACCATCGGCTATCGGCGTCGCTGCAATCACGCATATCACCTATCATCTCGGGCGGAATTTCTGACGGATACCACGGGACTGGGCCAGCCTTACAGGCGGGCGCCGCATGCCGTCTGGGGAAGCGCGAAGCGCGGATTGGTGAGGAACCCCTCGTCGGTAAGGCTGGCGAGCAAGGCGGTCAGGCGGTCCATGTCTTGCGCGGAATAGGACGGCACCGGTCGATGCCGCGCGATCGCGGAGGCGAGTTCGGGGGCCGATCCGTCGTGCAGATAGGGCGCGGTCACGGCGACGTTGCGCAGCGGCGCGGTGCGAAAACGGCCGGCATCCTGCGTCCTGCCGGTGATCTCCTGCAGGCCCGGGTCCTCGGGACGCATAGCGGCGATGCGGTGGTAATTGGTATTGGTGAGGTTGTCGCCCGCATGGCACGAGGCGCAGTCCTGCGTGAAAATCCCGGCCCCTGTACGCGCGGCCGGTGACAGGGCCTCGCTACGGCCCGCACGCCACTGGTCCCAGAGGCTGCCTTCGGAGACAAGAGTGTCCTCGAACGCGGCCAGGGCCTGCGCGACGCGGGCGTAGGTTATGACCTCGCGTCCCTCGTGCTTTTCCGGGAAAGCCGCCTTGAACATGGCGATGTAGCAGGGGTCCGCAACCTGTTCGACGACTACTACGTCCTGACCGATGGCTTCCCGGGACGCGGGCGCAGCTTTTTCGTCGGGCTCAACGTGGCGTACTGAAGCGGGGGAGGGCTCGCTTCCCCCCTCAGAACATGCTGAGTGTGCCGGTGCCTTGCGCGTAGTCGAGGAGAATCTGGCGCGTCTTCTCGTCCATGAAAGGTTCGGTGTGGCTTGATGCCTCGATCACGAGAAGGCGCGGATCGGCGGGATCGAAGGTGGGCCAGCGCGGAGCGAGCGTGGACGTGGGCGTGCCGCGCGTGATGAAGCTGGCCCACAGGTCCGACATGGTCAGCGCCACGCGCCAGTCGTCGAAACCGAAGTCCCGGGCCGCAGACGTACCCAGCGTGCCGAACAGGTAGGGGATCTCGGAGGAGTGGAAGGCCCCCCAAAGCGCCGCTTCGCGAGCGTCCCGGGCCGGCGGTTCGGCATGCGTGAAGAAATAGGTGTAGAAGGGGGAACGCGCGTGCGCGTGGCGTTCGCGTGCCCACACAAGATGCGCGCCGAGCCCGCGCTGCCAGCGCATCCGGCGCGCCGCAGCGGCGCGGCCGGTGTCGCTGGTGGCGGCGTAGAGTGCCGCCAGGTCCGGGCTGGCATTGGGGAAGTTCGTCTCGAACTCTTCGTGCCATTCGTCCTGGGAGAGCGCGGGAGCGACGGGACGCCGGGTCACGTTCTCGTCCTGGTTCATGCCCACGATCATCGGCACGTCGGCTAACGCGGCAATGCCTTCGCTCGTTCCGGGATCATGGGGCAGCACCTTGCCGTCCACGACCGGGCCAAAGCGCAAAGGTGCGCCGCCAGGGGCGGGGAGGAGCTTTTGGGCAGGAAGCTGGCGCGCCTGCGCCACGCTGGAGACACCAAGCCCGGCCAGGAACGCGCTGCCGTTCGTGCGGGCATCGGCGATGGGGCGGGCCATGCCGGGCGCGGGCAGGCCCGATTCGACGATGGCCTGGTGGAAAAGGCCGCGGGCTGCGGGGGCGGACAGGAGCGTGTGGACGCTCATCCCGCCCGCGGACTGGCCCACGATCGTCACCTTGTCCGGATTGCCGCCAAAGGCTGCAATGTTGCGCTTCACCCATGCGAGCGCGGCGATCTGGTCGAGCACGCCGAAGTTGCCCGAAAGGCCGTTCCGGCCCTCGGTCGCAAGGAACCCGAGGGCGCCCAGGCGGTAATTCAGGGTCACCACCAGCATCCCGCGGGTGGCGAGGTTGTGCCCATTGTAGATCGGCACGGCGGAGGAGCCCGAGGTGAAGGCGCCGCCATGGATCCAGACCATCACCGGCAGAGCTTTCGCGGTCGTCTCGTCCGACGACCCGGTGGCCTGCACAGACGGACGCCAGACATTAAGCGTGAGGCAGTCCTCGCTGAAATTGTCCGTGACCACGTATTCGCGGGTCCAGGGGCCGTAGTCGCCCTGGCCTTCGGGCTGGATGCAGCTGGCACCAAAGGCATCGGCGGCGCGTACATTGTCCCAGGCCGATGCGGGGGCAGGGGCCTTCCAGCGACGCTCGCCGACAGGCGGTGCGGCATAGGGGATGCCGAGGAATGCCTCGACCTTGCCTTGCGACACGCCCGAAAGCGCGCCCTGTTCGACGCGGACCTGCGGGAGCGGGCGTTCCTGCGCCTGGGCTGCCGGGGCGCCGAGCGCGCCCATGCCCACAAGAGTGCCGATCAGGCGGGCGGCGAATGCCCGGGTGGGTCGCATAACGGTTCGGATCCTTGTTGGGCTGGCCACATACCGGCAGGGTTAGCTCTGCTGCGGTGGGGAGCCTTCGAGATAGGGAAGCGCCGCGCGTCCCAGCAGCAGACCCGAAGGCCAACCGGCGTAGAACGCAAGGTGCACGATCAACCCGCGTAATTCATCGGGTGTCACGCCGTTCCCGATAGCCTTGGCCACGTGCGATTCCAACTCGTCGCGGCGGTTGGAGGCGGCGAGCAGCGCGCAGGTGACAAGGCTGCGCTCACGTGGCGGCAGTTCGCTCTGTTCCCACAGGTCGCCCATGAGGACGGTGCGCCGGATCCGCTCGAACTCGGGCACGGCTTCGTAGACGCGCATGATCTCGGCGATGGCGGGGCTCTGTTCGGGCTCAGTCGACATAGGGCCTATCCAGTACGATCAGCTTGGATTCGATGAACGACATCAGCCCCTCGATCCCGCCCTCGCGGCCAAGGCCTGACTGCTTGAAGCCGCCAAAGCTGATCGTGGCGTCGGTGCGCGAGGCGTTGTGGCCGACGGTACCGGCACGGATCTGCGCGGCCACGCGGCCGAATGCCTCAGGGTCGTGCGTGAAGACCGAGGCGTTGAGGCCGTAGATCGTGTCGTTGGCGAGCTGGATCGCGTGCGCCTCGTTTTCGGCCGGGATCACGGCGAGAACGGGGCCGAAGACCTCCTGGCGCCCCAGCGTGGAATCGTTGCGCACGTTGCCAAACACGGTGGGGGTTACGTAAAAGCCGGTGTCCAGCCCTTCGGGCCGCGTCCCACCCACGGCAAGCTGGGCGCCTTCCTCCACGGCCCTGGCAATGAAGCCCTCGACTGCCTCGCGCTGGCGCTGCGTGGCGAGGGGACCCACGGTGCTCGCCGGATCGAAGGGGTCGCCGACCTTGAGCGCACCGACCGCCTTGGCGAGCGCTGCGACCATGGCGTCGTGGCGCTCCTTGTGGACGATCACCCGGGTGAGGCTGTGGCAGACCTGTCCGGTCAGGAAGCTGCAGCCCGCGGCAATCGTCTGGGCGGCGGCATCAAGGTCGTAGTCGTCGAGCACTACGGCGGGCGACTTGCCGCCAAGTTCCAGCGTGAAGCGGGCAATGCGTTCGCCACTTGCCGAGGCGATAGCGCGGCCTGCGCCGGTCGAGCCGGTGAAGGTGATCTTGTCGATGCCGGGATGGCGGACCAGCGCCTCGGATGCGGCGCGGTCGGCCATGACGACGTTGATGACGCCTGCGGGAAGGCCGATGTCCTCGCAGATCTCGGCGAAGAGATAGGCTGCGCCCGGCGCCTCGGGCGAGGGTTTGACGACGACGGTGCAGCCCGCGATCAGCGCGGGCGCGCACTTCTGGGCCATGAGGGGACCGGGACCGTTCCACGGCACGATGGCCGCGACCGTGCCGACCGGTTCGCGCACCAGCTGCGCCTCCATGCCCGAAATATGCCGGTGCCGCTCACGCCAGGCGAAGCTCTCGGCGTAGTCCGCGTAGATCCGGAAAGGACGCGCCATGGCCCCGCCGATACGTTCGCACGCGGCCGAGAAGAGCACGCCTGATTCCAGCGTCCAGGTGAGCGCGAATTCGCGTGAACGGGCTTCGAAGGCGTCGGCGATGCGGCGCATCCAGTCGGCCCGCTCGGCATGGGAGAGGCGCGGCCAGGGCCCTTCGTCGAACGCGGTGCGCGCGGCGGCGACCGCACGTTCGATGTCCGCTTCCACGCCTTCGGCCACCGTATAGACGGTGCTCTCGTCGTGCGAGGCGATGACGGGAATGGTCCGCCCGGTCGAAGGGGCCACCCATTCGCCGCCGATGAAGAGGCGATCGGGATGGCGCAAGGTGAGGGTGTGTTCGCTCATGTCCTGATCTCTTACACGATACCGGCGGCGCGCAAGCCATCGATCTGGCCAGCATCCATGCCCAGGATTTCGCGCAGGATTTCCTCGGAGTGCTGGCCCAGGCTGGGGGGCGGATCGCGGCGTGGCGGGGGCGAGCCGCTGGTCTTGATCGGTTGTCCGGTGACCCGGACCGGGCCCCAGGCCGGGTCCTCGATTTCCATCAGCATCTCGCGCGCGGCCACCTGCGGGCATTTGGCGATGTCATCCACGTCCTGGATGGGAGCCGCCGGAACGCCCTTGGCGATGAGGTAGGGCACGACTTCGTCGCGGTCGCGCTCGGCCAGCCATTCGTTGATGAGGGGGGTCAGCCAGTGGGCATGGGCGTTGCGCTCGACCCCGCTTTGCAGGCGTTCATCGCTGCCGAGTTCGGGGCGTCCGATCGCCTCGCAGAAGCGGGCCCAGATCTTTTCGCCCAGCACCGCGATGACGACCGACCCGTCGCGGGCGCGGAAGGTGCCGAAGGGATAGCTCAGCGCATGAAGGCCCGGCTCGGGCACGATGCCCATGGCCGTGTTGAGGATCATGGCCAGCTCGTTCATGGCAAGGGCGGCATCGTACATGGCCACGTCCACGCGCTGTCCCTTGCCGGTGCGCGTGCGCTGGAACAGGGCCTGGAGCGTGCCGGTGACCGCGACGATACCAACCTGGATGTCGGCCAGCGGGAAGCCGAGATAGGCCGGGTCGGTGCCGGTACGCTCGGGCCGCTGCATGAGGCCCGCCATGGCCTGCCCGACGATGTCGAAGGCGGGCCAGTGCTGGTAGGGACCTTGCGACATGTCCGAGCGGCCAAAGCCCGAAATCGTGGTGTAGATCAGCCTGGGGTTGATCGCCTGCAGCCGCTCCCAGGTGAAGCCCATGCGGGCAACCGCTTCGGGGCTGAGGTTGTCGAGCAGCACGTCGGCCTCGGCCAGGAGCTTCTCGAACACCGCTTTGCCTTCCTCGCTCTTGAGATCGAGGGTCAGGCTCTTCTTGTTTCGGTTGGCGCGCAGGAGACCCAGGCTGCGGGGCTGCCCGTGCGCGTCGTTCTTCTTGGGCGCGATCGTGCGGCAGGGCTCGCCATGGCCGGGCTGCTCGATCTTGATGACTTCCGCACCCATGTCGGCGAGCCACATCGAGGTGGTGGGGCCAGCGATGAAGCATTCGAGGCTGAGGACGCGGATACCTTCCAGCGCCGGGGCGGCATCGGGATCGCACGGGATCATCGAGGAGATCATGGCTGCACCTGTGCGACGGGAACGAAGAAGGGAAGGGCGAAGCGCGCGTCGTAGGAAATCACCTTGCACTCCAGTTCCAGGCCGACCTTCAGGTCGTAGCGTTCACCAGGCGGAATGCCGCTGATCATGCGCGGCCCTTCGGCGAGGCGCACGAGCGTGACGACATAGGGCACCGCGCTGGTCAGCCGGTCGTGCACGGGATGGCGCACGGTGGTGTAGGACTGGAGCGTGGCGCGGCCCGAAACCGGGGCCCAGTGCTCACCGATGTGGCGGCACTTGGGACAGCAGGGGCCAGGGGGATGGCGAAATGCGCCACAGGCCTCGCAGGCGTTGAGGTGAAGCTGTCCGGCGGCCAGGTGGCGCCAGAACGGCTGATCGAGAAGCTCGTCGGCGGGGCGTACGATGTTCATGCGCGCCCCAGGATCATCGAGCTGGCACCGCGAAGTGTCATGAAGGCAGTCTCGCAATCGACCTGGTTGGGGGATTCGCCGCGCAGCTGGCGCACGGCTTCGGCAATCGAGTTGAGCCCGTGGAAGTAGCCCTCGGACAGGAGCCCGCCATGGGTGTTGATGGGCAGGCGTCCGCCCGGGCCATTGCCGCCCGAGGTCAGGAAATCATGCGCCCCGCCGCGCTCGACGAAGCCGAAATCCTCCAGCGCCATGGGCACCATGATCGAGGTGGCATCGTAGAACATGGCGACGTCGATTTCCTGCGCGCTCACACCTGCGCGCCGGAACAGGATCTCCCCGGCTTCGGGCGGCACGAGGCGGTGGGTGTCCTCGGCGTAGAGGAACATCGGGACCGAGCCGGGATGGACGTATTGCTGGGCAGCCAGCACGTCGACCGTGCGCGAGCGCAGGCTCTTGGCCTTCTCCTTGGAGGTGATGACAATGGCCATCGCCCCGTCCGTTTCGAGGCAGTAGTCGTAGAGACGCAAGGGTTCGGAAATGATGCGTCCGGCGAGGTACTGCTCCATGGTCAGTTCGCGCTCGCGCAGGAGGGCGCGCGGATTAGCGTTGGCATAGGCGCGCTGGGTGACCGCGATGGCGCCCAGCATCTCGGCGCACTGATCATCGCTCAGGCCATAGTGGTCGAGGTAGGCGCGCGCGTAGAGGGCGTGGTGCTGCCCGGGCACGAGGAGGCCGAACGGCGCCGAGTAGACATCGCCGGGCGGCTCCATCTGGCGGTTGACGAGCTGGCCGTTCTCTTCGGACAGAATGCGGTCGCCCCGGCCATAGCGAGTGCCCGAACGGGCGTTCAGCGCGCGGTAGAAGACAATGCACGAGGCGAGCCCCGCCTCGATCGCGGCGCAGGCCTGCGCGATCGCGCCGCAGCAGTTGACCCCGCCAAACTCGGTCTCGCCATAGTAGGTGAGGCGCGGCAGGCCCAGCGCGTTGAGGATCGCGGCCTCGGTCGTGTTGTCCCAGGTGTAGCGCACCAGCCCGTCGATCTCGTCGATGTCGATCCCTGCGTCGGCCACGGCGGCCTTGATCGCCTCGATCGCGAGCTGCAGTTCGCTGCGCCCGGAGCGGACCGAGAATTCGGTTTGACCGATCCCTGCGATACTTGTCGTCACTCTCGCCAATCCATCTTTAAAGGACCTGTGCCCCAGAGCTGGGACCGGGTCCGGTTAGTGCCCTCGTTGTGCCCCAGCTTGTGCGGTCGATAAAGCGCCGGGCCGTTGCACTGGCCGCGAATGACTTTCCCGCGCGGCGGCGTTTCACAGGGTATCCCCGTGGCTTGGTGGCAAGCGTGTCTTTGCGTCTGCCGGAATACTCCTTTCCGTTCAGGAGGGCTGTGGCGGGACCTGCAAATCGCGCTAACCACGAAGGAGCAAGAACAGCGCGACCGGCGCAGCACGACCGGTCCCGGAGAGGAACGCGATGAAGACGATGACGGCCCGTGAAGCGCTCGCGCACGTCGAGAGCGGCATGACGGTGGCCTTCCCCCATCTTTCGGCCGAGCCGCAGGCGCTGACCCGCGCGCTGTGGGCGCGCGCCGAGGCGCTGGACGAGATCACCGTCTATTCGGGCATGCTGCTTTCGGGCTACGACTTCCTGAAAGGGCCTGCTGCGGGCAAGATCCGCTTCAAGACCTGGTTCATGCCGGGGACCTTGCTGCGCAAGACGGCCGCCGACGTGAAGGCGGAGTATCTTCCGCTGACCTGGGCGCAAACCGGGCGCTTCCTCAACGAGGTGCCGATCGACGTCGGGCTCATTCAGGTGAGCGCGCCCGACGAACAGGGCAACTACAGCCTTGGCGTCAACGCCACTGTCGCGCGCGCGCTCATCAATAATGCCAAGACCGTGATCGCGCAGGTCAATCCCGCGATGCCGCGCACACGGGGCGACAGCCTCGTCGCCGGGGAAGCCTTCGACATCATCGTCGAGGACGAGGTCCCGCTGATCGAGTTTCCGTTCCGCCCCGTCGATGCCATCGACCAGGAGATCGGCCGCACTATCGCGGGCTTCGTCGAGGACGGGGCTACGCTCCAGTTCGGCATTGGCGGCATTCCGGGCGCGGCGGTCGAGGCGATGATCGAACGGGGCTGCCGCGACCTTTCGATCATCTCCATGGTCACCGACAGCGCCATGCAGCTGATCGAGGCGGGATGCTGCCGCAAGGCCGATCCCAAGGCCTTCGTTGGCGACATCCTGGGCACCCGGGCCTTCTACGACTGGGTGGACGGTAATCCCGCCATCGCGCTGGCCGATGCCTCCACCACGCACACGCCCGAAAGCTTCGTGGCGCGCGGCAACATCTTCTCGATCAACTCGGCGCTGGAGATCGACCTGTTCGGCCAGGTCAATTGCGAGACGCTGGGCGGCAAGCAGGCGGGCGCGATTGGCGGCAGCGTCGATTTCGCGATGGCCGGGCAGGTTGCAGGCACGACCAGCGTGATTGGCCTGCGCTCCACCACCAACAAGGGCGCCTCGCGCATCGTCAGGCGCCTCGATTCCGAGATCGTGACGATTTCGCGTACCTTCGTGCAGCGCGTGGTGACCGAACATGGCGTTGCGGACCTGCGCAATCTGTCGGTGCGCGAGCGGGCCATTGCGCTGGCGCAGATCGCCCACCCCGACCACCGCGAAGACCTGATGGCGCAGGCCATCGAGCTGGGATGAGGACCCGAACATGACCACCACAGCCAGCCCGGCAAAACCCCATCCGGCCAAGACGTCGCGCAAGGTGATCGTCACCTGCGCCATCACTGGCTCGATCCATACCCCCTCGATGTCGCCGCACTTGCCGGTGACACCCTCCGAGATCGCGCATTCGGCGATCGAGGCTGCCGAGGCCGGGGCCTCGATTGTTCACCTCCACGCGCGCAACCCCAGAACCGGCGAGCCGGACCAGTCGGTCGAAGCCTACGAACACATCCTCCCCGTCATCAAGCAGGCGAGCAACGTCGTCATCAACGTGACGACCGGCGGCTCCACCCTGATGACGACGCAGGAACGTCTTGCGCCCGCGATGCACTACAAGCCCGAGGTCGCCTCGCTTAACATGGGCTCAATGAACTTCGGCCTGTTCCCGATGCTGGGCCGCTTCAAGGATTTCCAGCACGACTGGGAGCGTCCCTACCTCGAAGGATCGAGCGGACGGATCTTCCGCAATACCTTCGATGATATCGAGACCATCCTGACCAGCTGCGCCGAGAACGGCACCCGCTTCGAGGTGGAGTGCTACGACATCGGGCACCTCTATACCTGCGCCCACTTTGCCGAGCGCGGCCTGATCAAGCCGCCCTTCTTCATCCAGAGCGTGTTCGGCATCCTGGGCGGCATCGGCGGCCACCCCGAGGACGTGCTGCACATGAAGCGCACCGCGGATCGCCTGTTCGGCGAGGACTATCGCTGGTCGGTGCTGGGCGCCGGGCGCAACCAGATGCCGATTGCGACGCAGGCGGTGGTCAATGGAGGGAACGTGCGCGTGGGGCTGGAGGATTCGCTGTGGGGCGGCAAGGGCCGCATGGCCACCAGCAACGCCGAGCAGGTGCGCATGGTGCGCGGCCTCCTCGAAAACCTCGGCCTCGAGATCGCGACCCCCGACGAGGCGCGCGCGATGCTGCAACTGAAAGGCGGCGACAATGTCAATTTCTGATGGGAGCCGCGCACGATGAGCCTCCTTCGCGAGATCGACGGCAACGTCCTTCGCCTCATCATTGACCGGCCCGAAAAGCGTAACGCCATCGACGAGCCGACGATGCGCGCCCTCACGCGCGAATTCGCAGCCATCGACCACGCCTCGCCGATCCGCGCGGTGGTTCTGACCGGGAGCGGAGACAAGGCGTTCTGTTCGGGCGCCGATCTTGGCGGCGAGGCGGCAAGCTTCGGGCCCCAGCATCACAGGCCGACGACCGTCTACGCCGATCTCCTGCGCGCGGCTGCCCGCCTGCCGGTCCCGCTCATCGCGCGGGTGCAGGGTTGGTGCCTGGCAGGCGGCATGGGCCTCCTCGCCATGTCCGACATGGCCGTGGCCTCCCACACGGCACGTTTCGGCCTGCCCGAAGTCAAGGTGGGGCTGTTTCCGATGCAGGTTGCCGCGCTGCTGCAATCGCTGATCCCGCGCCGCCGCTTTGCCGAGATGTGTTTCACCGGCGAGCCGATCAGCGCGGATGAGGCGCTGGCCATCGACCTCGTCAACTACGTGGTGGAGCCTGAGGAACTCGACGCCAAGGTGGACTGGCTGCTCGCCCGCCTCGTCGACAAGTCGCCCACCGCGATCCGGCTTGGCAAGCACGCCCTGCGCGCGATTGCCGACATGAGCGTGGAGCAGGCGCTCGCCCACATGGAAGGCCAGGTCGCGCTGATCCCGCTCACCCAGGACGCCGCCGAGGGGCTGGCCGCCTTCCGCGAGAAGCGCGCGCCGGTCTGGACCGGAAAGTAGGCGAGGAGAATCCCCATGAGCGATCTGCCCCGTTTCGTCGAAATCCTCGAGGAAGGCCCGCGCGAAGGCTTTCAGGCCGAACCGCCTGGCATTCCCGTTGCCGCCAAGCTCGAACTCATCGAGGCGCTGGCCGAAACCGGCCTTGCCGAGATCAACTGCGCCTCGTTCGTGAGCCGCAAGGTCATGCCGCAGATGGCCGATGCCGAGGAAATCGCCGCCACCGTGCACCGCAAGGAGGGCGTGCGCTACCGCGGCATGTGGCTGAGCAAGAACGGGTTCCTGCGCGCGGCCAACAGCGGGCTCGACCTGATGGCGACGCTCAGCGCCAGCGCCTCGGACACGTTCCTGTTCAAGAACAACAACCGCACGCCCGAGCAGTACCTTGCCGAACAGGAGCAGATGCTCGACCTGTTCGAAGCCCATGGCTTGAAGAACGGTCCGGTTTATATCTTCACCGCCTTTGGCTGCAATTACGAAGGCGCCATCGACCCGGCCCGGGTGGTGGAACGCACCGCCCCTCTGCTCGATCTGCTCGCCGCGCGCGGACACACGCCCAGCCACGTCACCTTGTGCGACACCATCGGCTCGGCCACGCCCGAGGCGGTGCGCCGCGCGATGGGGGCCGTGCGCGAACGCTGGCCCGACCAACCCATCGCGCTGCACTTGCACGACACGCGCGGCCTTGGCCTCGCCTGCGCACTGGCCGGGCTCGAAATGGGCGCCTCGCGCTTCGACGCCTCGGTCGGAGGCCTTGGTGGCTGCCCCTTTGCGGGCAACGCGGCCGCTGCCGGCAATATCGCGACCGAGGAGCTGGTGCTTCTGTGCGAATCCATGGGGCTGGCCACCGGCATCGACCTGGCGCGCCTCGTCGAGGTCGTCGCGCTGGCCGAACGGATCGTGGGCCGCCCGCTTCCCTCCCGGCTCGCCAAGGCGGGCCTGTTTCAACCAAATCCTGCGCGCGCCTGACGCGCGCCTTCATGTTCAAGGACTAGCGACAATGCGGATCGACGAACTGCCCGCCGGTATCGAGTGGAGCGAAGAACGGGTCCAGATCGCCGACTCGGTGCGCGCGGTGTGCGACCGGTTCGACGATGACTGGTGGCTCGAAAAGGAGCGCAAGCACGAGTTCCCCCATGAATTCCACACCGCCATGGCCGATGCCGGGTGGCTGGGCATCACCATGCCCGAGGAATTCGGCGGCGCCGGGCTGGGCGTGACCGATGCCGCGCTGATGATGCAGACCGTGGCGAATTCGGCTGGTGTCATGGCCGCGGCCTCGACCATCCACATCAACCTCTTCGGGCCCCACCCGATCCTCAACCACGGCACGCAGGAGCAGAAGGAGCGCTTCATCCCTGCGCTTGTCGAAGGGCGCGACAAGGTGGCTTTCGGCGTGACTGAACCCGATGCCGGGCTCGACACCACGCACATCACCACCCGTGCGGTGAAGCAGGGCACGAAGTACGTGGTCAACGGGCAGAAGGTGTGGACCTCGACCGCCCAGCAGGCCAACCGCATCCTGCTCCTCACCCGCACCACGCCCATCGAACAGTGCGCCAAGCCGACCGATGGCATGACCCTGTTCTACACCGACCTCGACCGGCGCCGCATCGCCATCACGGGCATCGAGAAGCTGGGCCGGGCGGCGGTCGATTCCAACTCGATCTTCATTGATGGCCTCGAAGTGCCCGAGGAAGACCGCATCGGCGAGGAGGGCAAGGGCTTTCGCTACCTGCTCGACAGCCTCAACCCCGAACGCATCCTGGTGGCCGCCGAGGCCGTGGGCGTCGGGCGCCGCGCGCTGGCGAAGGCGGTGGACTATGCCAACGAGCGCGTCGTCTTTGGCCGCCAGATCGGCAAGAACCAGTCGATCCAGCACCCACTGGCGCAGAACTGGATGGCGCTGGAGGCCGCCGACCTGATGATCTGGCACGCCGCGCGTCTCTACGATGGTGGCAAGTCCTGCGGGGCCGAGGCCAACAGCGCCAAGTTTCTTGCCGCGGACGCCGCCTTCGAGGCCTGCGACCAGGCCGTGCGCACGCATGGCGGCATGGGCTATTCCAAGGAATACCATGTCGAGCGCTACCTGCGCGAAGTGATGCTGCCGCGCATCGCGCCCGTTAGCCGCGAACTCATCATGTGCTTCATTGCCGAGCGCGTGCTCGGCCTTCCCAAGTCCTACTGACGAAGGAGCGTGAGGCGTATGGAGAACCTGTTCGATCTGTCGGGAAAGGTCGCTCTCGTCACCGGGGCCTCGGGCGGGCTGGGCGCCCACTTTGCGCAGGTACTGGCGCGCCGCGGGGCCAAGGTCGTAATCGGCGCGCGCCGGGCCGAGGCGCTGGAAGGCGTGGCCGGGGAGATCTGTGCTGAGGACGGCCTGTGCGAGACGGTCGCGCTCGACGTGGCTGATCCTGCCAGCATCGCCGCTCTGGGCGACCTCACCGGCCAGGTCGACATCCTCGTCAACAACGCCGGCATCGTGCGCGACGGCGCCGCGCTGACCCACCCCGAGGCCGACTGGGACGCGGTGATCGACACCAATCTCAAGGGCATGTTCCTTGTCTCACAGGCTGTGGCAGGCGCCATGAAAGCGCGCGGGAAGGGTGGTTCGATCATCAACATCGCCTCGATCCTGGGCCTGCGCCAGGCGGGCGGGGTGGTCTCCTACGCCGTCTCCAAGGCGGGCGCGATCCAGCTCACCCGCACGCTGGCGCTCGAATGGGCGCGCTATGGCATTCGCGTCAACGCGCTTGCGCCCGGCTACATCGCGACCGATCTCAACGCCGAATTCTGGGAGAGCGAGGCGGGCAAGGCCATGCTGCGCCGCATCCCGCAACGGCGTCTTGGCCAGCCCGAAGAGCTTGACGGGGCGCTGCTCCTGCTCGCCTGTGAGGCCTCCAGCTACATGACCGGCTCCGTCCTCGAGATCGACGGCGGCCATCTCGTCTCCACCTTGTGAGCCCCCTCCCATCCCTGAATTCGCGAAGGACCCCAAGACCATGACGCAAACCGGAGAGGAGCTCGCCCAGAAGGTCGAAGCCTTCGTGCGCGAGACGATCGTTCCCTTCGAGAGCGATCCGCGCATCGAGACGCACGGACACGGCCCGAGCGAGGACCTGGTCGCCGAAATGCGCGCGCTGGCGCGCGAGGCGGGGCTGATGACCCCGCATATCCTCGCGGATGGTTCGCACCTCTCGCAAGTCGATACGGCCAAGGTGCTGCGCGCCTCCGGGCTCTCGCCCCTGGGGCCGGTCGCGCTCAACACCATGGCGCCCGATGAAGGCAACATGTTCCTGCTGGGCAAGGTCGCCAGCCCCGATCAGAAGGCGCGCTTTCTCGCGCCGCTCGTGTCGGGCGAGGCGCGCAGCGCCTTCTTCATGACCGAACCCGCCGAGGACGGTGGCGCGGGCTCGGACCCGACGATGATGCAGACCACCTGCCACCTCGATGGCAACCACTGGGTCATCAACGGGCGCAAGGCCTTCATCACCGGCGCGCAAGGGGCAAAGGTCGGCATCGTCATGGCCAAGGCCGAGGAAGGGGCCTGCATGTTCCTCGTCGACCTGCCCGATCCCGCCATTCGCATCGAGCGCGTGCTCGACACCATCGACAGTTCGATGCCCGGCGGCCACGCCGTCGTCGCCATCGAGAACCTGCGCGTGCCCGCCGACCAGATGCTGGGCGAGGCTGGCGAGGGCTTTCGCTATGCGCAGGTGCGCCTTTCGCCGGCGCGCCTGTCGCACTGCATGCGCTGGCACGGCTCGGCCCGCCGCGCGCACGAGATCGCCACGCGCTATGCCTGCACCCGCAAGGCCTTCGGCAAGCTCCTTGTCGACCACGAGGGGGTGGGCTTCATGCTTGCCGAGAACGAGATCGACCTGCGCCAGAGCGAGTTGATGATCGACTGGTGCGCCGGTGTTCTCGATACCGGCGCGCACGGTACCACCGAAAGCTCGATGACCAAGGTCGCGGTGAGCGAGGCCTTGATGCGCATTGCCGATCGCAGCGTACAGGTGATGGGCGGCTCGGGCGTCTCGGGCGACACCGTGGTGGAGCAGATCTTCCGCGAAGTGCGCGCTTTCCGGATCTATGACGGTCCGACCGAGGTCCACAAGTGGTCGCTCGCCAAGAAGATCAAGAAGCAGCACGTGAGCCGCACATGAGCACGCAGGGCGAGGACAACCTTGGCACCACGGCGGTGCGCGAAGGCTACACCTTCAACGAGCCCCGCCTCGAAGCCTGGCTGGAGGCGCATGTCGAAGGCTACCGGGGGCCGCTTCGCGTGCGCCAGTTCAAGGGCGGCCAGTCGAACCCGACCTACCGGCTCGACACGCCTGCGCGCAGCTACGTGCTGCGCCGCAAGCCGCCCGGCGTGCTCCTGAAGGGCGCGCACGCGGTCGACCGCGAGGCGCGCGTCCTGACAGGGCTTGCGACCGCTGGTTATCCCGTCCCGCGCGTCTTCGGCCTGTGCACCGACGATGCCGTGATCGGCACCTGGTTCTACGTCATGGACATGGTCGAGGGGCGCATCTTCTGGGACGCCTCCGTGCCCGAAGTCGACGCGGCCGAGCGCAGCGCCCTGTTCGATGCGATGAACGGCGCGCTCGCGGACCTGCACAACGTCGACTACGTGGCGGCGGGGCTGGAGGATTTCGGCCGTCCGGGCAATTACCTGGAACGTCAGGTCAGCCGCTGGACGAAGCAGTACCTTGCCGATGAGGACGCGGGGCCCGACGCTACGCTCGACAAGGTGATCGACTGGCTCAACGCCAACATGCCCTCGGAGCAGGATGCGCGCACGAGCATCGTTCACGGCGACATGCGCATCGACAACATGATCTTCCATCCCACCGAGCCGCGCGTTCTGGCCGTGCTCGACTGGGAGCTGGCGACGCTGGGCGATCCGGCGGTGGACTTTGCCTACAACGCGATGATGTACCGCATGCCCCCACACATCGTGGCGGGCCTGGCCGGCGAGGGCCTCACCCGTCCGGGTATCCCGAGCGAGGACGAGTATCTGGCTGCCTATTGCCGCCGCACCGGGCGGGAGGGGATGCCCCACTACGATTACTACGTGGCGTTCAATTTCTTCCGGCTCGCCGCGATCTTTCATGGCATCAAGGGGCGTTATCTGCGGGGCAATGCGGCCAGCGCGCAGGCCAAGGCGCGGGTTGACGTCCTTCCCGAACTGATCGAACTGACCTGGCAGCAGACCCGCCGCGCCGCGCGCTGAGCCCGAAGGCCCACGCGCTCAACAAAGGACCTCCCATGGGCGCCGAGCCCTTTCGTTCGCCACCCCGTTCCCCCTTCGCCTTCCCGGCCTACCGCGCCTTGTGGTTTGCAAACCTCGCCTGCAACGCGGCCGTTCTGGTGCAATCGGTCGGCGCGTCCTGGGCGCTGGTTGAACAGGACGCCTCGCCCCAGCTGGTGGCCCTCGTGCAGACCGCGCTCAGCCTCCCGCTCATGCTGATCTCGCCGCTCTCAGGCGCGATCTGCGATGCCTTCGATCGGCGCAAGGTGATGATCGGGGCGCAGCTTGTCCTGTGCGCCGTCGCCCTGGTGCTGGCCTTTGCAAGTGCGCAGGGCTGGTCGAGCGCCCCTGTCGTGCTGGCCTGCATGTTCCTGGCTGGAAGCAGCCTTGCCTTCAACGGCCCTGCCTTCATGGCCTCGGTCAGCGACACCGTCCCGCGCGAGCGCCTGCCCGAAGCGGTGCTGGCCAACGCGGTCGGGCTCAACGTTGCGCGCAGTGTCGGCCCGGCCGCTGGCGGGCTGCTTCTGGCGGTGAGCGGGGTGGCCTCGAACTACCTCGTGGCCGCGGCCATTGCGCTTTTGCTGATGCTCGTCCTCTATCGCTGGCGGCCGGACTTCGGCGAGGATGGACGCGCGCAGCCACCGTTGGCGGAACCGCTGATCGGAGCCATCGGCCAGGGCTTTCGCTTTGCGCTGGAAACCCCGCCGATCAAGGCCTCGATCCTGCGCGCCATGCTTTTTACCGCGGCCTTCAGCGGCTTGCAGGCGCTGATCCCGCTGGTGGCGAGCCGGGTCCTTGCGGGCGGTCCGGACCTTTACGGCACGCTCTACGCCAGCTTCGGCGTCGGCGCGCTGGGCGGGGCGCTGCTTGGGGCGCGGGTCCGCCGCAAGCTGGGGGGCGAAGTGATCCTGCGCGGGTGCATCGTGCTCCTGGCGCTGAGCAACCTGCTGGTCGCCTTCAGCCCCTTCGTGCCCCTCACCATGAGCGCGCTGGCGCTGTCGGGCGCGGGTTGGGTCCTGGCCCTCTCGATCTTCAACACCACGATCCAGATGGCCTCGCCCCGCCGTATCGGGGGACGCACGCTTTCGCTCTACCAGATGGCGGTCTTCTCCGGTGTTGCAACGGGCAGCTGGATCAGCGGGCTCCTTGCCGATGCGGCCGGAACGCTCGTCAGCCTGTTCGCGCTGGCTGTGCTGGGCCTTGGCAGCGTGCTGGTCGGGCGCTGGCTGCCGATCCCCGACCAGAGGCGCGACACCCTTTCCTGAAGGAAAGATCGAAGGATGTTTTCAGGGGGCAATCGCCCCTTGACCCCAAAATGGACGACCACATCCTTTTCATTCCGGGCGGTTCAAGGTGGAGGAGTGGGGGTTAGCCCTTCTGCTCGGCGAAGCATGTGAGCAGGAAGTCGATGAAGGCGCGCGTCTTGGTGGGCAGGTGGCGGCTGTGCGGGTAGATCGCGTAGATACCCGCGTCGGTGCCGCTGAGGCCCACCGCGTAGTCTTCAAGCACGACTTCCAGCGCGCCCGAGGCCAGTTCGCCCTGCACCATGTACTTCTGGAGGACCACAAGGCCCATTCCCGCGACGGCCGCGGCCATCAGGGCAGGGCCCGAAGAGGACCGGAACGCGCCGGTGCCGTTGATTTCATGGGTTTCCTCGTCCTTCACGAAAGTCCAGCGCCCGTCGTAGTCCGGCGCGTGGTAGACGAGGCATTCGTGCTGTTCCAGATCATCAGGATGGGTGGGGCGCCCGGCCTTGTCGAGATAGGCGGGGCTGGCGCACAGGAGCCGCTTGCCGGGATCGAGGCGCCGCGCGATCAGCTCCGAATCCTTGAGCTCCCCGACCCAGACCGCGACATCGATGCTGTTCTTGAGGAGGTCGGGCCTCTCGTCGGTCAGGGTCAGGTCGATGGTGAGGTCGGGATAGCTCTCGAGGAAGTCCTTGAGCCGCGGCAGCACCACTGCGCCGGCCGAAATGCGCAAGGATACCCGCAGGATGCCCTTCACGTCCTCCTGGAAGGACAGCACCTCGCTGCGGGCCTCTTCGAGGTCGCGCAGAGCCGCGCGGGACTTGCGATAGTAGACTTCACCTGCCTGGGTGATCGAGAGGCTGCGCGTATTGCGGTTGATCAGGCGCACGCCCAGTTCGTCCTCGAGCGCGGCGACGCGTCGCGCGATCGAACTCGTCGAGACCGCCTGACGCCGGGCCGCAGCCGAAAAGCTGCCATCTTCCACGACGTCGAGGAAAGCGCGAATTTTGAGCAGATCATCCATATCTGCGGCCCGGCATAGCCCTTGCCTCTCGTGAGGCAAAGCCGTCTTTGCATCCACTGCCAATCACTTTCGCGCCGAAAGGGCGGTATTTTACCTTTCCAAGCCGACCCAGATCGGGGATTTAGGGCTCATCGAACAAGCAAAGAAAAGAGTTCGGGAGGGGTTGTGAAAAGGTTTTCCGCCAAGACCGTCATCGTGACCGGCGGCGCCAGCGGTATCGGCGCGGCCACGGTCCGGCGCCTGTACGAAGAAGGCGCCAATGTGGTCATCGCCGATCTCCAGGAAGACGCGGCCAGTGCGCTTGCGCAGGACATCGGTGATCCGCAGCGACTTCTCGTCCATGCCCTCGATGTCTCCGATGCCGAGGCCGTCGATGCCCTGATGGAGGCCTGCGTGGAGCGCTTCGGTGTGCCCGACGGCCTTGCCAATTGCGCCGGAGTGCGCGGGGTTGGCTCGATCCTGGAAACCGATCTCGACCTCTTTCGCCGTAATGTCGCCATCAACCTCGAAGGCGGGTTCAACACCTGCAAGGCCTTCGCCCAGCGCCTTGTCGATGCGGGCAAGGGCGGGGCCATCGTCAACGTATCCTCGGCGGCGGGCATTCAGGGGGTTCCCAACCGCCTTGCTTATGTCGCCAGCAAGCACGGCGTTATCGGCCTGACGCGGGGTGCTGCGCTCGACCTTGGCAAGTACGGCATCCGCGTCAACGTGGTCACCCCGGGGATGATCCATACCCCGATGACCGCGCCCATGTTCGAGGACCCGGAAAACGTGGACCGGATCCGCGCGGCGCATCCCATCGGCCGTGAGGGCATGCCCGAGGAAATCGCCGCCGCGATCGCCTTCGCGCTCGCCGACGAAGTGGCCTTCATGACGGGCGCGGTGATTCCGGTCGATGGCGGCTCGTCGGTAGGCCAGCCCTCACACTGATGTATCTACAGGCGGAGGTTCCGCCACCGACAGAGCCCGTGTCACGCGCGGGGTGAGGATGGGGCGACCCATCCCAAGGGACGCTGCCTGCGCGAAACCCAGGATTTTTCCTCAGGTCACTTCCACTCCTGGCGGAAAGAACCTTTGCATACATGATGACTGATCCCGGGACGCGAAATCGCCTATCCGGAGCTAAAGAACAAACAACATCGATCCTCAAGGGAGGGGACATACCATGAAGAAGACCCTGTTCGTCTGCGCATCGTCCGTCATTGCGCTTGCGGCCACGCCGGCCCTTGCTCAGGAATCCGCCGAAGGGGACGCCCCCCTCGGTGCTGGCGACATCATCGTTACCGCCAACCGCACCGCCTCGCTCCTGTCCGACACCCCTATCGCCATGTCCGCGATCGGCGGGGACCAGCTGGCCGATGAGCAGATCCTCGACCCCACCCAGCTCAACGAACTGGTGCCCAACATCGCGATTACCCGCGGTAACGGCCTGCAGATTACCATCCGCGGCGTGACCTCGACCGACCAGACCGAGAAGGGCGACCCGTCCGCCGCCTTCAACCTCAACGGCATCTACATCGCGCGTCCCCAGCAGCAGGAGACCAGCTTCTTCGACGTCGAACGCGTCGAGGTTCTGCGCGGTCCTCAGGGCACGCTCTATGGCCGCAACGCCACGGCGGGCGTCATCAACGTCATCTCGGCGCGCCCCAAGTACGAGTTCGGCGCCTCGCTGGATGTCAACTACGGCAACTTCGACAAGCTCAACGCGACCGGCGTGCTCAACGTCCCCGCGAGCGACACGCTGGCCTTCCGCCTGGCTGGCAACGTCGACCAGCGCGACAGCTACATCATCGACGGCGCGCCTGACGATGGCGTCGACTACAACCGCTTCAAGAACAACAAGGCGGTGCGCCTCTCGGCCCTGTTCGAGCCGACCAGCGACCTCACCGTCTACCTCGTGGGTGACTACAGCCGCCTTACGGGCGACAACGTCAACACGATCGTCAACTCCAACTTCGTGCCCGCCTCCAACTTCTACGAGGACATCGGGACGACCCCGCCGCTGACCAACGCGCGCTACATCAATGCCAACAACAAGGCCCAGCGCACCAACCCTACGCCTTTCTCCCAGCAGCCTTCGGGTCGCACCGAAAACTGGGGCATCACCGGCGAGATCACCTACAACTTCGGTCCGGCCAGCGTGACCTACCTCGGGGGCTACCGCGAGACCGACGCCTACGGCATCGGCGTTCTCACCAATGGCGCGCGGCAGGCCGACACCTCGGGCGATTACAACCAGCAGTCGCACGAGCTGCGCTTTGCGTACAACGATGGCCCGCTTCAGGCGCAGGTCGGTGGCTACTATTTCCGCGAGGAATCGGACATCACCCTGAACATCAACCGGGGCACGGGCGAGAATGTGGGCCGTCTTTCGTTCCTCCAGGGGCCGACCACGTCCCAGAACAAGTCGGTCTTCGGCCAGATTACCTATGAACTCATGCCCCGGCTGCGCGCGACGGGCGGCATCCGCTACTCGCACGACAAGAAGTCGCGCGTGGGCCGCGGCATCATCCAGACCTACAGCTACATCAACAGCTCGTACGACTTTGGCGTGCCTGTGGGTGATCCTTTCATTCTCACCAACAACCAGGCCGAGCGCAGCTTCAGCAAGGTGACCTGGCGCGCCGGGCTCGACTACGACACCGATCTGGGCCTCATCTACGCCTCGGTCTCGACCGGCTACAAGGCGGGCGGCTTCAACGATGGCTGTCTTGAGGGCACCCTGCCGGGCTGCACCTTCACGCAGGACTTCCTGTTCTACGAGCCCGAAACGCTGACCGCCTACGAAGCGGGCTTCAAGTTCGCCTTCGGTCCGGCCTTCGCGCTCAACGGCACGGTGTTCCACTACGATTATTCGAACATGCAGCTCACCGAGCTCGTGCTCAACCTGCTCGGGCCCGGCCAGAACGGCCAGATCACGACCAACGCGGCCACCTCGAAGGTCGACGGTGTCGAGCTCGATGCGACGCTGCGTCCCTCCGATCGCTGGACCTTCAACGTCGCCTTCAACTACCTTGATGCGCGCTATGCGACCTTCAATCCCGGGCAGGACCTCTCGGGCCGTCCGCTCACGCGCAGCCCCAAGTATTCGGGCCGCGTGGCGGCGAACTACAGCCTGCCGGTGGGCGACGGCGTGATCGACTTCAACGCGGCAACGCGCTTCAGTTCGAGCTACGACCTGTCGAGCGACTTCTCGACCTACCGCTTCTTCGAGCAGCCGGGTTACACCAAGACCGACCTTTCGGTGACCTACAAGGCCCCGGACAGCCGGTACTATCTGGGCGCCTATGTCGAGAACCTGGAGAACAACCTCATCGTCACTGTGGCAAACGCGCCCCAGACGGCTGTCTTCTCCGATCCGCGCACTTATGGTCTGCGCGCAGGCGTGAAGTTCTAAGCAGCTCCTCCCTGGGGGCGGCCTGCCGGTCGGTAGGTCGCCCCCGCCTCTCTCTACTACCATCCCGTGGGGGATGAGACTTGTGCGAAGGAAGAAATGGCCCGTCGCGACGTCCTGAGTATCGCCCTTGCCGGAACCGTCCTGATCGGAGCCGGCAGCTTGCCCGGAACCGCTCACGCCCAGACTTCCGCCTCCTCCCAAGCGGGCGCACTGACGCACGAGGACATGCTCGCCGCCCGCCAGCGGGCCGAGGCCATCGTCGCGCAGATGGAGCCGCAGGAGAAAACGCACCTGACCTGGGGCGTGATGCCGCTCCCGATCCGGCCCAACAGCCCGCCGCCACCCGAAGGGGCCATTCCCGCGGCAGGTTTCGTGCCCGGCATCGCGCGTCTGGGCATCCCCAACCTTACCGAGACCGACGGCCCGGCAGGCATCAGCTACGTGCAGGGTCTGCGCGGCGATTTTGCCACGGCCATGCCCTCCGGGATTGCGCTGGGGGCCTCCTTCGACCGCGATCTGGCTTATGAACAGGGGCGCACGATCGGTCAGGAGGCCCGCGCCAAGGGCTTCAACGTGCTGCTGGCGGGCGGCGCCAACCTGGCCCGCGATCCGCGCAACGGACGCACTTTCGAATATATCGCGGAGGACCCGCTGCTGACAGGCCAGGTGATCGGAGCCAACATCGCGGGCGTCCAGTCCAACCACATCGTCTCGACCATCAAGCACTTTGCCTTGAACGGGCAGGAGACCGGGCGCCGCTTCGTCGACGTGAAGATCAGCGACAAGGCCGCGCGCGAGAGCGATCTCCTGGCCTTCCAGATCGGCATCGAGATCGGCCAGCCCGGCTCGGTCATGTGCGCCTACAACAAGGTCAACACCGAGCGCGGCTGCGCCAGCGAATACCTCCTCAACAAGGTGCTCAAGACCGATTGGAACTACCAGGGCTGGGTGATGAGCGACTGGGGCGCGGTGCCCGGCCTCTACGCCGCCTGGAACGGCCTTGACCAGCAGTCGGGCGCAGGCCTCGATCCCGACGTCTTCTTCGATGATACCCTGCTCAACGCGGCAAAGGCCGACCCGGCCCGGATGGACCGTCTCGACGACATGAACGCGCGCGTTCTGACCGGCCTTGCCGCGACCGGCGTGCTCGACCATCCGGTAAAGCCGGGCGGCGCCATCGACTGGAAGGCCCACGCCGATGTCGCGCTGCGCTCGGCCCAGGCGGGCATCGTCCTGCTCAAGAACGCGGACGACATCCTGCCGCTGGCGAGCGATGCCAAGTCCATCCTGGTGGTGGGCGGCAACGCCGATTTCGGCGTGCTCTCGGGCGGTGGGTCAAGCCAGGTTCACGGGGAGGGCGGTCCGGCCTTCATGCGCCCGCTGATGAATTCAGGCGCGTTTGCCTCCATGACCACCGAGCAGTACCAGCGCGGCGCGCCGCTCGAGGCTATCCGCAAGAGGAAGCCCGGCGCGGTCGTGCGCTACCGTCCGGGGCGCTATGCTTCGGATGCCGCCGCGCTCGCCGCGCAGATGGACATGGTGATCGTCTTTGCCAACCAGTGGATGGCCGAGGGCATCGACGTCAGTGACCTTGGCCTTCCTGAAGGCCAGGACGCGATGATCGCGGCCATTGCCAAGGCCAACCCGCGCACGGTGGTCGTCCTTCAGACCGGGGGCGCGGTCAACATGCCCTGGCTGGACGACGTCGCGGCCGTTATCGAGGCCTGGTATCCCGGCCAGGAAGGCGATGAGGCGATTGCGGGCGCGCTCTTTGGGGAGTTCAATCCCAGCGGGCGCCTGCCGATCACCTTCCCGCGCACGACCGCACAACTCCCGCGCGAGGACGTGCCGGGCATGATCGAATTCGATCCCATCGCCTTTGGCTCGACCGTCGATCCCAGTCTCAAGCTGGAGACCGACTACAACATCGAAGGCGCCGAGATCGGCTATCGCTGGAACGCCAAGGAAGGCCACAAGGCGCTGTTCCCCTTCGGCTATGGCCTCTCGTACACGACCTTCCGCTCCGGGGACCTGAAGACCGACGGCACCAGCGCCAGCTTTGCCGTCACCAACACGGGCGCGCGGGCGGGGCGGACACTGGGCCAGGTCTATCTCGTGAGCCGGGATGGCAAACCCCGCCAGCGCCTTGTCGGTTTCGAGCGCGTGACGCTCCGGCCCGGCGAGACGAAGCGGGTCCAGGTCTCCTTCGATCCACGCCTGCTGGCCGAATGGAACGGCGCGGGCTGGACGATCCCGGCCGGAACCTACGGCTTTGCCCTGGGCGAGAATGCCGAGGATCTTGGCGCGACCGTCACGGTTCGTCTCAAGGCGCGCAGCTGGAAGGATTGACGCGCGTTGGTGTCCTGAGCAGAGGTTTCTAACCCCCAGAACAGGACCTGATTTCGTGCAGAACCAGACCGTTACAATCGCGCAAGGGTGTCTTGAAGGACAGGTGCAGGAACTCCGGGAAGGGAACGGCGTGGCCTCCTTTCTCGGTATTCCCTACGCCGCGCCGCCGGTCGGCGAACGTCGCTGGCGCGCGCCCTGTCCAGCGCCCAGCTGGGAGGGTGTCCGGCGCGCCGACACCTGGGGCGATGTCTGCCCGCAGAATATCTTTCCCCCCAACATACTCCCGGAAATGCCCGTGGGCATGTCGGAGGACTGCCTGACACTCAACGTCTGGAAACCTGCCGAGGCCGGAGCCGACGCGGGCCTTCCCGTGATGGTCTGGATCCATGGCGGCGGCTATGTCTCGGGCGGCTCGGCGAACCCGGCCTATTCGGGCCACGCCTTTGCGCGCGATGGTGTCGTGCTTGTCAGCATCAACTACCGCATCGCGCGCTTCGGCTTCTTCGTGCATCCCGCGCTGGCGGACGAGGGCTTTGGTGGCAATTTCGGCTTTCTGGACCAGATCACCGCGCTGGAATGGGTGCGCGACAACATCGCGGCCTTCGGCGGCGATCCGGCGCGCGTGACGGTGTTCGGGGAAAGCGCAGGCGGGGGCTCGGTCCACATGCTGCTGCAGTCCCCGCGCGCGCGTGGCCTGTTTGCAGGCGCCATCGTGCAATCGGGCGGTGGGCGCGACACCATGCTGCCCGCTTCCAGCAAGGCGAAGGCCGCGGCCACCGGAGAAGCCTTCGCTCCCGGCGCCAGCGCGCAGGACCTTCGGGCCATGCCGGAGGCGGACATCGTCGGTGATCTGGGCATGACGAAGATGATCTCGGACAGCTACTGCGGCCCGGTTCTCGACGGTGAAACCCAGATCGGCGAACCCCTCGCGGCTGCCCGCAACGGCCTCTATCCTGATGTCCCGGTCCTGATTGGGGCCAATTCGGCCGATGGCTTTCCGTCCGGAGAGGACAAGGACGCGCTGTTCGCCCGGTTCGGGGAGGCCGAGGCGCAGGCAAGGCGCCTCTACGATCCGGAAGGGGACAAGAGCGCGCTGGAAATCGGCACCCAGATGAGCGCGGACCATCTCTTCCGCGAGCCTGCGCGCGCCCTTGCCCGCACGCTCGCCGCGCGGGGGCAGCACGTGTGGCTCTACCGCTTTGCCCATGTCGGCGTGACGTCGGGCCTTGCCATGGGCGGCGTGCCCCACGCGGCCGAGATCCCTTACGTCTTCGATGTGCCCGAGGCGCGCCTCCAGCAGATCGACACCGGATACGATGCGGCTGTCGCCGCGCTGACCCACCGCTACTGGGTGAACTTTGCGAAGACCGGGCGCCCGGATGGTGTGGGCGACGTTCCCGCCTGGCCGCGTGTCACCGGGGAAAGTGACACGTGTGTCCAGTTGATCGAGAGCACGGGTGCCCGCCACGCCGAGGACCCGCTGACTGCGACCCTCGACTTTCGCGAGCGGCAATTGCAGGGTTAAGGCAGGTCGAGGCGGTAGATCGCCTTGGCGGTGCCATGGAAGAGCGCGTTGCGCTCGTCCCCTGAAAACCCCGTCGTGGCCAGCTTGAGCGCGTTCCACAGGTCCACGTAGCTGGCTGAGCGGCTGTCGGGCGGATAATTGCTGCAGGCCATGCAGCGCGCCGGGCCAAAGGCGTTCAGCGCGGTCTCGATGAGCGGCTGCCAGAGCCGGGCGAGCTCTTCGGGACCGGCCTTTTCGGTGCGTTCGTGGAGCCCCAGGTTCCAGAACGGCATGCCAAGGCCACCGACCTTGCAAGTGACATTGCCGCGCTGGGCCAGATCGGTGAGGTTCGCCGCCCACAGGGCAAAGACATCGCGCCTGTCCTCGCCCTCGGTATCGAGCGCCATGGCGATGCCCATGTTGTTGACGATGATCGGCGTGTCGGGAAAGGCGTCGGCCAGCTTCGCGATCTCGGGCAAGCGGTGGTGGAACGCGGCGGCGTCGAAGGACAGCCCGCGCCGCGCGAGCTCGGCAAAGCCTTCGCGAAAGCGAGGGTGTTCCAGAACGCCCATCGGCGGCTTGCCCGACATGAAATAGCGGTACGGGCGCTCATCGGGGAAATCCATCGTGGTCTGGCGGATGCCGCGAAACCGCTCGGGCGCGGCGGCCATGGCGCGGTCGAGCAGTTCGCCCACGGCCGCGCCGTGGCGCAGGTCGGCATGGCCCACGATCCCGGCGCATAGCCCCAGCCCGCCAAAGGCACCGCCGCGCGCCATGGCGCCGATCCCGTTCGCATATTCTACCTCGCCCAGCGGGCGCAGCACTTCGGGGCCGTCGGGTCGGTAGAAGCTATGTGCATCGACATAGACGCTCGCGATGACCTTGTGCCCGCTTGTGGCATCGCGCGCATAGTCCTGCGCCCCGTACGTCACGTTCGCGTTGTGGAACAGGTGATGGTGCGCGTCGACGATGGCGAGGTCGGGCTCGAGGATGGCAGGGGTAAGGTCGGTCACGCGGGCGCCTTGTGCTGGTGCGGGGTGGGATATGGCGAGTAAGCGCCCGGGTCAGGTGATGGTTTCGTCCGCATCGGGAATCCGGTCTGCCGCGCGGCGCAGGCACTCCGCCGCGATCAGCGCGGCGATGCAGAACACGATTGCGCACGAGGCCCCCACCATCAGGTCGTCGGCAAAGACATAGTCGGTGATGAGCGCGATGAGCGTCGCCCCGAAGCCAAGCCCCAGAAGCGTCCCTGTCAGGAGATAGGCGGCAATCACCTGCCCGCGGAACTGGTTGGGGGTGACCTGGTAGATCGCGACCACCGACTGCGCGGAAACCGTGCCGATGAGGAACAGGAACAGCGCCAGCGCGGCCAGCACGAGCGTGGGCGAGGGCACGAAACCGATGACGAGGGCAAGTGCGGCCATCAGGTACATCGAAGTCATCGGCGTGGTGGCGAGCACCCGGCCCGATCCGCGCACCGAGGCCCGCGTGACCCACCACCCGCTCGCCAGGATACCCGCCGACCCGAAGATCAGCTGAAGGAGGCCCATGGCAAAGCCGATGTCCTGCGCGCGCCAGGCGAACTTGCGCATGAAGACCGCGGGCATCCAGGTGTTGGTGCCGAAATAGACCACCCCGTTGAGCGCAAAGGCGGCGATGAGCAGCGCAAGCAGGCGCCAGCGGCGGCTGAGGAAGGCTCGAAGATCGGCCACGGGCGCGCCTTCCTTGGCAACTTCGCGGCGTTCGGGCTCGCGCACGAGAAGCATCAGGGCGGCCATGACGATGCCGGGAATACCCACCGCAATGAAGACCGTCTGCCAGTTGCGCACTTCACCGGTGAAGGGCAGGATCATGGTATCGGACTGGCTGGCATAGGCGACCGCTGCGGCCCCGAAGAGAAGGGCAACACCCGATCCGGTGAACGCCCCCATGGTGTAGAAGGCGGTCGGGCGCGAGCGCGTCTCCTTGGAGAAATAGTCCGCGATCATCGAATAGGCCGCCGGGCTGAGCGCGGCTTCGCCCGCCCCCACCAGCACGCGCGCGGCGAAAAGCTCGGCATAGTTACGTGCAAGCCCGCAGCCGATCGTCGCCACACTCCAGACCAGCATGCCCACGATGATCATGTTGCGCCGGTTGCGGGTGTCGGCGATCTTGCCCAGCACCAGCCCCATGACGCCGTAGAACAGCGCGAAGGCGATGCCAGCCAGGAGGCTGAACTGCGTGTCGCTGAGCTGCATGTCGGCCTTGATCGGCTCGACCAGGAGCGCCAGGATCTGCCGGTCGACCAGCGCGATGGCATAGGCAAACTGCAGGCAGACAACGACAAACCAGGCATAGCCTGCCGGTGGGTAGGGCTTGCCGGCAGGGCGTGCCAGCGCGTCGTGTGTCGTCATTCGGATCCTCTTCCCAAAGGCTCGCAGCGGTAAATGGCCGAATATCGTTTTCGGCTCTTTTCGTATCCCGTGCCCAGGGCTGCGCGATGAGGAGGAGGAGGAGTGGCCGCCCGGGGCACGGGATACAGGCCCCATGCTTAACCCGGACCATGGCCCGTGACGACCGCCTTAATGCGTTGCGACGTTGCGCGCGGTGCGAAAGAGCGTTGCAACGCAGATGAGGTGCCTCGCGCACCGATATGCGCCACACCGCAGGACGCGCGCGGCCGGACGGATCGCCGCACACGGGAACGAGGAAGCCAGAATGAAAGTGATACGCGCCGGAACCAACCCCTCGGCACCGGCAGGCCCCGATGCCACCTTCACCGGACGCGTACGGCGCGATCCGCTGGTCAACGCCGAGGCGCCCGGCCGGGTGCTCACCGGTACGGTCAGTTTCGAACCTTGCGCCCGCACCGACTGGCACACCCACCCGCTCGGCCAGATCCTGATCGTCACGGCCGGGTGCGGATGGGTTCAGGCCTGGGAGCAGGCCAAGCAGGTCATCCGTCCGGGCGACGTGGTCTGGACGCCGCCGGGCGAAAAGCACTGGCACGGCGCCACCGAAACGACCGCGATGACCCATATCGCGGTGACCGAGGCGCTCGACGGCAAGGCCGTGGACTGGCTCGAGAAAGTCTCCGACGCGCAGTATCGCGGCCCCGCCGTCGAGCCCTGAGGCCAGATGCGGATTTACCAGGCGTAGGCCTGCGGCGCCTCGCCGCCCGGGCCGGGCCAGATTTCGTCGAGGCGGGCGAGAGCTTCTGCGCAAAGCGTCAGCTCCTGGCTGGCAAGCGCGTCGTCCAGCTGGTCAAGCGTGCGCGGGCCGGTGATGGGGGCGGTGACGACGGGGTTGGCGCGAAGCCAGGCCAGGGCGACGGCGCCCGGTGTGGCGCCCAGCTCCTTGCAGAAGGCTTCGTAAGCTTCGAGCTGCGGGCGAACCGCCTCCACCTTCTGCGCCACACCGGCGCGGGCGCGGCGGCCCTGCGAAGGGGCATCGAGCACGCCGCCCAGAAGGCCGCGGTTGATCGGGCTCCAGGCGACAAAGCCCATGCCATGGTACTTGCAGGCGGGCAGGACCTCGAGTTCGGCGGTGCGCTCCATCAGGTTATAGTAGGTCTGTTCGCAGACGAGGCCGAGCGAGCCGCGCGCCTGGGCGGCGGCGTGCGTCGTGGCGATCTGCCAGCCGGCGTGATTGCTGGAGCCGACA
>NZ_JALHAT010000022.1:0-95847 GCF_022818885.1 Novosphingobium mangrovi | reverse complement strand
GCAGGACCTCGAGTTCGGCGGTGCGCTCCATCAGGTTATAGTAGGTCTGTTCGCAGACGAGGCCGAGCGAGCCGCGCGCCTGGGCGGCGGCGTGCGTCGTGGCGATCTGCCAGCCGGCGTGATTGCTGGAGCCGACATAGAGGATCTTGCCCTGCTGGACGAGGATGTCGAGCGCCTGCCATAGTTCGTCGCGCGGCACGCTCATGTCCGAATGGTGCATCTGGTAAAGGTCGATACGGTCGGTGCCCAAGCGGCGCAGGCTGTCCTCGACGGCCTGGCGAATATGGTACGCGGACAGGCCGCGCCCGTTGGGATCGGTCTGCATCGGCTGGTAGAACTTGGTGGCAAGGACAAGCGAATCGCGCCGTCCGCCCCTGGCCAGCCATTCGCCCACGATTTCCTCGGAGGTGCCGTAGCCCTTTTCCATGTCGGGCTTCTGCGGGCCGCCATAGACGTCTGCGGTGTCGAAGTAGTTGATCCCTGCGTCGCGCGCGCCGTCCATGATCGCAAAGGCGTCGTCCTTCGCGGTCACATCGCCGAAGTTCATGGTGCCAAGGCACAGCGTGCTGACCTTGAGGCCGGTTCGGCCCAGTGTCTTGTATTCCATGAAAAATCTCCTTCCCGCCGCCCCCTTGGGGCAGCCTGCATGGCGTTGCACATGGAAACCCACGGGCGGGCAGGCGCGTTGCACGCGGCCTGCTCACCGGTGGCATGAGCCTCCTTCAGGAAGGCGTGGGCGGCCCCGCGTACCGTCCCGTCACTGTGGGAACGGGGCCGCCCATGACCGCGTTCAGCGTGTCGAGCTTGGCCTGGCTCAGCTTGCCGCGCAGTACCTTCGGGTCGAAGTGGCACTTGCCGAAGGCCGCGACGATGCCGTCCTTCACGCCGTCGAGTTCGTCGCACTGCTTGAGAACCGCGCTCGAGACAAGATCGAGGTCCGACTGGGTGAGCGCATCGTAGAACGGGCCCTTGCCGGCCAGTGCCTGGAACTGGCGCACATCCCAGACCGAGCCCAGCGCGGCACGGCTGAGGTGGAAGCCGGGATTGCCCGCGACCACGCCGTCGAATTCGGTAGGAAAGCGCATCGCGGCCTGCATCGCCTCGCGCCCGCCGTTCGAGCAGCCCATGAAGTAGGAGGTTTGCGCCGCGCGGCCATAGCGCGCGCGGATAAGCGCCTTGGCGGTGTCGCTCACCTTGCCGATCGAGGCGTAGGCCAGGTCGAGCACGGCCTGCTGGTCGACCGCGAAATCGAGGTTGGGCTTGTCGTGGCCGCTGTCCATGCTGACGACGGCATAGCCACGCTGCAGCGCGGGCGTCGCGGTCGAGCCGGTGCTCGGGATGGCGCCGATGGCGGGCGCAATGAAGCCGTCGGTGCCGCCACCGCCCTGAAACAGGAAACGACCGTTCCACTTTTCGGGCAGGCGCATCTGGAAGCGGATGGCGTAGTGACCGCCCACGCCCTCACGGTCGCCGATGCGGCCTTCGACAAGGCAGTGCGGGCCTGCGGGCACGGGGCGCGGCGATCCGCCGGTCATGCCGCTCATCGGGTCGGCCGGGATCGGGGCGCCTCGCCAACGGCTCGGGCCGTGTTCGCACCAGAGCGGCGTCGACGAGACGGGCTCCCCCGCGCGGGTTCAGTCGGAGCCGAACAGATCGCGGGTGTAGACCTTGTCCGCGACATCGCGGATGGCATCGGTCTGGCGGTTGGCGATGATGATGTCGCAGTCCTGCTTGAACGCGTCGAGGTCGCGCATGATCTTCGAGCCGAAGAAGGTCTCCTCGCTCATCGCCGGTTCGTAGATGACCACCTCGATACCCTTGGCCTTGATCCGCTTCATGATCCCCTGGATCGAGGATTGGCGGAAATTGTCGGAACCGGCCTTCATCACGAGGCGGTAGACGCCGACCTTCTTCGGGCTGCGGGCGATGATCTGGTCGGCCAGAAAGTCCTTTCGGGTCCGATTGGCATCGACGATCGCACGGATCAGGTTCTGGGGGACTTCGGAGTAGTTCGCGAGCAGCTGCTTGGTGTCCTTGGGGAGGCAGTAGCCGCCGTAGCCGAAGCTCGGGTTGTTGTAGTGCGTGCCGATCCGTGGATCGAGGCCAACCCCTTCGATGATCTGGCGGGTGTTGATGCCTCTGGAAATGGCGTAGCTGTCGAGCTCGTTGAAGAAGGCCACGCGCATTGCAAGATAGGTGTTCGCGAATAGCTTGATCGCCTCGGCCTCGTCGGCGTCGGTGAACAGGACCGTGATATCGTCCTTCTCCGCGCCTTGCACCAGCAGGTCGGCAAAGATCCGGGCGCGCTCTGTGCGTTCCCCCACGATGATCCGCGACGGGTTCAGGTTGTCGTAGAGGGCGCGGCCCTCGCGCAGGAATTCCGGGCTGAAGATGACCTGCTGCGTGTCCATGCGCTGGCGCACGTCCCGTACATACCCGACCGGAACCGTGGACTTGATGACGATCGTGGCCGCAGGCGCGTGGGTGGTCGCCAGCCCTATGACCGCTTCCACCGAGGAGGTGTCGAACTTGTCGGTTTCGACATCGTAGTTGGTTGGCGTTGCGATGATGACATAGTCGGCATCGGCCAGCGCCTCCTCGGGCGAGGTCGTGCCGCGCAGGTCGAGCTTGCGCTCGTGAAGGAACTCTTCCAGTTCCGCATCCACGATCGGTGACTGGCGTGCGTTGAGCATCTCCACGCGCTCGGCCGAAATATCGACGGCCACGACCGTGTTGTGCTGCGCGAGCAGGACGGCATTGGACAGGCCGACATAACCAAGGCCAAAGACAGCAATTTTCATCTACGAGTACTCTTGCGGTGGTAGTGCGGTGGTGCCGAAACGTTCGTGAACGATCAGACCTGTCGCCTCATACTGCGAACTTGGCAGGGGAATGTCACGTTTCGAAGAGTGGTAAGCCATCTGGGCTGCCTTGCGTAAGGCGCGGACATCGAGTGGGCTTCCTTTTCGTGGCATCGGGCCTTTCGTGACCTGCGGGTCGCGGAAGGCGGGACCGGACCTATGCGAGGGCCCGTAGTCGAACTCGCCCCCTGCGACAACGGCGACGTCGACCATCCGTGCGAATTCCTTGCCGAACATGCAGGAACGGGCCCGACGCGGAAGATCGCGGCGAGCCCGTCCGTGCTTGGGTACGATTATGTCGCGGCGCGGGGGGCAGCACGCAGACCTGATCTATCCGCGCGCGTCTCCCTGGTCAGTCGGGCAGCATGGCGGTGGGCCACCAGGTGATGATGTGCTCGTCGTGGGCAGAGGTCCACACGCCCTCGGGGGTGTAGCGCAGCGCCCCGCTGCCTGCCGCCTTGCCCATGCGCGCGGTGATTTCGGAAGTCGCCGCGTCGATGACGACGAAGCGCTGGTCGTCGGTGGTGCGCAGCCAGACCTTGCCCGCGCCGGTGTCGATGTCGCCCCACTTGAGGTTGTCACCGACCTTGATCCGGCCGGTCACCTCGACACTGGCCGGGTCGATGCGCGCCAGTGTGCCGTCGCCCTGTTCCTGCACCCAGACCGCGCCTTCGCCCGCAGCGAGGAAGCCGGGCGTCGTGCCAAGAGGGGTGCTTCCGGTCACGTTGTTGGTGGCTGGATCGATGCGCTGGAGCGTCTGCTTCTCGGCGCTGACGGCCCATACGGCATCAAAGCCATAGGCCAGATACCAGGTGCCCGGATCGACAGTGATCTGCGCGGTTACCGCGTTGGTGGCCGGATCGATGCGCGCGACCTGGCCGTTGGGATTGCTCGCGACCCAGATCGAGCCTGCGCCGAAGGCGACGTTCAGCTCGCCCGCCTGGTTGGCGATGCCGGTGTAGATCGCGGCAACCAGCTTGCCGCTGGCAAGATCGATGCGGTTGATCGTGCCCGCGCCGCAGTCCGCCACCCACAGCGATCCCGCCGCGATGCTCATGGTGCCACACGGGCGCCCGAGCGGAACCTGCGCCTGCTTGCCCTCGCGCGACCACTTCTCGACGCGGCCGCGATTGGTCGCCCACACGCTGTCGCCGTCGACGGCCAGGAAGTCCGCGAAATCGGGGACATGGACGACAGTCTCATCCTGCGCCAGCGCGGGGCTGGCGAGCGAAGCCATGACGGCGGCGGCGCCTGCCACCAGAGTGCGCGTGTACCTGTTCATCCGATGTCCCCCATTCAACGTAGTTTCCGCAAGAGTGCCTGGTGCGACCCGAAGCGAGGCTCTCGTCTCAGCCGAGGCTGGCGATGTAGTTGCGCCAACCGCCAAGAGCGGTGATGTCGGTGGCGCCGATCGTCGCGCGCGGCTCGGACACGAAGCCCTTGACGCTCGAGCCATCGGCCAGCGTCACCGTGCCGATGGCAAGCGGCGCGGGCACTTCGGCGACGAAGCTGCCGAATTCGGCTGCGCCCAGTTCGTAGACTTCGACCGGCAGGCTGGTGCCGCCTTCCTCGAAGACGAGGGCGGGCTTGGGGGGCGTGCTGTTGGCCAGCGCGTAGAGGCGGTAGCTGGGCGCGGTGTCGAAGGCGCCGATGAACTTGGCATCGCGCGAGGTCAGCTGCCAGTGGAGCGGCATGTCCTTCAGGTGGGCGCCGACAACGGCCAGTTTCACGGTTTCCATACGTCCCTCAAGATCAAGCGGTGGCAAAGGAGAAGATGCGCGCGCGGCCAGGTAGCCGTCAGCGACGTCGAGCAGTGCGCGGTCGGTGTCGGCGGGCCCGATCAGGGTCACGCCAAAGCCGGTGCCGTTGTCGCGGATCCCTGCCGGGACCGCCAGTGCGGCCATGTCCAGCAGGTTCACGAAGTTGGTGTAGTAGCCAAGGTTGGAATTGAGCGCGACGGGCGCCTTGGCCAGCTCGGCCACGCGGTAGGTGGTGCCGGTGGTCGGGAAGGCGAGCATGTCGACCTCCTCCCACAGAAGGTCCGCGTGGCGCTTCAGTTGCGCCATGCGGTAGATGCCGTTGAAGAGCTCGACCGCGCCGATCTTCAGGCCCGGTTCCACCACTTCGCGCACGACCGGATCGATGGCCTCGGGATCGCGCGTGAGCAGGTCTTCGATGGCCGCGGTGCGCTCGGCAACCCAGGGGCCGCCATAAAGGAGCAGGGCGGCTTCCTGGAGCGGGGCATAGTCGATCTCGACGATCCTGGCCTCGCGGCCCAGCACCTCGAGCGCCTGCTCGTAGAAGTATTCGGCTGCAGTGTCGCCGAAGAACTGGCGCTGATCCTTGCGCGGCACGCCGATGACCCTGGGCGCAAGCGGCGCGTCGGCCAGCGGCTTGGAGTAGGGATCGGCGACATCGAAGCCCGCGATCACGCCATCGACAAGGCGCGCGTCGGCGGTGTCGTCGGTGAAGACGGTGATGCAGTCGATGGTGCGGCAGGCCGGGACCAGCCCCTTGGTGCTCCAGCGGCCCTTGGTGGGCTTGAAACCGATGAGGTGGTTGAAGGCGGCGGGAACGCGGCCCGACCCCGCCGTATCGGTGCCCAGCGCAAAGGGCACGATGCCCGCCGCGACCACGACCGAGGAGCCGGAGCTGGACCCGCCGCTGACGTAGGCCTGGTTATAGGCGTTGCGCGGGATGCCATAGGGGCTGCGCGTGCCGACAAGGCCCGTGGCGAACTGGTCGAGGTTGGTCTTGCCGATGAGGATGGCGCCCGCCTCGCGCAGCCGCGCGACCACGGTGGCGTCCTCGTCCGGCGCGTAGGCGAAGGCGGGGCAGGCGGCGGTGGTCTGGAGCCCGGCCGCATCGATGTTGTCCTTCACCGCGAAGGGCACGCCCGCAAGCGGCAGGCTCTCGCCCGCCGCCACGCGCGCGTCCACCGTGCGGGCCTGCGCCAACACGTCCTCGGGCGCGGCGCGGCTGATCCAGATCTGGGGCTGGATCGCAGCGTAGCTTTCGGCCCGGGCGAGGGTTTCCTCGGCAACGGCAAGGGCGGTGAGGGTGCCCGCGTTGACACGGGCGGCAATGTCCGCAGCGCTGCGGCGGCTCAGGTCCTTCATGCGGTCCTCGACAGGGCGAGCATCGGCGAGCCGGGCTGCAGCGACTTGCCCTCTTCCATGTAGATCGCCGAGATCGTGCCCGAACCCGGGCTCTCGACAGGGGCTTCCATCTTCATCGCCTCGACCACCGCGATACGGTCGCCCGCCTTCACGATGTCGCCGGGCGAGACGAGAAGCTGGGCAACGACGCCGCCATAGGGGGCCTCGATGAGGTCGGCGCCTTCGGGCACGTCCACGGCTACGGGTTCGAGGTCTTCGACGTCCTCGGCCTGGGCCACGCGGTCGAATTCGCCGTTACGGTGCCATTCGGCGCGTTCCTCGTCGAACGCGGCCTGACGGGTGGCCTGGAATTCCCCGATCGATTCCGCGTTGTCCGCGAGGAACTTGCGGTAGTCGGCCAGACGGAATTCGCTCTCCTCGATCTGGATCGAGCGGCGTCCGTTGGGAAACTCGCGGCGCCATTCCATCAGCTCGTCCGGGCTTACCGGATAGAAGCGGATCTGGTCGAAGAAGCGCAGCAGCCAGGGCTTGCCGTCGGTGAAGGCGTCGGTCTGGCGGTAGGTGTTCCAGACCTGGATGGTGCGCCCGAAGAGCTGGTAGCCGCCCGGACCTTCCATGCCGTAGATGCACATGTACGCGCCGCCGATGCCCACGACGTTGGGCGGCGTCCAGGTGCGCGCCGGGTTGTACTTGGTGGTGACGAGGCGGTGGCGCGGGTCCATCGGGGTCGCCACCGGCGCGCCGAGGTAGACATCGCCCAGGCCCAGCACGATGTAGTTCGCGTCGAACACGATGTTGTTGACCGCATCGGCATCGGGAAGCCCGTTGACGCGGCGGATGAACTCGATGTTGTCGGGGCACCAGGGCGCATCGTCGCGCACGATCGACATGTACTTCTCGATCGTTTCAAGAGTGGCGGGATCGCGCCAGCTCAGGGGCAGATGGACCACGCGCGAGGGGACGGTGAAGTCCTCCAGATCGCCCAGACGCTCTTCGGCGGAGATGAGGGCGCCCAGCGCGTCCTTCTGGCGCAGCACCTCGCCATCGAAGTGGAACTGCAGCGAGCGGATGCCGGGCACGATGTCGATCACGCCGGGCAGGGCCATCTTCTCCAGCTCGGCCATCAGCGCGTGGACGCGGATGCGCAGCTCCACGTCGAGGACGATGTCGCCATACTCGATGAGGATGTTGCGGTCACCCTGCTGGCGGTAGACCGTGCGCGGACGGCCCGGGCCTTCGGGCAGCTGGGCGAGAATCGGGTCAAGGTCGGCAACGTCGCGCAGGGGCGTCGCCGGTACGGGCGTGCCGCTTTCGAGGAAGGCGCGCTGCGCGGCGTGGGCCGCATCGGCGTCATCCATGGTCACTGGCACGAAGCGCACCTTGTCGCCCGCGGTGAGCTGGCCGACCTTCCACAGGTCCGCCGCGATCACCACGAAGGGGCACACGAAGCCGCCCAGTGACGGGCCATCGGGGCCGAGGATAATCGGCATGTCGCCGGTGAAGTCGACCGCGCCGATGGCGTAGGCGTTGTCGTGGATGTTGGAGGGGTGCAGGCCCGCCTCGCCGCCATCGGTGCGCGCCCACTGCGGCTTGGGACCGACCAGGCGCACGCCGGTGCGGTTGGAGTTGTAGTGGACCTGCCAGCTCGCCGAGACGAGCGTGCCGATGTCATCGTCGGTGAAGAAGTCGGGCGCGCCGTGGGGGCCATAGAGGACCCGCAGCGTCCACTCGGTCGAGACCTCGGGGATCTCTGGCGTGGGGAGCGCTGCGCCCGTGGCCTTGCCCCCCAGGTGCAGCGTGTCGCCCGCGAGCAGACGGCGCGCGGCGGGACCGCCGAACTGGCCAAGTTCGAAGGTCGAGCAGCTGCCCAGATACGGCGCGACATCGAGGCCGCCCGCAAAGAGGATGTAGCCGCGCATACCGCCGCCGGTTGCCCGGCCCATCGAGAGGGTCTGGCCAGCTGCGATATCGAGCACGGTGCCGCGCGCGACCGGCTGGTCATCGAGCCGCGCGCCGAAATCCGCGCCCATCAGGCAGATGCGGGCAGGCGCGGTGAAGGCGAGCGTTGGGCCGGTGACGGTGATCTCGAGGCCCTCGGTGCCTTCGGGATTGCCGAGCAGGCGGTTGCCGAGGCGGAACGACTGGTCGTCCATCGGGCCTGAAGGGGGCACGCCGACCGCCCAGTACTTCTGGCGGCCCGGCCAGTCCTGCACGGTCGTTGCCGTGCCGCCGGCCACTACGCGAAAACCGTTGGGCTGGTAGGCGATGGTGTCGAGGACGCGGGTGGAGACCGCGCCGCTGGTGAATTCCGCGCAGCGGGTGACATCGCGCAGCCAGCGCAAGTTGGTCTCGATGCCGTCGATGCGGGCCGTGTCGGCCACCTTCTGGACGGCCGCGACGGCTTCCTCGCGGGTGGGGGCATGGACGATCAGCTTGGCGAGCATGGGATCGTACCAGGCGGTGATTTCGCTGCCGCCCGCAACCCAGGTCTCGACGCGGATGTCGTCCGGGAATTCCACGTTGGTGAGAATGCCCGTGGTCGGGCGATAGTCGAGCGAAGGGTCCTCGGCGTAGATGCGCAGCTGGACCGCGTGGCCCCGGGGCGCGCCGTGGTCTTCGGACAGGAAGGCGTAGTCGCCCGCGCCGCCACGGATCATCCATTCGACAAGGTCGATGCCGAAGACTTCCTCGGTGACGCCATGTTCGACCTGCAGGCGCGTGTTCATCTCCAGGAAGAAGAACTGCTCCTTGTCGGCATCGTAGAGGAATTCCACGGTGCCGGCCGAGCGGTAGTTCGCCGCCTCGCCCAGGCGAATGGCCGAGGCGATGAGTTCCGCGCGCACGGCCTGAGGAAGGCAGGGGGCAGGGCTTTCCTCGACCACCTTCTGGTTGCGGCGCTGCAGCGAGCAGTCGCGCTCACCAAGCGCCACGACCTTGCCTTCGCCATCGCCGAAAAGCTGGACCTCGATGTGGCGGGCGCGGCGGATGTAGCTTTCGAGGAACACGCCCGCATCGCCGAAGCTCGCCTGGCCCTGGCGCTTGACCGAGGCAAAGCCCTCGCGCACGTCGGCTTCGTTCTCGCACACGCGCATGCCGATGCCGCCGCCGCCCGCGGTGGCCTTGAGCATGATCGGGTAGCCGATCTTCGCGGCGGCCGCGACGGCCTCTTCCTCGTCGGTGAGGAGGTCGGTGCCCGGCGCCAGGGGCACGTCGTGCGCGGCGGCGAGCGCGCGCGCGGAGTGCTTGAGCCCGAAGGTCGAGATGTTCTCGGGCGTCGGGCCCACGAAGACGATCCCCGCATCGGCGCAGGCCTGCGCGAATTCGAGGTTCTCGGAGAGGAAGCCGTAGCCCGGGTGGATCGCGCCCGCGCCGGTTTCCTTGGCGGCCGCGATGATCGCTGCGATGTCGAGGTAGCTCTCGGAAGGCTTGGCCTCGCCGATGCAGACCGCAACGTCGGCCTCGGAGACGTGGAGCGAGCCCTCGTCAGCCTTGGAGTAGACCGCCACCGAGCGCAGGCCCATGCGGCGCAGGGTACGGATGATGCGGGTTGCGATCGCGCCCCTGTTGGCGATCAGGACGGTGTCGAAGTTCATGCGGTCACGATCATCCGGACAGGGCTCGGGTTGAAGCCGTTGCAGGGGTTGTTGATCTGCGGGCAGTTCGAGACGACGACGATGACGTCCATCTCGGCCTTGAGATCGACGGTGAGGCCCGGCGCCGAGATGCCATCGACAATGCCTAGCGACCCGTCCGCCTCGACCGGCACGTTCATGAAGAAGTTGATGTTCGAGACGATGTCGCGCTTGGTGCGCCCCTCGGTGAGGTTGGCGTTGAGGAAGTTCTCGACGCAGGCGTGCTGGGCCTTGGTGTGGTGGCCGTAGCGCAGCGTGTTCGATTCGCACGAGCACGCACCGCCGATGGTGTCGTGGTAGGCGACCGAGGTGCCCGCGATGGTCATCATCGGGTTGCCCTCGTTCGAGCGCAGCACGGTGCCTTCGCGCAGGAACAGATTGCCCTGCGCCGAAACGGTGTCCTGCGCGCTGTAGCGCTCGGCGTCGTCGGCCTCGGAATAGAGCAGGAAGTCGACGGCCTGGTTGCCTTCGACGTCCACGATGCGCAGCGTTTCGCCCGCCTTGATGTGGTGCAGCCAAGGGCCGCGCGCGGGAACGGTCTCGTCGTGGACAACGGCGCCGGAAAGATCGGCCAGGTAGGGATCAGCGGTCATGGCACTTGGTCCTTTCAGCGACGGAAGTAGTCTTCGACATTGAGGAAGGCGCGGCGGCCTTCGGGCGTGGCGTTGCGAACTGCATCGTCCTCGGGCGTGATGGGCCCGCGCCAGGCGGTCGCGCGAAGGGGGGTGCACGACCATTCCTCGCGCGGGTCCATCACGTGGGGGCAGTTGGCGATCACCACGATCACGTCCATTTCCGCGCGCAGGATCACGCTGCGCCCGGCATCGAAGGGGCCGGTGAGGGGGGTGACGACGCCGTCGTCCTCAACCCGCACGCCCTTGAACAGGTTGACGCACGGGTGCACGTCGCGCGGGCCCAGGCCATGCTTGGCCACCCCGTTCAGGAAGCGGTCGCGCCCGTTGGAGAAGTAGGGGGCGGGCTCCTGGCCCTTGCCGTACTTGGCCGCGCTCAGCTTCGCGTTGGAGACACCGCAGAAGCAGTCGTGCGTCTCGGCTTCGTCCTCGACCAGGCTCATCAGCACGCGGCCCATGTCGGAGAGGAGCAGACGGCCCTTCTCCAGATAGGCGTTCCACTGGACCTTGACGGTATCGGCGACGTTGAGTCGTTCGCTGGGCATCTCGGCGTTGAAGATCAGGAGCGAGGCGCAGGCATCGCCCTTGAGGTCGATAAGGCGCAGGCGCGAGCCGCGCGAGAGGCGCCGCGTGGCATAGCCGCCCGCCGCGATGGTCTCTTCCCAGACGAGGTCGCTGGGCGAAATGCCGGCGGGAAGATCGTCGGCCACCGGCGGCAGCACGGGCATGCTTTCCACCACGGTGCCTTCCATGCTGCGGGCATGGTCGCGCGCGGCCAGGGGATTTTCCAGGGTCTGTGTCATGGATGCGCTCCGGGAATGTGAGGGGGCGTGTCGGGGGCGCCGCGGTCCTGCTTGTGGAGCGGCGGCAGAAGCGAGGTGGTGGTCACCAGTTCGAGCTGCTGAAGGCCGCGCAGGCGGCGGATCGCGTCGCACAGCTCCTTGAGGCGGGCGTAGGGGCCCTGCACCAGGAGCACTTCCAGCGAACGGTCGTGTTCGAGGAAGATGTGCTGCGAGGAGATGATCTCCTTCAGGAAGCCGGACTGGGTGCGGAAGAGCTGGTGGCGCATGCGCCCGCGCTCGCCGCGGTAGACCATGGTGATCGTGCCCGCGAGCATCTCGTCGGGACGGAACAGGGACTCGTGCTCGGCCAGGGCCTGGCGGATCAGCTCGGCGATCAGCTGCGAGCGCGAGGGCAGGGCCCGTTCCGCCACCATCACGTCGAGCTGCCGGAACAGTTCGGCGGGCAAGCTCATGCTGAGACGGGCAAGGGAAGCGGATTCGGAGCTCATGCCTCTGGTCTCTCAGTTATTACGAACTTCGTCAATAGTAATACGCTCGGCGTGGTAGGTGACCTGCGCATTCTCCTTGTCGAGCGGCAGGTCGTAGACCACCGTCGCGCCGTAACGGTGCGGCGCCTGGGGATCGTGGCGGCGCTTGTCGAGCGTGAGCACACGGGTTCCCAGGGTGAAGGCCTCGCGGATGTCGTGGGTGACCATGACGATGGTCAGCGAATAGTCGCGCCACAGCCGCGAGATAAGCTCGTGCATGTCCGCGCGGATGCCCGGATCGAGCGCGCCGAGCGGCTCATCTAGAAGCAGGATGCGCGGGCGCTTGATGAGCGCCTGAGCAATCGCCAGACGCTGCTGCATGCCGCCAGACATCTGCGCCGGATAGCTGTCGAGATTGGCGCCGAGGCCCACCGCGGTCAGCATCTCGGCCGCTTCCTCGCGGGCCTTGCGTTTGGCCGAACCGAACAGGCGGGCGGAGAAGGGCGCGCCGTCGCATTCGTGCCCGAACATGACGTTGCGCAGCGCGGTCAGGTGCGGGAAGGTGGAATAGCGCTGAAAGACGACACCGCGGTCGGGCCCGCATTCGGGCGGCAGCGGCGTGCCGTCGAGCAGGATTTGTCCGCGGCTCGGGCCTTCCTGGCCCAGGATCAGGCGCAGGAAGCTGCTCTTGCCAGCGCCCGAGGGGCCGACCACCGAAACGAAGGACCCTTCCTCGATGTCGAGGCTGAGGTTCTCGATGATGACCTTGTCCCCATACTCGACCCAGACGTTGCGGAGGCTGAGAAGGCTGCTCAATGGTCGTCTCCATGGGCCCAGGCAAAGCCGCGCTTGCTGATCGTGACGAGGACGAAGTCGATGGCGATGGCAAGGAGCGCGATCCAGGCGACGTAGGGCAGGATCACGTCCATCGAGAGATAGCGGCGGACCAGGAAGATGCGGTAGCCAAGCCCGACGTCCGACGCGATGGCCTCGGCCGAGATCAGGAACACCCAGGCCGGGCCCAGCGCCAGACGGATCGCCTGGATCAGGCGCGGCATGGCCTGGGGCAGCGCGACGCGGATCATCACCTGCCAGCTGCTTGCGCCCAGCGTCTGGGCCTTGATGATGAGTTCGCGCGGGAGCGCCTGAACGTGGGCGGCGACGTCGCGGATCATGACCGGCGCAATGCCCACCACGATCAGCGCCACCTTGGCCGTCTCGCCAAGGCCGAGCGCGATGAAAAGGATGGGAAGGAGGGCAATCGGGGGGATCACCGCGATGCCCGTCACCAGCGGCCCGAAGGTGGCGCGCACAGGCGGCAGGATGCCGAGCACGAGGCCGACGGCGAGCGCCATCAGCGTCGAGATGCCAAGGCCGATGCCCAGGCGCTGGAGGCTCGCCAGCGTGTCGGCCCAGAAGATGAACTGCCCGGAGAGCTTGTCCGGCTCCATGATGAGCGCGGACATGCTCGAGACCATGGCCGAGGGAAGCGGCAGGATCTTGTCGGCCGGGTTGGCCTCGTGCCGCTGGACGGCCAGGAACAGGTAGGTCAGCACGAGGAGCAGGATCGGCAGCGATCCGAGGAAAATCCGGTTGCTCCGGCCGACCTGGCGATTCACCCAACGCATAAGCGGCGCCTCACCTCAGGTTCGATTTTTCGGGGGGAAGAGAAGGGAAGCGGCCGATCAGAGCTTCTTGTCGGCCGCCATCTTCATGAAGCTGTCGTCGAAACGCAGCGTGACGTTCTGCGCATTGCCCAGCGTCTTGCCGCCGGGGAAGGACATGCCCACGGTGTCGGCCGAAGGCGCACCGCCAAACAGGCCCTGCTCGAAGCTGAAATCGCGCACGCGGGTCATGGTGGTGACAAGCGCAGCATCGTCGGTTGCCTTCACCGCCTCGGCCGGATCGGCGTAAAGGTGGGTGGTGGCAAGCTGGCTGTCGAACTGGGCGGGGCTGGCACCGGCGAGCTTGGCCATGGCCGCGCGCGCGTCCTTGCCGGCGTCATTCTGCTGCTGCATCAGCGCGACCGTTTCGTACCAGATGCCGGTCAGCGCCTTGCCGAGCTTGGGGTTGGCCTTCAGCGTCTTGGTGTCGACAACGAGAAGGTCGAGGATTTCGCCGGGAATATCCGCCGAGCTGAACACCTCGTTGGCGCCGTCCTGCGCCTTCATCGAGGAGAGCTGCGGGTTCCAGGCCACTGCGGCCTTGACGTCGGTGCTGGCAAAGGCGCCCACGATGTCGGCGTCGGCGGTGTTGATGGTGTTCACGTCGCGCAAGGTCATGTTCACCGATTCGAGCGCGCGGGCGAGCAGGTAATGCGAGACCGAAAGCTCGACCAGGTTGACCGGCTGGCCCTTGATCGCCTTGAGATCCGATGCGTTCTTGAGCAGCACGCCGTCGTTGCCGTTCGAGTAGTCGCCCACGATGATCGCGCTGGTGTCCTTGCCGCCAGCGGCCGGGATGGTGAGCGCGTCCATGTTGGCGACCGTCACGCCGTCGAGCTTGCCCGCGGTGTACTGGTTTACCGATTCGACGTAGTCGTTGACCTGCACGATGTTGATCGTGATGCCGTACTTGTCGGCCCACTTCTTCACGATGCCGGCCTGCTGGGCATAGGGCCAGGGCATCCAGCCGGCGTAGATCGACCAGCCGATGTTGAATTCGGTGCGCGGGGTCTCGGGCGCGTCCGCAGGCCCGGAGCACGAAGCGGTGAAGAGCGCTCCGGTGGTCACGGCGAGGGCGGCGGCCTTGCGGATGGATGCGAGCATGAATCAGTCCCCTTTCGCAGCGCAACATTGCGCGTCTGGAAGGGCTTGTCCATCCAAAATGTATTACGTCGTGAAGATTGTGTAATACCGTGGCGGGCGCGGTGCTGACAGGTCGTCACCTGAGATGATGCGCATAGGATACGGCTTCCGGCGCGCATTTCTGCGCCTTTGAGCCCCTATCCAACCCGGTGGGGTTTCTCTTTGCACACGATCGTTGTCCGTGCGCGACGGGGCGCGTTCAGGCCGCTTCGGCGCCTCGCGCGGCTTTCCCGGTCACCGCCGAGGTCGCGGCCTCCAGGCCGTCCTGCTCGTGCAGTGGGGGCAGCAGCGCGGTGGTGGTGACAAGCTCGAGCTGGCTGACGCCGCGGATGCCGCGCAGCGCATCGGCCAGGTCGGCCAGGCGCACGGCCGGGCCCTGGACCAGCAGCACCTCGAGGGACTGGTCGTCCTCCAGGAATACATGCTGCGAGGAGATCACTTCCTTGAGGAACTCGGTCTGGCGCTCGGCAAGCTGCTGGCGCACACGGCCCCGGTCGCCGCGATAGACAATGGTGATCGTGCCTGCGAGCATCTCGTCGGGACGGGTGCGCGCCTCGTGCTTGGCAAGCGAGTGGCGGATCAGCTCCGCGATCAGTTGCGAGCGGGAGGGCAGACCGCGTTCCTCGACCATGATGTCGAGCTGGCGGAACAGGTCGGCGGGCAGGCTCATGCTGAGGCGGGCAAGTTCGGTGCTCATCGGTCTCTCAACTCGTCTCGTCTTGGGGCCCGCGCCGGGGCAAGGCATCCTCGAAGGATCGGGCGCGCTGTCTCTCCTCAATCGCGAAAAGTATTCGGCTTGTCCATCGGCAATATTACCACGTTCGCTCTTCGGTAATATCAAGGCGGTGCGGGTGGTCATGTTCGGGGTGAGGCGCCCGGAAGGCCACTCGCATCCGGGTGTGGCATAAGGGGCACAGCAACTCGCCAGAGTGCGGCGAATCGGGCTTTCGCGCGGCAAAACGGGAGCGTTGCAAACCGTTTCGTACGCGCCAGCAAGGGTGTGCAGCCAAGCATTTCCGGGACTTACGACTTTTTAATGCGCAATGTTGCAGACGCGAATTAATACTCTTGACGCAATCTGTAATATCAATACCGTGTCCGTATTCGCCACTCAGAGCGAGCTTGGACACGGGGAGGAGAACGCAAGGGTTGCGCCGTATTTCGGCGCGATGAGGGAGATTCGTAATGGCTCGAACGCCGACCTTCAGTCCGGATTGCCACGAGGAGCACGAACCAGTGTCTTCCAACGCTTCGGCTGTCGGAATTGACTTTGCACCGGCGCCGCGCGCGACGGGTTTCAAGGCTCTGTTGGTTGACCTTCTTCCGCCCTTCACGGTTCTTGCCGTCGTTCTCTTCTGGATGTTCGCGCCCGCCTCGCTGACGCAGAGCCCCTGGTCGCTGGTTATTGCCGGTCTTGCGGTGACGGCGTTCGTGCAACTTCTCGAGTGGGCCTTCGAGCGCCACGAAGGTTGGCGCATGAACGGCCGCGAATTCGCGACCGACGTTTTCTATGTGGTGCTGGGCTACACCGCCATCGGCTGGCTGGTCGAAGTGGCGGGCGATGGTCCGCTGTTCGCGCTCAAGGAATCGCTCGGCATCGCGACGCCCTGGGCGGGGGAACTGCCGTTCCTCGTGCAGGTCGTGATGGTCATGGTCCTGTTCGAGTTCGGGCAGTACTGGATGCACCGCCTGATGCACAATTCGACGCCGTTCTGGCTGACCCATGCCCCGCACCATCACGTCACCCAGCTCAATGCAATGAAGGGCTATGTCGGCAACCCGATCGAGCTGTTCCTGATCGGTCTGAGCGTCCTTGCCTTCTTCGATTTCGACGCGGTTGCGGTGTTCTGCGCCTTCAACGTGCTCGGCGTTGTCTCGACCTACGCCCATGCCAACGTGCGTTCGAACCCGCCGGCGTTCTATTCCTTCTTCTTCACCACCATCCGCCACCACAGCCTGCATCACTCGACCGACTACGAGAGCACGCGCTGCAATTACGCCAATTCGCTCATCCTGCTCGATCGCCTGATGGGCACCTACCGTGAGGGTGAGGCCACCGTGGTCGGCCAGGACGACCTGCGGCGCCTCACGATCCGGGAGCAGTTCCTGTTTCCCTTCCAGCCGGTGATCGATCGCCTGCGCAGCACGACCAAGACCACGAAGGCGTCGACCGGCCAGCCGTAACGCGCCGGGCGCATCCGGCGCGCGCAGCATCCCGTGTGCGCCGGGTCTTCATTCCACCAACCATTCGGATCCGGCCCTGGCGGCGTGCTGTCAGGGAACGGGCAAGCTTTAACTAAAATCTACAGGGGGTTTGCATGTCAATTCGGGGACAATTCAAGGCCGGGCTCTTGTGCGCGACCGGCATTACCTGCGCGGCGCTGGCCTCGCCCGCGTTGGCCGATGAGGCGGCCGACGCACCGGCGGATGTCGCAGCTCCGGCGAGCGCCGCGGCGGCTGCCGATGCGCCTGCGCTGGTCGGCTCGGCGATCGTCGTCTCGGCCACCCGCCGCGACACCACGATCATGGAAACGCCGATCAACATCAGCGCGATCAGCGGTGATGATCTGCAGGAACAGCACATCGACGACATGCGCAACCTGGGCGCCTTCACGCCGGGTGTGACGATCCTCGACAACGGTCCGCGCGGCGCAGGCACGATTGTCATGCGCGGCCTGTCGGCCAGCGACACATCGGCCACGGCCGGTGACAACTCGAACTCGGCCGTCGGCATGTACCTGGGTGAAGTGCCCATGTACTACGACTTCAAGCTGATCGACATCAACCGCGTGGAAACGCTGCTTGGGCCCCAGGGCACGCTCTATGGTCTGGGCACGCTGGCTGGCGCCATGCGCAACATGCCCAACCGCCCCGACGCCAGCGAATTCTCGTTCGAGGGCAGCGGCCGCGTCTTTGACATGGCCCACTCGGGCGACACCGGCTACAACGGCTACGGCGTCGTCAACGTGCCGATCGTGGAGGACACGATCGCGTTCCGCTCGGCGACCGGCTACTACTTCAACCCGGGCTTCATCGACTATCCCTACCTGCTGCAGGAGCCGGGAACGTCCATTCCGCAGCCGGGCGGCGTCGACAATCCGCTCGGCAGCGAGGCGGACCAGGACGCGAACTTCACGCGCGGCAAGGATCTCAACTTCGAGCGCACCTTCACCACCCGCAACCAGCTTGGTTTCTACGCCGACGATCTCAAGGTCTACGTGACCTACGCGCATCAGGAGACCAAGACCGACGGCCGTTCGGCCAATGGCGGTGGTGTCGTGGGTGAGGGCCGCTACGAGGCGCCCTGGCGCTACATGGAGCCGGCCAAGCGCAGCGGCGACCTCCTCTCGCTCGAGGTCGAGGGCAACGTCGCGGACGCGGTCAACGTGGTGTTCGTCTCGGCCTATACCCAGCGCAAGTCGGAGTATCAGGGCGACAACACCGACCTCCTGATCGACCTCGACTACGACTACGAACATTTCCCCGGCTTCTCGAGCTACAACCAGTCGAACCAGAAGGAGCACGCCTTCACCAACGAGCTGCGCTTCGTCTCGACCTTCGACGGACCGTTCAGCTTCGTGGCTGGTGCCTTCTGGAACCGCCAGTCGTACCGCTCGAACTACGACGAGTACGTCCCCGGCTTCCCCGAATGGGCGAACGAGAACTGGGGCACCGACCTCGAGACCGACCCTTCGGTGGACGGCTACGCGCATGAGTACTCCTCGTTCGTGCGCTCGACCAACGACGAGAAGGGCCTCTACGGCGAGGCGACGGTGCACTTCACCGATGACCTGCAGGTCACCGGGGGCTTGCGCTACTACAAGTACGATGCCTGGGTGAATGGCGGCTCCTACCTGCCGCTCTGGGCCGACGACTACAGCTCGCGCTCGGGCAGTACTTCGAAGGACGGCCTCGTCTACAAGATCAACGCTTCGTGGAACATCACGCCCGAATTCATGGTCTACGGCACCTGGTCGACCGGCTACCGCATCGGCGGCGTGAACCGCGTGGCGCCGTGCAGCCAGGAAGTCATCGACATCCACGAAGCCGGTGGTGAGCAGAACGGCCAGACGCTGTGCGCCCTGCCCAACGAACTCGACTACGGTCCCGACGAGACCAAGAACGCCGAAATCGGCATGCGCGCTCAGCTGTTCGACAACAAGCTGATGCTCACGCTGGCGGCCTTCCACGTCGGTTGGGACGGCATCCAGCTTGACGGTCAGACCACCTACGGTGCCATCGGCATCACCTCGAACGGCGGCAAGGCGGTCTCCAAGGGCATCGACGTCTCGTTCCAGGCGCAGCCGCTGCCCGGCCTCTCGATCCGCGGCAACTACTCCTACCTTGATGCGCACCTGACCGAGGACGTGCCTGCCCTGCTCTCGATTGCCGGTGGCGATCTTGTCGGTGCCTTCTCGGGCGACCGTCTGCCCGGCTCGGCCAAGAACAAGGGCGCGATCGGGGCGACCTACGAGATGCCGGTGGGTGACAACGCGCTCAACTTCGGCTGGACTGCGACCTATACCGGGAACATCCTGACCCGCGTGGGCAGCCGTGGCGGCGGCGAGAAGCTGCCGGATTACTGGATGCACCAGGCCAACATCACCTACAAGACCGACCGTTTCGACGTGGGTGTGTTCGCGACCAACATCTTCGATACCTACGCGGTGACCGGCGTCAGCAACGACCTCACCCGCCGCAATCTGATCAACGACGGGGTGATCTCGCGCTACTACGCGCGCTCGGTGGCCCAGCCGCGCACCATCGGTGTGCAGGGCACCGTGCGCTTCTGACGCACTGATCTGAAGTTGGCCCCTGAATAGAGAAGGGCGCGGTACCATCGGGTGCCGCGCCCTTTTTGCTGCGCCGTGCTGGCGAGGGGCGCCGCTCGGGCGCGCCTGTGCTCAGTCGAGCGGGATGCCGCGCGCGTGGAAGAAGGCGGCAACCTTCTCCATGTCGGCGGCGTGGGTCTTCCAGCGCCCGATCCCGTCGCGGTTGAGCGTGCGGCGCACCTGCGCGGCGCTGGGGGTCGCGACGGCGGCGGTGTTGCGGTGGAAGTCGAGGCAGGCCGCATCCCAGTCGAGCCCGCAATGGGCCAGGAGGCGGCGGGTTTCCTCCTCCTGGTTGTCGACGAGCGCCTCGTAGCCGAACTGGAGTACCCGTCCCGGAAAACGCGTCTCCCAGAACGCCATCAGCGCATCGAAACGTGCGTAGTAGCGCGCCGTGTCCATGAGGTCGTAGGAGTAGGCGTAGTAGGCCGACGTCGTGGCGAACAGGTTGCGCAGGTTGCTCCAGACCGTGTCCATCGCGCCGCGGCGCAGGCACACGATCCTGGCGTTCGGCAGCGCCTGCAGGATGTGGCCGATATAAAGGAAATTGGCGGGCAGCTTGTCGGTGAAGCGGGGCGTCTTGCTGCGCCGATGATGGCGCGCGCGGGCAAGGTAGGCCTCACCGATGGCTGCGGGCGCGCAGTGCGCGCTTGCCGCGATCGTCGGGGCATCGATGACCTGGCGCGAGGGCGTGCGGGCCATCTGCTTCACCGCCAGCGGCATCGCCTGCAGCTCGCCGGTCGCCTCCACGTCGCGGTGTGAGGAGAGGATACGGTCGACCAGCGTGGTGCCCGTGCGCGGCATGCCGACCACGAAGATCGGGGCGGCATCGGGGCAGCCCGGCTGGGTGGCGAGCGCGGTGTCGGTGCGCTGGAAGAGCGCTTCCAGGGCCTCGAAGATGGCCGCATCCTGCGCAAAGTCATAGCCCGTCGCGCGCTTGTGCGCGGTGTTCGCGGCGCGAAGCTGCGCGAAGGCTTCGGCGGGGGCGCCTATGTCCTCCAGTTCCTTGGCCAGCGCGTAGCGCAGGCGCAGCGTGTCGCCGGGCGGCGGGGCGCTGGCGAGCACGTTTTCAAGGCGCGCCACATTGTTGGCCTCGCGCGTCTGGCGTTTCAGGATCGAAAGGGCGTAATGCACCCGCGCATTGCCGGGATCGGCGGCGAGGATCGTCTCGTAATGCGTGCGCGCCTCCTCGACTTTTCCCGTAAAGCCCAGCGCCGCGGCAAGGTTGTAGCGGTAGTCGAGGTTGTCGGGTGCGACCTCCACCGCGCCGGTGAAGGGGGCAAGCGAGGCTTCGTGGTCGCCCAGCCGCGCCAGCACGCAGCCCAGCGTGTCGAGCGCGAGCGGATCCGTGCAGGGGAGCGCCAGCGCGCGCGCGGCGACTTCGCCCGCCTCGCCATCGCGGCGCAGCAGGATCAGCGTCTTGGCCAGCTGGGCGAGATACTCGGCGTTGCCGGGCGCCATCTGTGCTGCGCGCTGGAGCAGGGGACGCGCCTTGCCGAATTGCCCGCTTTCCGCCGCGGCCATCCCGACCAGGAATGGACCTGCGGGGTCGCTGGGGGCGCTCTGGCAGAGAGTCTGCGCAGCAGTGGCGGCTCCGGCGATGTCGCCGCGTCGCAGGGCCGCGCGAGCCTGGTCTTCGAGTGTCATGGCATCCTTGTTCGCTGTCGCGGGGGTGCTCCGGTCCCGCGCGACGGCGCGGCGCCTGTTTATCGGAGCCTAACCGGGCAGGCGGGAGGCGGCAATTGCCTTTGCGCATGTCAGGCCGAGTCCACCCGTAGCGGGCGCCACGTGCGCGCGGACGCGCGCGAATCGGTTATGCGGGGAGGCGGTTGCACCGTCGGGTTTGCAAGGCGGTCCAAGGGCTTGCCGCCCCGGTCTTGCGCGCAAGGGGGCTTCGTGAGACGCTTCGCGTTCAGGGAGCGGGCGATCCGGCCAGTCAGGTGGTCGGGCGCAAACTCCGGGATTCTACGCATTTTGTGCCTGCCGGTGCCCCTCGGCGCACCAAGAAAACCGGAAAAAACAGTGCTGCGGCAATAATATGCGCCCCAGGTCCATTTGGGCATGGACAGCTGCAGAATCGATTATTACGATACCTGTATTCAGTATTACTAGAACGATTGGCTGCGTATTACGGGGGTAGGTAATATGGACGGAGTTCGCGTAGGAAAACGTATCATCGGGGCTGACTCTCCCGTCACTATCGGCTGGGAAAACCTCGGCCGGGTCCAAGGTGGCCCGGTAAAGCGTTTCATCTTCACCTGGTTTCAGCCCGCGGTGCTTGTCGCGCTCGTGCTGTTCTGGATGTACGCGCCCGATTCCATTGCCAAGACCTCGACCGCGATCGGCATCGGCATCGGCTTCAAGGCGCTGCTCTACGTGCTGGAGTGGGTGAGCCCGCGCTACCAGAGCTGGCGTCTCACCTGGAAGGAACTGGTCGTTGACCTGTTCTACGTCGCCATCGCCTACACGCTGATCCGTGCCGTGGGTAAGCACTTTGGCAGCGATGTCTGGGCCGAACACATCCTGGCCGCCTTCAACTGGGAAAAGTTCGCCTGGTTCACGGATATGCCGCTCCTGCTCCAGGCCTTCCTGATCACGCTCTTCGCGGACATCTGCTACTACTGGATGCACCGCGGCATGCACAACTGGTACCCGCTGTGGCTGACCCACTCGGTCCACCATTACATTACCCAGCTCAACATCAACAAGGGATCGATCGGCAGCCCCATCGAGATCTTCCTGATCGGTCTTGGCATCGGCGGCTTCTTCGACTTCCTGCCGCGCGCCGCGCTGCTCGCCGGTTCGCTGGGCATGGCGATCAGCATCTACCAGCACGCCAACATCCGCTTCAACACGCCGCGCTGGTGGGGCTATGTGTTCAACACGACCGAACACCACAGCGTGCACCACTCGCAGGACTTCGAGGGCAGCCGCAGCAACTACTGCAACACCTACATCTTCCTCGACCGCATCTTCGGCACCTGTGTCGATGGCGAGGCGGAAGTGCTTGGCATGGAAGGCGGCCGCCGCATGTCGATCTGGGAGCAGATGCACTACCCCTTCACCGAGGCCTGGAAGACCAGCAAGGCCTTCGTCCAGCGCCGCCTGCATCCGGGCGCCTCGGGCTCGACCGTACCTGCCGAATGATGCTGGCCGGGCGCCCTTTGCGGGGCGCCCGCCTGCGCCCCTTATCGTTTTTCGTGACCGGTGCGCCGGTCCGCAGGACAGCCATGTCCGCCGTACGCCACCCCGGGAGTACCCTTCGCGTGAACTTGCCTCTTATCGACACCATCTGGCGCGTGCGCGGGTCGCTCCCGCTCGACACCGCCGCGCCCGCCTCGGAGATCTTCGCGCGCCTTGAAAGCCTGTTCCAGGTGGCCGGCACCAGCTACGAGATCGAGAACGATGCTCTGACCTTCCGCAAGAAGGACCCGCTCTCGCAGGACAAGATGTCGATCTACAAGAGCGGCACCTTGAACGTGCGCCACGAAGGCGAGGGGCGCTCGCTCGCCTGGGACATGCACAGCCCGGCGTTGATGTTCTGCTTCTGCCTGCCCTTCTTCTTCCTCGGCGTTGCCTGGCTGCTCGAGGAATCGCGCACGCCCAGTTTCGTCTTCACCGGGATCTTCGCGTTCCTCTACGTGGTGGGGCGCATTCTCGAACCGCGCCTGTTCCGGGCCGAACTGCGCCGCCGCATCGCAGGCGAGGTGAACGGCGACATGGGCGCTCCCGCCCACTCCTGACCGGAAAAGCGCTGTTTCTTGATCCATGTCGGGTTTGCTGGCCCGCCGCCATGCTAGTCTTCGCCGCGAGGAGCGAGGGAGAATACGCAGCATGGCGACGGTCGAGACACCTACTGGCATGGGGACCGGCGCGGCACGAACCGCACAGTTTCATCTTCTGGCCAAGCCGAGCGGCCCGGCCTGCAATCTTGACTGCGACTACTGCTTCTATCTGGAGAAGGAAGCGCTCTACGAGCGTCCCGCCAAGCGTCGGATGGCCCCCGAGGTGCTCGACGCCTACGTGCGCAATGTGCTCGCATCGACACCGCCCGAGGCAACGCCGCTCTTTGCCTGGCAAGGCGGCGAACCGACCTTGCAGGGCCTGCCTTTCTTCCGCGAGGCGGTACGGTTGCAGAAGCTGTATGCCGCCGGACGTCCGGTCACCAACACGCTCCAGACCAACGGCATCCTGATCGACGAGGATTGGGCGCGCTTTCTGGCCGAGGAGCGCTTCCTCGTCGGCCTCAGCCTCGACGGGCCGGCCGAGGTCCATGACCGCTACCGCCGTTACCGTTCGGGTGCGCCTTCGCACCACCTGGTGATGGCAGCGCTGGAACGGCTGCAGCGCCATGGTGTCGACTACAACGTGCTGACCTGTGTGGACCGCCATTCCGCGCGCCAGCCTCAGGCGATCTACGACTTTCTGAAGGCCGCAGGTGTCGAGTTCATCCAGTTCACCCCTGTGGTCGAGCGTATGGCCGGGCGCGATTACGCCGCGCAGGGCTTCGACCTCGAAGGCCCCGGCGCGTCCCCTGCGCACGGCAAGTCCCCGCAGGTTGCGCCCTTCGCGGTTCTGCCCGAGGCCTGGGGCGACTTTCTCGTTGGCGTGTTCAACCGCTGGCGCAAGGCCGATATCGGGCACATCTTCGTGATGAACATCGAGTGGGCGCTGGCCTCGTACATGGGCCAGCCGGGTGCGGTGTGCCTGCACCAGAAGCAATGCGGGCACGCCCTGGCGAGCGAATACAACGGCGATGTCTATTCCTGTGACCACTACGTCTATCCCGACTATCGCCTGGGCAACCTTGCCGAAGACAGCATTGCCGACATGGTCCTGTCCACGCGCCAGCAGGCGTTCGGCGAGGCCAAGTGGCGCGATCTGCCGGGCAAGTGCCGCTCCTGCGCGCAGCTGACACTGTGCTGGGGAGGCTGCCCCAAGCATCGATTCACCCGCATGCGCGACGGGGAAGCGGGGCTCAACTATCTATGCCGGGGTTACGAGCGCTATTTCCGCCACATCACGCCCTGGCTGAGCGCGATTGCCCAGCGGGTGATGGCAGGGCAGCCGCTCGACCCGATCATGGCGATGAGCCCGGCGCAGGTACGTGCGCTGGCGTAGAACGTAGAAGACCGGATCCGAGGGCCATCGCCCTCGGGCTCCCCGAACTGTCGACCCCACCTTGCACGCGCTGCCTTGGCTGAGAAAGGTGAGGGCGCCCATTCTGGGGTCAAGGGGTGATGACCCCTTGTATAATTCTTTTCTATTCCCTTGTGCAGCCTTCCGGCATCTGCGCCCAGCGGCGGGCTCGCCACGACGGGCGGACCGGCACGCACCTTGACGGGGCCACGCGCGGCTTTCTAGGTGTGGGACATTCCCTGTTCTTCCGCGCCTTGGGCGTCGTGGCTGCGGCCCCGATGCGCAGACCGCGCCGGATGCCCTTTCGGATCGCTCTTGCCCGTGTTGACCTTGTTCCGTTCCCGACGTCTGCCGCGCGCGCTTTGCGCGGCCTCCGCGCTTGCGCTGTCCTGGGGCGCCTCTGCGCAGGCGGCCAGCAGTGGTGGCCCGGGCTTCGAGCTGCGCGGTCCCGAGATGGTGATGGAGGTGACGCGCGGGGACACGACGCTGCCCGCCGCGCAGGTGCCGAGCCTTCTGGCCGGGGACGAGGTGACCCTGCACCTGCCGAAAAGCGAGGATCCCGACGACAGGCTGCGTGATTTCCTGTTCGTTGCCGCGTTCCTGCGCGGCGCGGTCAACCCGCCGCCCGATGACTGGATCGCCACCGGGCAGGGCTGGAAGGACAAGGAGAAGGACAACACCCTGCACCTCACCGTGCCGGAGGGCGCGCAGCAGATGGTGGTGCTCATGGTTCCGCGCACGCAAGGCGCGCAAGGCGTGCTGGAGGATGCGGTACAGGGAAAGCCCGGCGAATTCGTGCGCGCGGGCGGTGAGCTTTACGAGGCCTCGCTCGACCATGCGCGGCTGGAAGCCTTCATGGCCTCGATCCGGGCGCAGGGGGACCGCAACCCCGAAGCTCTGCGCAAGGTCGCTCCGGTGCTCGCCTCCAGCCTCGGCATGCGCCTCCAGGCCGATTGTCTCGACAAGGTGCTGGAGGAGCAGGCCGCGTGCCTGATCGAGGGGCGCGGCGCGCTGGTCCTGAGCGATGTCCACACCAGTTCGCTGGCCGATACGCTGGCGGGCGCACCGACCGATCTGGCCCTGCAGTTGAGCGCGACGCCGCAGGCGGGTTCGGGCTCGTACAGCGCCTATATCGGTGTCGCGCGGGACATCGCGCGCCTGTTCGGGGCCTTCAACAACCCGCAGTTCGATTATCTCCCCGCGCTGACCGAGCGGCGGGCGGACCGTCTGGCGCTGCGGCTCAACACCGCGCCCTCCTTCACCAAGCCCAAGTCGGTGCTGGTCGTGGGCATGCCCTCTGTCGAGGCGGATGTCCTGCCGCGCCTGCGCAGCACGCACGCGGCGCCGATCTGTGCGGCGCAAGGCCACGTCCTGCTGCCGGTGGAAGGCGCGCCGCTGGTCTATGCGAGCGACTTTGCGCACGCGATGGCGCTGCGCATCACGGCCTCCGACGGGCGCACGGTGGATGTGCCGGTCACCGCGCGTGCCGACCGGGGCGGCTATGTCTTCGATGCCCGCGCGATCCCGGCGACCTTCTCCGGTTCCTTGCGCGCGCACCTTCATGGCAACTGGGGGTTCGCGCCGTTCGAGGGGCCCGACTTCACGCTGCAGCGCCCCGGGGGCGGGGCCTGGCACTCGGTGGGCGACAACGGCACGCTTGTCGTCGGTCGTGACAGCACGGCCGTTCTTGCAGGCACTGCTCCGGCCTGCGTCAGCGCGATTACCTTGACCGGGAGTGACACGCGCCGGGCCTTGGAGTGGGAGGTGAAGGACACCGAACGCCTTGCCGTGAGCGTCCCGCTGGAAGGCGCACGGCCGGGGCCGGTACAGCTGGCGTTGCATCTTCAGGGAGAGGCCGATCCGGTCACCCTGACGCTGGAGACTCGGGCCGAGGCAAGCCGGATCGACACACTTCAGCTGCACGAAGGCGACGGGGAGGCGCGCTTGACCGGGCAGCGGCTCGACCAGGTGCGTTCCCTCGTGCTGGCAGGTCAGACGCTCGAACCCGGCGCCTTGCAGCGCCGTGATGGGCGCGATGTGCTGACCCTCGCCCTGGATGCGGCCGGGATGCCCGAGGCTGGTAAAACGCTGGAGGCCCGTGTTTTGCTGACTGATGGGCGCCAGCAGGCCCTGCCGGTGACGATCGCGCCGCCGCGCCCCGATGCGAAGGTTCTATCCCGCTCGGTGCGCATGCCCGAACCGGCCCGGGGCACGCGGCCCCTGGAACTGACCTCCGATACGCTGCTCCCGGCGGGTGGGGAGCTTGTCTTCTCTCTCCAGGCCGCGCAGGGACAGCGCCTGGGCCGCGATACCGTGGTCGAGGTCGCACTTGAGGGCGCGGCGGAGCCAGTGCGTCTGGGCATCGGGTCGGGATTGATGCCCTCGAGCCCGGGCGTGCTGATCGCAAGGCTCGATACCGGCGCGCTGGCGCCCGGCAGCTTCGGGCCGCTGCGCTATCGGCTCGTCGCAAACGGTGTGGCGGGACGCTGGCAGGACCTGGCGCGGCTGGTGCGTCTCCCCGCAATCGACGAGGTGGCCTGCGGCAAGGGCAAGGCGGCGCCCTGCACGCTTCAGGGGCGCAACCTGTTCCTTGTCGCCGCCGTGGCGCAAGGCGCGGACTTTGCCGATGCACGCGCTGTGCCCCCGGGCTTTACGGGGGAGCGCCTGGAGGTGCCCGCACCCGGCGCGGACGGGCTTTACCTGCGCCTGCGCGATGATGGCGAGGCGGTGGCCCGGTTGCGGCCGGAGGGCGCCTGAACGGGCCTCAACTGCGCCCGGTGGCGCTCGACTTGTCCTGCTGTGGACGGCGCCCGCTCAGCCGCTGGTAGAAGCGGGAGAAGTACGAGGGATCGGAAAAGCCCAGGTCATTGGCGACCTGGACCACGCTGGCGTTGGTGAAGCACAGCAATCGCTGCGCCTCCAATAGCAGGCGCGCGTGCAGCATTTCGGTCGGGGTACAGCCCGCCGCGCGCTGGCAGATACGGGTGAGCGTCTTGCCGCTGACGCGCATCTGCGCCGCATACCATTCGACCGCGCGGTGTTCGGTCAGGTGCAGCTCGATCAACTGGCGAAAGGCGGAAAGGCGCGCTTCGTCGGACTGCGCGGGCGGGGCTTCGCTTTGTGGGGCTTCCAGGCTGCGCACAAGCGCTTCGGCGAGCGTCAGGAACAGCGCGGAAGGGAGCCGCCAGTCGGCCTGGATCGCCAGCATCTCGCGGCACAGCCAGTCGACCCGTTCCACAGCGCCGGGAGCAACCTCGCCGCTCGCCCCATGGGTGAGCATGTGGAGCAGCGGGTCCTGTGCGTCCGAACCGCGCGCCACGAAGGCCGCGGAAAGCGAAAGCACGTAGCCGCGCGTGTCGGGCTGGAACTGGAAACCGTGGACGCTGCCGATCGGGACGGCCATGAAGCAGGGCCCTCGCAGCGTCTCTACCCGGCCGTCGCAGCGGAAGGTGACCTGTCCCTTGGATACCAAGAGGATCTGCACACTATGCAGGTGCCGGTGCGCGCCGATCTCCCAGTCAAGCAGTGAGCTACGCGTGGCAATTGTCTCGATATGGGCGAATTGGGCGGGTATTTCGCCCAGGTCTTCACCATAGAGGAGGAAGGTGGGAATCGTGCCGGGTGCCATGTCCTGTGTCCGAATAGTACCTGAAGTGTGACGCCCCCGGCCCTTCCTGTCGAGGGGGCTCGCGCGCATTGCAGGGTCAAGAGAAAGAACAATCAGGGCGCGCCCGCTGCGCGCCCCATGTGCAGCGCCGACACGGCGCGCATCGGGAAAGGAGCACGGCACATGCGTACACAAGTGGCCATCATCGGTGCGGGACCTTCAGGTCTCCTCCTCGGGCATCTCCTGCGCCAGGCGGGGATCGACTGCGTTGTCCTCGAACGCCAGACCGGGCCCTATGTCCTCTCGCGCATCCGTGCGGGCGTGCTGGAGCAGGTGACCGTTCAGCTCATGGAGCGGCTCGGTCTCGATGCGCGCATGAAGGCCGAAGGCCTGCCGCACGACGGCTTCAACCTTGCCGATGGTGAACGCCTGATCCGCATCGACATCAAGGCGCTTACCGGCAAGGAAGTCATGGTCTATGGCCAGACCGAACTGACCCGTGACCTGATGGAAGCCACGGGTGAGCGCGGGCTGGAAGTGGTCTACGAAGCGTCCGATGTCGCGCTCTTCGATATCGAGAGCGATGCCCCTTACGTCACCTACACCAAGGACGGAGTGGAGCGCCGCGTCGATGCCCGCTTCATCGTGGGCTGCGACGGCTTCCATGGCCCTTCGCGCAAGGCCATCCCGGAATCGGTCGGCCGCAGCTTCGAGCGCGTCTATCCCTTCGGCTGGCTGGGCATCCTTGCCGACGTACCGCCGTGCAACCACGAGCTTATCTACGCCAACCACGAACGCGGCTTCGCGCTGGCCTCGATGCGCAGCGAGACGCGCAGCCGTTACTACGTGGACGTGCCGCTGACAGAGAAGATCGAGGACTGGTCGGACGATCGCGTCTGGGACGAACTGGCCGTGCGCCTCGGCCCCGAGGCCGCTGCCAACATCACCCGCGGACCCTCTATCGAAAAGTCGATCGCCCCTTTGCGCTCCTTCGTGTTCGAGCCGATGCGCCATGGCAGCCTGATGCTCTGCGGCGATTCCGCGCACATCGTGCCGCCGACTGGCGCCAAGGGCTTGAACCTGGCCGCCAGCGACGTGCACTACGCCGCCGAGGCGCTGCTCGCCTTCTTCAAGAGCAACGATGCCGACGCCATCGCGGGCTATTCGGAAAAAGCGCTGGCACGCGTGTGGAAGTCCGAACGCTTCAGCTGGACGCTGACCAAGCTAATGCACCGCTTCCCCGAAGACGGCCCGTTCGAGCGCCGTATGCAGCAGGCCGAACTGGACTACATCGCCAGCAGTGAGGCGGCGCAGCGTTCCATTGCGGAGAACTATGTCGGCTTGCCTGTCTGAAGGGTAGAAGAAGAGGGTTTCCGAGGGCCATCGCCCTCGGGCTCCCCATACCAGTCGACCTCACCGTTCTCAGCTACGGAGGCTGGGAAAGGTGAGGTCGACTGGTATGGGGGCAAGGGGTGATGACCCCTTGGATCCTTTTTCACGGAGTTGATTCCGAATACCGCTCCCAGTCCCCAAGCAGTTCGTCGACCAGCACCGAACCCACTGTGTAGAGATTCTCGACCGCCGCCTCGAGCCCGGCGTAGCCCTCGTTTTCGCGCAGGAGGTAGCTCGCGGCATGGGTGCCGGGTGGGGGCATCGTGAAGTTGGAGCCCGCGCGCAGCACCAGCACCCGGTCGCGGTCCGCGCGGCCTGCCGCATCGAGGTAGGTCATGGCCTGGAGGATGCCGGTGTCCTCCATCGCCGAGGTCACGAATTCGCCCTTGCCGCCGGTCCATTGCTGCACCCAGTGGTTGGCCCAGTCCGTCATGCGCGCGCCATGCCAGAAGGTCATTGCCGAAAGCTGCTCGCCTTCGAGCACGCGCGGGGGCTGGAGCGCCTTGGGGAAGCCGGTGAAGCTGGCGCGTTCCGCCGCGATCTCGGGTGTATCGGGCAGGGCGATGTCCTTGGTGAGGGCGAAGGCCCACTGCTCGAGCGAAGGGTCGATCTGGAACACCTCGCCGCCTGAGGGATCAAGCGGTGTCTGCGTGTCGTGGGGCCCTTGCGTGCCGCGCGCGAAGTAGCCGAAGTCCCAGTCCGCCGGGATCTCGCGCGCGTCGATCTCGTGCGCGAGGTCTCCGTCGACGACATAGCGGGCGAGCGCGACCGAGCCGATCGAGGCGTCTTCGGGGTCGATACCGGCAATCCCCGCCACCAGCCAGTAGGCTTGGGTGAGGTCGAAGCGGTCATCGAGGCCGAGCGCCATCGTGGCAGCCGTCGAGCGGGCGGTGCCGATCCCGGTCACCACACCCAGAACCTGTGTCTCGGGGTTGTAGTAAAGGTCGTGAAATCCTTGCGGGAAGGGGATGCGGGTGGTGAGGCCCCGGCGCTCCTTCCAGAGCTGGAATTCACCTGCTGTGTCGCCCTCGTCCTCGCCGATCTCGAAGAGCGAGACGACAACGACCTTGACCGGCAGCGGGCTGTCGCACGGGGCGGCGGGCTTGCAGGTGGCGAGCGTGCGGGCGGCACGGGCGGCGGCGTCCTGGGCCTGGGTTGCCGGGGCAAGCGTGCAGCTTGCCAAAAGGGCTGCGCCAAGGAAACGCAGGCGGGAAGGGCGCCGCGAGCGGAGCGGGGAAAGGCGCATGCTAGGTCTCGTCTGTGTGAGAAGGTGCGGCGCAGGGACGGTGCCGTAGGGAGAGCATTGTCCCTGCGCCTGGGGGAGCGTCAGAAGTTGTAGGACAGCGTCGCCTGGATGCTGCGCGGACGTTCGGGCAGTGCGATGGTCGAGCCGAACAGTTCGGTGAAGTTCGCGCGGAAGTACTTCTCGTTGGTCACGTTCTTGACCACGACGCGCAGGTCCCAGGGGCCCGTGCTGTACGATGCGCTCGCATCGAAGAGCGTGTAGGCGGGCAGGCGCACCGCTTGCGACTGGCCCGAATAGACGGAATCCACCGCGACCATGCTGCCCGCAAAGGCCAGGCCGTTGTCGAAGGCGTATGTGGCGGTCAGTGCATAGAGGTTGGTGGGAATGCCGGCGCGGCGCGAATCGCTCTTCGAATTGATGGGGATCAGGCCGCCGGGCTGGCCGCCCAGGTGCAGGGTCTGGTCCTCGACATTGATGAGGTCTTCCATGCCCAGGAAGCTGAAGGTGCTGCCCGCTTCGTAGAAAGTGAGGTTATAGACCTTGGTGCGCGTATAGGCGCCGGTGATGAGCAGGTGCTCGTCCACCGCCCAGCGCAGTTCGGCCTCCAGACCCTTGGTCTCGACCGCCTGGTTCACCGTGCTCGACTGCGCGTTGTAGTCGGTACGCTCCTGCTTGTAGACCGAGATCGCGGCGTAGAGCGTGTCGTCGAGCCACGATCCCTTGATACCGCCTTCGTAGAGCTTGGAGGCGGTGATGAAGGTATCACCCGCGATGTTCGAGACCGCGATTTCCGCGCCTTGCCCCGCGATCACGACCGACTGGCGCGCGATCGTGGCGTAGGGGACGAGGCCGAACGGAAGCTTGTAGTTGGCGCTGGCCGACCACGACCAGGCGCCCTTGCTGCCCGAGGCGCTGTCGGGGACGCCCGCGTCGCGGTCAGCGGCGACCTGGGCGGCTTCCATGCGGCCGATGTCCGAGGTCGACTTGGCCTTCACATGGTCGTAGCGCGCGCCCAGCGTGACATCGAGGCCGAAGGCAAAGTCGAGGTCGGTCAGCGCGGCAAAGGCGACGTCGGTGTAGTGGCCATCGACGTAGGAGGTGTAGTTGCAGTCGCACTCGGTCGAGAGCAGGCGGTCGCTGGCCGGGTCGTAGCCCTGCGTCAGGTCGACACGGTGGAAGTACTCGTAGTTGAAGTCCTCCCCGTGCTCGAAGCTGGTGTAGCGGATCGAGGGGGAGAGCTGGAAGGCGAAGGTGCCCGCGCTCGACTCGAAGGTCTTGGAGACAACGATCTTGTCCTCGAAGACCCAGGAATCGTGCAGCTGCGAGAAGCCGTAGGCGTTCTCGTTGATGTTCTCGTAGCTGTCGTAAAAGGCCTGGTTCTTGATCTCGATGTCGCCGGGACCCGTCCAGATGAGGTCGGCGTAGAGCGTGGTCGCGTTGTTGTCGAGCCGGTCGTCCTTGCCGGTCAGCGTCTTGCGGCGGCTGAGCGTGGTGGTGCCGGTGTTCTGCAGGTTGAGCAGGTTGTTGGGGCTGGAGGTGTAGCACGCATCGGTGATCGAATCCGGGAACACGCCGCCCCCGCAGGCAAAGCCGCCGAAGATCGAGAGCCCGCCGGGCACCGCCGCGTTGATCTCTTCCACCGACATCTGCCCGTCGCCATCGGTGTCGAGCGAGATGGCGTTGCCGGTGATGTAGGTGCCGTCATCGACGAGGTCCTGCGTCAGGCGGTTCCAGCCGCCATTCTGCTGGCCGCGAAAGCGGTGGTACATGCCGCCGAATTCCAGCCTCAGGTCGGGCGTCAGGTCGGTGTCGAAGGCGGCCTGCAGGATCGTCTGGTTGGTGGACATGTTGTCCCAGTAGCTGCCCGAATCCTCGACCTCGGCGTAGAGGCTGTACCCGAATTCCTGCGTGCCGATGTGCCCCGGGCCCCGGATCTGGGCGGTGAGGTCGGTCTTGTTCCAGCTGCCCAGGGTGAGGCCCACCTTGCCTTCCGGGCTGGCCATGAAGGCGCCGCCCTGCGCGCGCGCCGAACGCGGCACGAAGTTGATGTAGCCGCCAGTCTTGGAGGGACCGTAGATCGGCGAGGCGGGGCCGCGCACGATGTCGACCCGGTCCGCGGCTGCAATCGGGGTGGGGTAGTTGCCCGGGTTGTCGAGACGGCGCACGCCGCGAAAGTACACTTCGCCGGGCGTACCGCGAATGTCGAGCGCACCGCCCACACCGAAGAACGAGTTGGTGAAGGTGCCCGGCGACTGCGCGACGAGGTCATAGATCTCGGTGATGCCGAAGCGTTCCATCTGCTCGGCGCTGACGGTGGAGGCGGAACGCGGGGTTTCGACGATGGTCTTGTCGAAGCCGAAGACCGAGCCGACGTCGGCGACAGGCAATGCGTCCAGCGAGCCGGTGACGACGATCTCGGAGGCCGGATCGCGCTCTGCCGGCTCCTGCGCGAACGCAGGCGTGCTCAGCGCGGTGCAGCCCAGAAGACCTGCAACAAGCGCATGACTGCGCGCTGCAGATCTGCGCGACCTGCCTGTAAAACAACGTGAAATCCGCATTTTAACCCCCTCATGAATGCCCCGGCGCGCCGTCCCTGTCTGGCGCGTCCGAAATGTTCTGCTCTCCCTTTCAGTTGTCCTCACCCCGTTTAGATCGTCTTTACGTCCTCTATTTCCGCGTATTTTCGCACGGTCTCGGACTGTTGTTCCCTGTTCTTGGTGCGTAGGGCTAGTGGCGCATCGATGTGCAGGCAAATGCAATGAATTTTACAAGGTGTTGCGAAAATTAGAGCGCCTGCGGTGCCATTGATGCGGGTGCGCTCTTTTTTGCAACAATCTGTCCAGATCATTGCGTTTGCTGGATAGGGTTGTGGCAGGCAGGAGAGGGGCATGCGCCGCGCCTTGCCTTTCTCCCGGATCGGACCCGATCCGCGCTCCCTCTTGCGCCGACCTCGGGCAGGAGGGGCCAATTGGCCCGTTGCCCGCAGGGCTGCGACGGGGCATGATCGCGAGGTTGCACAGGGGCTTGGCGCAAGCCTACCCGTGCTGGGGCGCGCCGAACGTGTCCTCCAGCCAGGAGATAAGGCCGCATGACCACGCCCTCCCCGACCCGGCCCTGTGGCGCTGCCGTCCCGCGTTCGCGCGCGGCCATTGATGCCGCCGCAGCTGCCGTGGGGCTGCCGATACCCGAGGCATGTCGTTCCGGCGTGGAAGCGAATCTGGAACTGCTCGAAAGCCATGTGCGCCGCATGCGTGCAGAGGACGGGGAATGACCCTCTGGCACCGCACGACGGCCTGCGACATCGCCCGGGCGGTACGGGCGCGCGAGGTCACGGCCCGCGCGGTCCTGGAAGGCTGCCTTGCTGATATCGAGGCACGGGCTGCGCCGCTGGTCGCGGTGACCCAGCTTCTGGCCGAACGCGCGCGCGGCGAGGCGGACGCCGTCGATGCCCGGATCGCGGGGGGCGAGGACCCGGGGCCGCTGGCGGGTGTGCCCTACGGGGTGAAGGACCTCTTCGATGTCGCCGGACTGCCGACCACGGCAGGCTCGCGCGTCTATGCCGATGCGCCGCCTGCGCCGCGCGATGCCAAGGCCGTGGCGCGCCTGAAGGCGGCGGGCGCGGTGCTTGTCGCTACGCTCAACATGGATGAGTTCGCCTATGGCTTTGCGACCATCAACGCGGCCTATGGCACCACGCGCAACCCGCACGATCTGGCGCGTCTTGCGGGCGGGTCTTCGGGTGGTTCGGCGGCTGTGGTGGCGGCCGGGCTCATGCCGCTGGCGTTGGGCTCGGACACCAATGGCTCGGTGCGTGTGCCCGCCAGCCTCACCGGGCTCTACGGCCTGAAGCCCACCCACACCGCGCTGCCGCTGGACGGTGTCTTTCCGTTTGCCGAAAGTTTCGATGATGTGGGGCCTTTCACGAGGTCGGTAGAGGATATGGAGCGGGTCTGGGCAGTGCTGCGCGCAGAGCCGGGCGTGCCGCACACGGCTGCGGACCTGCACGTTGCGCGGCTGGGGGGGCGCTTCCGGGTGAACGCTACTGCCGACCAGCTCGCGGCGATGGACGCCATCGCGGGCAAGGGACCCTTGCTGGAAATCCCCGAGATTGGCCGGGCGCGCTCGGCGGCGTTTCTGATCACCGCGTATGAGGGCGGAACGCTCCACCGGGCTGCGCTGGCCAAGCAGGCCCTCGACTACGATCCGCAAGTGCGCGACCGCCTGATCGCAGGCGCCCTCCTGCCCAAGGGCATCGTGGACGAGGCGCGTGCGTTCCGGGCGGACTATATTGCCAGAGTCACGGCGATGCTGGCCGACCATGATGTGGTCCTGGCTCCGGCCACGCCCTGCACCGCTCCGTGCATCGAGGACCCGCGTATCGAGATCGATGGCGAGATGCGGCCCGCACGCGCGGACCTTGGCATTCACACCCAGGCGATCACGTTCCTGGGTTTCCCCTCGCTGGCCGTGCCCCTGAAGCGACCAGGCGTCTTGCCGCTTGGCCTGCAGCTGATCGGCAAGCCGGGTGAGGAGAACAGGTTGTTCGCGCTGGCACGCCAGCTGGAAATGCGCGGGTTCACGGGGGTGAGCGCGCCGGCCCATGGGGCCGAGACACGCGAAGAGGGGACTACGCAATGAGGGACACAGAGACGCTGGCCGGGCAGGACAGCGCCTGGGACGCACGGCTGGAACGCCGCTTCGAGCTGCGGGCGCGCGGCACCACGCCGCGCACCGAGGTGCTGGCCGGGTTCACCACATTCCTGACGATGGCCTACATCGTCCTCGTCAATCCCGCGATCCTGGGAACGGCGGGAATGCCGGTCGCGGCTGTCGCGGCGGCGACGTGTTTCGCCGCGGCCTTTGCCTCGATCCTGATGGGCTTTACCTCGAACACGCCGCTTGCGCTGGCGCCGGGCATGGGGCTCAACGCCTATTTCAGCTTCACCGTGGTGCAGCAGATGGGGGTGCCCTGGCAGGTGGCGCTGGGCTGCGTGTTCATTTCGGGCGTGGCCTTCCTGCTCCTGACGCTGACCGGCATCCGCCAGCTGATCGTCCACTCGATCCCGCAGTATCTCTTTGCCGCGGTCGCGGGCGGTATCGGCCTGTTCATCGGTTTTATTGGCCTTCGTGATTCCGGCATTGTCGTTGCCAACCCGGCGACCTTCGTGGCGCTGGGCGACCTGCGCCAGCCGGCCCCCGCGCTCGCGCTCTTCGGGCTGGTCCTGATCGGCGGGCTCAGCGCCTGGAACGTGCGCGGCGCCATGCTGATCGGGATTGTCGCGACGACGGTGCTGGGCTGGGTCTTCGGCCTCGTCAGCTTCAATCCCGAACCCTACTCGCTCGAGGCGATGACCGGCACGCTGTTCCAGCTGGACCTGGGCGGCGTGTTTGGCTCCGAAGGCCAGCACGGCCTGGGCCTTCTCGAAGTGCTCTTCGTCTTCCTCTTCGTCGACCTGTTCGACAACATCGGCACGCTTGTCGCGGTCACCAAGCGTGCAGGGCTGATCGGTTCGGACGGAAAGATCCCGCGCCTCAACCGTATTCTCGTTACCGACGCGGTGGCGACCATGGTCGGCTCGATGGCGGGTACGAGCACGGTGACAAGCTACGTCGAGAGCGCGTCGGGCGTGCAGGTGGGTGGGCGCACGGGCCTCACTGCCATTGTCACCGGCCTGCTGTTCCTCGCCATGATGTTCGTGGCGCCTTACGCGCAGCTCATTCCGCTCGCCGCCACGGCGCCTGCGCTGATCATTGTGGGGGGCATGATGTGCCTGCCGCTGACCGAGGTGGAGTGGGAGGATCCGCTCTGCGCGATCCCGGCTTTCCTCACTGTCGCGATGATCCCCTTCACCTTCTCGATTGCGAATGGCCTTGCCTTCGGGATCACGGCCCATGCGGTGCTCAAGATCGTGCGGGGAACCTTCGGCAAGGGCGACCTTTTCCTGCTGGTCCTTGCCTCGCTCTTCGTTGCCCGCTTCATCTGGATGGGAGCTGCCTGATGCGCCGTGCCATGTCTCTTCTTGCCACCGCGCTTGCGCTTGTCTCTGCCCCCGCACTGGCCGAGCCCTTCGACACGACGCCGCGCACGGTGGTGATGACCGCCTTCGCGCCCGAGTGGGATGCGCTCGCTCCGGCGATTGTAGAGCCGCGCGAATACAGCGCCAATGGCCTCACTTTCCTGGCCGGAACGCTGGAAGGAAAGCCCGTGGTGCTGATGCAGAGCGGGGTGAGCATGGTCAACGCGGCGATGAACACCCAGCTTGTGCTCGACCGTTTCAAGGTGAAGCGCATTGTCTTTTCGGGGATCGCGGGCGGGGTCGACCCGGAGCTTTCAATCGGCGATGTGGTGGTGGCGAGGGACTGGGCGCAGTACCTCGAAGTCTCTTTCGCGCGCCGCGCCGGGGAGGGCTGGGTGACGCCTGAGCCGGTCGATGCGCAGGCGCCCGCCAATTGGGAAATGATGTTCCCGCGCGGCGTGCGCGTGGGCAATGCCAGCGAGGCCCCGGTGCGCCACTACACGCTGGGTGCGGACCCTGCGCTGCTGCAGCTTGCCGAAGACGTGACTGCACGCATCAGCCTGCAGCGCTGCACCGGGCCTTCGGGCACGGCGAGCGGACCGCACTGCCTCGTTGAGGAGCCCAAGGTGGTGGTCGGCGGCACTGGGGTGAGCGCGGGCGTCTTTGCCGACAACAAGGAGTTTCGCGAGTATCTTCAGGCCGCCTGGGGGGCGCGCGTCGTCGACATGGAAAGCGCCGCCGTGGTGCAGGTCGCCTATGCCAACGAGGTGCCCGCCATCGTCTTTCGCAGCCTGTCGGACCTTGCCGGCGGGGATGACGGCGAGAACCAGATGAATACCTTCATGGCGCTTGCGTCTGTCAATTCCGCGCATGTCGTGCGCGCGTTCCTCGCCGCGCTTCCCGATTGAACAGAAGGCCCTCACCCATGCAGACCGTCACCGCGCAAAACGGCATTGCTACCGCCCCGCACCACCTCGCCGCGCAGGCGGGCCGCGAGGTGCTCGCCGAGGGCGGAACGGCGGTGGAGGCCTGCGTCGCCATCGCCGCCACGCTGAGCGCGGTCTATCCGCACATGACCGGGATCGGCGGCGACGGCTTCTGGCTGATCCGCGAGCCCGATGGACGCCTCCACGCGATCCACGGCGTGGGCGGGGCGGCGGCCAGTGCGGACCTCTCCCTCTACACGGGGCTTGATGCGGTCCCCCAGCGCGGTCCTCTGGCTGCGAACACGGTGGCGGGCACGGTCTCGGCCTGGGAGGCGGCGCTGGCCGACCCGGCCTGCACCCTCCCGCTCGATCGTCTGCTACGCGATGCCATCGTCCATGCCGAGACCGGCGTTGCGGTAACCGCTGGCGGGGCCGGGATTGCGCAGACCAAGGGCGAGGAACTGCGCAGCCAGCCCGGCGCCTATGCCGACATTTTCGAGCCCGAAGGCCGCCCGTTGGCCGAAGGTGACGTGCTGCGCCAGCCTGCGCTCGCCGAAACGCTGCGCACGCTCGCGCGCGAGGGACTGGCGAGTTTCTACACAGGTTCGCTGGCCGCGGGCCTGGCCGAGGACCTTACGGCGCTGGGCAGTCCGGTCTCGGCGACTGACCTCGCCGCGCATGCGGTGAGCCGCCCCGCGCCCCTATCGGTGCCGATCACGGGCGCGCGCCTCTTCAACACCCCGCCGCCCACGCAAGGGTTCGCCTCGCTTCTGATCCTCGCGCTGTTCGACCGCCTGCAGGCCGACGCGCCGGATGGTTTCGATCACGTCCACGCCCTTGTCGAGGCGACCAAGCAGGCCTTCCTGCTGCGTGATGCACACGTGGGCGATCTTGCCTTCACCGATTTTGATTTCCAGGGCCTGCTTGCCGATCCTGAGGCGCTCGACGCCTTGGCCGGGCGCATCGATCCTGCGAAGGCTCTGCTCTGGCCGCAGCCCCCGCAGTGGGGCGATACCTGCTGGTTTGCTGCCGCCGATGGGGAGGGCCGGGTGGTCTCGTGCATCCAGTCTACCTACTTCGAGTTCGGCTCGGGCCTGGTGCTGCCGCAGACCGGGATCACCTGGCAGAACCGGGGCTCGTCCTTCCGTCTTGCCGAAGAGGGATGGAATGCCCTCAAGCCCGGGCGCAAGCCCTTCCACACGCTCAATCCCGCCATGGCGCTCTTCGACGATGGCCGGATCATGGCCTACGGTACGATGGGCGGAGAGGGGCAGCCCCAGACGCAGGCCGCGCTCTTTACCCGCTACGCGCGCTACGGCGTGGACCTGCAGGAGGCGATTTCGGCGCCGCGCTGGCTGCTCGGGCGAACCTGGGGCGATGTCACGACCTCGCTCAAGCTGGAGGACGGCTTCGATCCTGCGCTCTACGCCGGGCTCGAAGCGGCGGGGCACGATGTCGAGCGGGTCGGCCCGCCCAGCGCGATGATGGGGCATGCCGGCGCGCTGGTGCGCCTGCCCGATGGCGGCTTTGAAGGCGCGAGCGATCCGCGCAGCGACGGGGCAGCCGTGGGATGGTGAGCGTGCTCTCCACGCCGGGCGGCGCGCGCGCCGTCGCGCGCTGCGACGCGCTGCGCGAGGCTCCCTATTCCGACATGGAGGGGGGGCTCTACCGGGGCTACCTGACGCCGGCCTATGCCGCCGCGCAGGAGGCGCTGACCGGCTGGATGGAAGAGGCCGGGATGCAGGTGCGCCGCGATGCCGCCGCAAACCTCATCGGCCGTTACGAGGCGAGCCGCCCCGATGCGCCCGCGCTGATGATCGCCAGCCACCTTGATTCGGTGCGCGATGGCGGTGCCTACGACGGACCGCTCGGCATCATGCTGGGGATCGAGTGCGTGGCCGCGCTCCACGCCAAGGGGCGCCGCTTTCCCTTCGCAATCGAGGTCTATGCCTTTGGCGATGAAGAAGGTTCGCGCTTTCCCGCCGCGATGCTGACCAGCCGTGCGGTGGCCGGAACGCTGGAGCGCGGCGCGCTCGACATCGCCGATGGGGACGGGGTGACGCTGGCCGAGGCCGGAGTGGACGTGGATGCGTACCTCACCGCCCGGCGCGCACGGGGCGACATCTTCGCCTATCTGGAAGCCCACATCGAACAGGGCCCGGTGCTTGAAGCCAGTGGCCTTGCGGTGGGGACGGTCACCGGCATTGCCGCGCAGCTCCGCTATGCGATTACCCTCAAGGGGCTTGCCGGACACGCGGGGACGAGCGCGATGCCGCTGCGCCGCGATCCGCTTCCCGGTGCCGCGCAGATGGTGCTTGCCGCCGAGGAACTGGCCGCCGCCGACATGTCCGATGCCGTCGCCACCGTTGGGCGGATCGAGGCACTGCCCGGCGCGCCCAACGTTATTCCGGGCGAAGTGCGCTTCACCCTCGATGTACGCGCGGGCGATGTACGCCGCCGCAACCGTGTGGCCGAGGCAATCCTGACGCGCTGCCAGGCCATTGCCGCGGCGCGCGCGCTCGAACTGGACGTCGCGTGCATCCACGACCTTCCGCCCAGCCCCTGCGACGAGGGACTGATGAAGCTGCTCGACGCCGCGCACGAGAGCGCAGGCCAGCAGGTCTTCCGCCTCGTTTCAGGCGCAGGCCACGATGCCATGAACATGGCCGGGCTGTGCCCCACCGCCATGCTGTTCCTGCGCTGCAGGGGCGGTATCAGCCACAACCCGGCCGAACATGTGGAGCCTGCGGACGCGGAAGTCGCGCTCGCCGTCATGCTCGGTTTCCTTGACCGCCTCGGAGAGCGCCACCATGCCCGTTGAACTCGATCCCCTTCTCTTCGGGGAGATCGACCCGCCCCAGCGTCTGCTCATGGGGCCTGGTCCTGTCAACGCGCACCCGCGCGTGCTGCGCGCGATGTCGGCCGACCTGCTGGGCCAGTTCGACCCCGAGATGACCGGCTACATGGAGCAGGTCATGGCACTCTACCGCCCGATCTTCGGGACGCAGAACCGCTGGACCATGCTGGTCGACGGCACCGCGCGCGCGGGAATCGAGGCCGCGCTCGTCAGCCTTGTTGCGCCGGGTGAGACCGTGCTGATCGTCAATTTCGGCCGCTTTGGTCTGCTTCTCACTGAGATCCTCACCCGCATCGGCGCACGCATCGAGACGGTTGAGGCACCCTGGGGCGAGGTCGTCCCGCTCGCCGCTATCGAGGAGGCGATTGCGCGCACTTCTCCAAGACTAGTGGCGACGATCCATGGCGATACCTCGACGACGATGGCGCAGCCGCTTGAGGGTTTCGGCGCGCTGTGCCGCGCGGCGGGCGCTCTCTCCTACGTCGATGCGACCGCGACCATCGGCGGCATGGAGCTCGCCGCCGACCGCTGGGATGTCGATGTCGTGACCGGCGGCCTGCAGAAGTGCCTGGGAGGGCCCTCCGGTTCGGCCCCGATCACCATCTCGGACGCGGCGGCCGAGCATATCTTCGCGCGCCGCCACACCGAGGCGGGCATCCGCATGAAGGGGCTGGAGGACGGGCAGGGGCCGCGTATCGCCTCCAACTACTTCGACCTCGCCATGATCATGGACTACTGGTCGGAAAAGCGCCTCAACCACCATACCGAGGCGACCTCGATGCTCTACGCGGCGCGCGAATGCGCCCGCGTGGCGCTGGGCGAGGGACTGGCCGCGCGCTACGATCGCCACACCCGTTCGGGCCGCGCGATGGCGGCGGGGCTGCGCGCCATGGGCCTCACCGTATTTGGCGATGACGCGCACCGCATGACCAACGTCACGGGCGTCCATATCCCGGACAGCGTCGATGGCGAGGCGGTGCGCGCGATGTTGCGCGTCTCCTTCGAGATCGAGATCGGCACGGCCTTCGGCCCCTTGCAGGGCCGGATCTGGCGGCTGGGCGCGATGGGCTACAACGCAATGAAGCACAAGGTGCTGATCACGCTCGGCGCGCTTGAGGCGAGCCTGCGCGCCCATGGCTTCGTGCTGCCGCTGGGCCAGGCGGTGCCCGCCGCGATCGAGGCCTGGGACAGTGCCGGAGTGGGAGAAACCGCATGAACATGACGCCCCGCGATCTTGTCGGCTACGGCGCCAGCCCGCCCGAGGCGCGCTGGCCGGGCGGCAAGCGCGTCGCCCTCCAGTTCGTCATTAACTACGAGGAAGGTGCGGAGAACAGCGTCCTCAACGGCGACCAAGGCTCGGAGGCCTTCCTGTCCGAGATGGTCGGCGCGGCCAGCCACCCGGACCGCGCGATGGCGATGGAAAGTCTCTACGAATACGGCAGCCGCGCCGGGTTCTGGCGGCTTCACCGCCTGTTCGCATCGCGCGAAGTGCCGGTCACCGTGTTCGGCGTGGCGAAAGCGCTCGAAGCCAACCCGGAGGCCGTTGCCGCGATGCGGGCGGCCGACTGGGAGATTGCCAGCCACGGCCTGCGCTGGATCGACTATCAGACCGTCCCCGAAGAGGTCGAACGCGCGCACATCGCCGAGGCCATCGCGCTCCACGAAAAGGTCACAGGCACCCGGCCACTCGGCTGGTATCAGGGGCGGACATCGCCCAACACCGCGCGCCTCGTGGCCGAGGAAGGCGGTTTCGTGTACGATGCCGACAGCTACGCCGATGACGTGCCCTACTGGGACGACAAGCATGGCCGCGCGCAACTGGTCGTGCCCTACACGCTCGACGTCAACGACATGAAGATCGTCGCCTACAACGGCTTTACCGAAGGCGAGCAGTTCTTCCGCCATCTGCGCGACACCTATGACCAGCTGGTCGAGGAAGGCGGGCGGATGATGTCGGTGGGCCTGCATGCGCGCATCGCCGGAAAGCCGGGCCGCGCGCGCTGGGTCGGCCGGTTCCTCGACCATGTTGCGCAGAGCGGCGAGGCCTGGATTGCGCGCCGCATCGACATTGCCCGCCACTGGCAGGCGACGCACCCCTATGCCGGAGACAAGGCATGAAGATCAACGATCCGGTTCTGCTCGCTGAGGTCACCGCCGCGTTCCACGAATACGAACGCGCGCTGATGGAGGACGACATTGAGGCGATGGACGCGCTCTTCCACGAGGCGGATACCACCAACCGCTACGGCGTGGGCGAAGTGCTCTACGGCATCGAGGAAATCCGCGCGTTTCGAAAGGGGCGTGGCGGCTCGCCCCAGCGCACGCTCGGCAAGGTCTCGATCGCGACCTACGGCGAGGCCTTCGCGACCGCCGATGCCGAGTTCTTTCGCGAGGGATCGGAGCGGCGCGGGCGCCAGACGCAAAGCTGGGTGAAGTTCGATGACGGTGCTTTCGGCGGGTGGAAGGTCGTCTCCGCGCACGTAAGCCTCGAAGGAAACACCCACTGATGGCCGCGCTCTTTGAACACAGCCCTTGGGTCGAGGCGCGCGCCGATGCCGCTCCGACACAAGGAGACCGGCACGCCGATCTCATGGCCGTGGTCCACGCCGCGAGCTGCGAGGAGCAGCTTGCGCTCATCCGCGCCCATCCTGAACTTGCCGGCAAGGCCGCCATCGACCGCACCTTGACGCAGGCGAGCGCGTCGGAACAGGCGAGCGCCGGGCTCGACCGCCTCTCGCCTGCCGAATACGAGGAGTTCCATGCGCTCAACGCGGCCTACCGCGAACGCTTCGACTTCCCCTTCATCATCTGCGTGCGCCTGACCGACAAGGCCGGAATCCTTGCCGCCATGCGCGCACGCCTCGCCAACGACCGCGAGACCGAGATCGCCACTGCCCTTGCGCAGATCGGTGAGATCGTCCGCCTGCGCCTGGAAGACCTCGCATGACCGAACAGATGGGCCTGCACGCGCTGGAACAGCGCCTTGAACGCGAGCTGGAGCTGATCGCCTTCAACCGCCCGCAATGGGTGCGTCCGCGCACGTTTGCGGGCGAAGACGTGCTCGACGTTGCCGTGATCGGCGGCGGGCAGTGCGGCCTGGCCACGGCCTTTGGTCTGAGGCGCGAAGGCGTGACCAACGTCATGATCTTCGATGAGAGCCCGGCAGGCTTCGAGGGGCCGTGGGAGACTTATGCGCGCATGGTCACGCTGCGCACCCCCAAGACGCTCACCCCGCTCGACTTCGGTGTGCCATCGCTGACCTACCAGGCCTGGTGGGAGGCGCAGCATGGCGCTGCGGGCTGGGCTGAGCTCGACAAGATCGCGCGGGGCGACTGGATGGAGTATCTGCGCTGGTATCGCCATGTCCTCGACCTTCCTGTCGTCAACGAGGCGAAGCTGGTGCGCATTGAGCCGCTGCCCGATGAGGCGCTCCACCGCCTGCACTTTGCCGACGGTACCAGCGAACTGGCGCGCAAGGTCGTTCTTGCCACCGGCATCCAGGGCGGGGGGGAATGGCACACGCCGGCGATGGTGCGTGACAACCTGCCCAAGGCGCTCTGGGCGCACACCAGCGAGCCCATCGACTTCGATGCGCTTCACGGCAAGCGCATCGGCATCCTGGGCGGTGGTGCCTCGGCCTTCGACAATGCGCACTTCGCGCTTTCGCAAGGCGTGGAAGCGGCCGAAGTCTTCATCCGCCGCAGCCAGCTGCCGCGTGTGAACCCGATCCGGTTCATGGAGAAGGTGGGCTTTGCCGCGCGCTACCCGGCGCTCGATGACGCGACGAAGTATGCGGCGATGGATTGCTTCCTGGGCCATAACCAGCCCCCGACGAATGATACGTTCGCGCGCGCCGCGTCCTGGCCGGGCTTTCATCTCCACACCGGGGCGCCCTGGCTGGACGTTGCCGAGCACAATGGGTTGGTGCGGGTGACCACGCCGCACGGCCATCACGAATTCGACTTCGTGGTGATTTCGACCGGGCTCATCAGTGATCCCGCGCTGCGCCCGGAACTTGCCGAGGTCGCCGATCTCATCGCGCGTTGGGGCGAGGTCGTGACGCCCAGGGGCGCGCGCAACGCGCTGATCGATGCCCATCCCTACCTCGGCGACGGTTTCGAGTTCTGCGCGCGCCAGGGCGTTGATGGCGCTCCGCTCCATGGCCTCTTCGCCTTCAACTATTCCGCGCTGATTAGCCTCGGCCTCTCGGCCTCGGCGCTCTCGGGTCTGCACCTTGCGCTGCCGCGTTTGTTGCGCAGCATTGCCGACCAGCTGTTCCTCGACGACAAGGACGTGCTGGTCGAGGAATTCCTCGCTTACGATGATCCTGAGTTTTTCGGCGAATGGCCCCTTCCCGAAGCCGGAGACGCGGCATGAACACGCTTTCGACCCATGTCCTCGACACCGCGCACGGCACACCCGCCAGCGGGGTCGCAATAGAATTGATCGCGGAAGGCGGCTCGGTCCTGTTCGCAGGCACGACCAACGCAGACGGGCGTTGCCCGGGCCTGCCGCAAGTGCCCTCGGGCGGATACCACCTGCGCTTCGCCGTTGCCGACTATTTCCGGGGCAAGGGCGTACATCTGCCCGAACCGCCGTTTCTTGATGTCGTCCAGATCGACTTCGGCATTGCCGAGACAGGCGCGCATTACCACGTGCCGCTGCTCGTCTCGCCTTACGGCTACTCGACCTACCGGGGCAGCTGACATGGCGATCTCGTTTCTTCTTGATGGTGCGCGGATTGATCTTGATGAGGTTGATCCGACCGGTTCGGTGCTCGATTTCCTGCGCACGCAGCTGCGCCGGACGGGCACCAAGGAAGGCTGCGCGGAAGGCGACTGCGGTGCCTGCACGGTGCTGGTCGGGACGCTGGAAGCGGGCCCGACGGTGCAATGGCGCGCGCTCAATTCCTGCATCCAGTTCCTCCCCATGCTGCACGGCAAGGCGTTGCTGACGGTGGAGAGCCTCGCGCCTGAAGGCGTTCCCAATCCGCTGCAGGCCTGCATGGCGGACAATGGTTCCTCGCAGTGCGGCTTCTGCACGCCGGGCTTCGTCATGTCGCTCCATGGCCGCGCCATTGGCGCGGTCGGCTGCGATCTGGCGGTCGAGGACGTGATCGCGGGCAACTTGTGCCGATGCACCGGGTATGGCCCGATCCTGGAGGCGGCGCAGGAGGTGCCGGTTCTCGCGCAGGACGATGCCGCCGTGATCGCACAGCTCGCCGAGATCGCAGGGTTACCGGCCTCGGGCGAGTGGCAGGGGCGGCGCTGGTTTGCCCCGCGCACTGCAGAAGAGTTGGCCTCACTCCGCCAGGAATATCCGGATGCCACGCTGGTCGCCGGAGCGACCGACGTGGGCCTGTGGGTCACCAAGGGCTTCAAGGTCCTCGACACCGTTATCTTCATCGGGGACATTGTCGAACTGGCGACAATCGAAGCAAGCGATGAGGCGTTGTTCCTTGGCGCCAATGTCCGTCACGCCGATGCGCATGCGGCTCTGGCGCAGCTTCATCCCGACCTTGGCGAGTTGTGGCGCCGCTTTGCCGGGCTGCAGGTCCGCAACGCGGGCACCATCGGGGGCAACATCGCCAATGGCTCGCCCATCGGCGATGGGCCTCCTGCGCTGATTGCGCTCGGTGCGCATCTTATGCTGCGCAGCATGGAGGGCACACGCACGCTTCCCCTCGAGGACTTCTTCCTCGACTATGGCAGGCAGGACCTGCGCTCTGGCGAGTTCGTGGCCGGGGTGCGCATCCCGCGGCCCGCACCCGACACGGCGATCCACATTGCCAAGCTCTCGCGCCGCTTCGACAGCGACATTTCCGCGGTGTGCGGGGCTTTCGCCCTGACCCTGGAGAAGGGTGACGTCGTTTCTGCCCGTGTCGCTTTTGGCGGCATGGCGGCTACCCCGCGCCGCGCATCGGCGTGTGAGGCGGCCCTGGTCGGCCAGCCTTTTACGCTGGAAACGATGGAGCGTGCAGCCGAGGCTCTGCGCGAGGATTTCACGCCGCTCGACGATGTAAGGGGCTCATCCGTCTACCGCCTCGAAGCGGCGGGCAATCTGCTGCATCGCCTCTGGCTGCGCGAGCAAGGCGGGGCGGTTTCGGTGCTGGACATGGAGGCGCTCGATGGCTGAGCGCGATCCCGAACCGGGCGCGGTCGTTCTGGCCAAGCCCTCGCACCCGCACGAGAGTGCGCATCTGCACGTGACGGGGCAGGCGCGCTATACCGATGACCTCGCCGAGCCGGGTGATATGCTGCACCTGTGCTTTGGTCAGAGCACCGAGGCGCACGCACGTATCGTGTCGATGGATCTTGAGGCGGTACGCGAGGCCCCCGGTGTCCACAGTGTCTACACCGCCGCCGATATTCCCGGCGCCAACGATGTCGCGCCCGTTGCGCATGACGATCCGTTGCTGGCCGAAGACGAAGTGGTAAGCCACGGGCAGGCCCTGTTCCTTGTTGCTGCAACAAGCCGCGATGCGGCCCGGCGCGCGGCGCGTCTTGCGAAAGTCGAATACGAACCGCTGGATGCGGCGATCACGTCTGCACAGGCGCGCGCGGCAAACAGCCTGATCGAGCCAACCCAGCGCATGGCGCGCGGCGATGCCGGGGCCGCACTGGCCTCTGCCCCGCACCGCGCCAAGGGCGCTTTCGAGATGGGCGGGCAGGATCACTTTTACCTCGAAGGCCAGATCGCGGTGGCGACCCCAGACGAGGATGGCGCCATCCATATCGTCAGTTCGACCCAGCACCCCAGCGAAGTGCAGCATCTGGTCGCGCACATGCTTGGCCTCACTTCGGCCGATGTGACGGTGGAAGTGCGGCGCATGGGCGGGGCCTTTGGCGGCAAGGAAACGCAGGCTGCGCTTTTTGCCGCGGCGGCCGCGCTCGTTGCCGCGCGGACCGGGCGTCCCGCCAAGCTGCGCTGCGATCGTGACGACGACATGGTGATGACCGGCAAGCGTCACCCCTTCGAAGTTGCCTACGAGGTCGGCTACGATGAGGAGGGCCATCTCCTGGCTCTGTCGCTGTTCCTGTCGAGCCCGTGTGGGGCAAGCGTCGACCTTTCGCCCGCGATCAACGACCGCGCGATGTTCCACGCGGACAACTGCTACTACCTGCCAGACGTGGAGATCGTCTCGGAACGGCTCAAGACCAACACGGTCTCGGCCACCGCCTTCCGGGGGTTCGGTGGTCCGCAAGGAATGCTCGCGATCGAGCGTATCCTCGACGATGTTGCCGCGCGCCTTGGCCGTGATCCGCTCGAAGTTCGTCTTGCCAATCTCTACGCGGCCGGGCGCAGCGAGACGCCCTATGGCATGGAGATCAAGGACAACATTGCGCCCGAGATGATCGCGCGCCTGCGCGAGAACGCGCGCTACGATGCGCGTTCCAAGGCCATCGCTACGTTCAACGCGCAAAGCCCCATTCTCAAGCGCGGCCTTGCGCTAACGCCGGTCAAGTTCGGGATCAGCTTCACCACGACCCACCTCAACCAGGCGGGCGCGCTGGTCCATGTCTATGCCGATGGCTCGATCCAGGTAAACCACGGCGGGACCGAGATGGGGCAGGGGGTCTACGTCAAGGTGGCGCAGGTTGTCGCCGATGTCTTCGGCGTACCGCTCGGCACCATTCGCTGCACCGCGACCCGCACCGACAAGGTGCCCAACACGTCCGCGACGGCGGCGAGTTCCGGAGCGGATCTCAACGGCATGGCCGCCTTCAACGCGGCGTCCACGATCAAGGCGCGCCTCGTCGACTTCCTGTCGCGCACGTACGCTTGTGCGCCCGAGGACGTGACGTTCGGGGCGGATGGTGTGCAGGCCGGCGCGGCCCGGCTCACCTTCGGCGAAGTGGCGCGGCGCGCGCAGATTGGCCGCGTGTCGCTCAGCTCCACCGGCTTCTACGCGACGCCGGATATCGCCTACGACCGTGCCGCCCACAAGGGCCGTCCGTTCTACTACTTTTCCTATGGCGCCGCGGTGAGCGAGGTCGCGGTGGACACGCTGACAGGCGAGCACAAGGTGCTGGCCGTCGACATCCTCCACGACGTGGGCGCCTCACTCAATCCGGCCATCGACAAGGGCCAGATCGAGGGTGGTTTCGTACAGGGCCAGGGCTGGCTCACCACGGAGGAGCTTGTCTGGGACGCGAAGGGACGCCTGCTCACCCACAGCCCGGCGACTTACAAGATCCCGACCGCCTCGGACCGCCCGAAACGCCTGACCATTGAACTTTGGGACGGGCAGAACGTGGAGCCCACGATCAACCGCTCAAAGGCCGTGGGAGAGCCACCCTTCATGCTGGCGATCTCGGTCTTTTCCGCGCTCAACCGCGCAGTTGCGGCCTGCCTGCCCGAGGCGCGGTGCCTGCCCCCACTCGATGCGCCGGCAACGCCCGAGAAGGTGCTTGCCGCAATTGCGGGGCATCGCAAGGAAGGCACCCAAGCATGACGCAGTGGATTGGTTGGCTGCGACGGCTGGAGCCTGGCCGATGTGCCATGGTTTCCGTGCTCGCGACCGAGGGCTCGGCACCGCGCGGGGGCGGCACCCGCATGCTGGTGACCGCGAGGGATCAGGAGGGCACCATCGGCGGTGGCCAGCTGGAATACCGCGCCGTCGAGCAGGCGCGCGCTATCCTTGACCGGCCGGTCGGTACCTGGCGCGTGCAGGACTATCCGCTCGGGCCCCTGTTGGGCCAATGCTGCGGCGGGCGTGTGCGTCTCCTCATCGAGCATCTGGATCCCGCAGGGCTCGACTGGCTCCACGAAGCCGAGCCCGGACGCATGCTGGAGACCTGCTTCGAGAACGGCGCGGTGCGGCGTCGCATCCATGATCGCGAGACGGCAACGCGCCAGTCCGCGCGGGGCGACAAGCCGGCAGTGGGCGCGCGGATCATCGAGCCGGTGGGGGAGCGGCCGCGCCCGGTCTATCTTTTCGGAGCGGGCCATGTCGGTCAGGCCATCGCGCGGCATGCAACGGGCCTGCCGCTCCAGCTGGCCTGGTTCGATACCCGCCCGGAACTGGCCGATCTCGACGGAGTGACCATCGTCGACGTTGAGGACATCGCGACCTGTATCGAGGAAGCGCCGTCACAGGCCGCCATTGCGATTCTGACGCATGACCATCCGCTCGACTACCACCTGACCCTGACCGCGCTGCGGCGCGATCCGGTCGCCTTCGTGGGCCTGATCGGCTCGTCCACCAAGATCGCCCGCTTCCGTTCGCGTCTCAAGGCCGATGGCATCGCCGACGAAGCCCTCGCGCGCCTGACAACGCCCATCGGGGTGCCGGGGGTGAAAGGCAAGGAGCCCGACGTGATCGCGATCTCGGTGCTCGCCCAGCTTCTCCAGCTGAGGGGACAGTGATGGGTCTGCGTGCGTACCGGGGGGAATTCCTGTCGCTGAGCTGCGATCCGCGCGAGGCAGGGCCGGACGGCGAAGGGGCGGTTCGCTACGAGGAGGATGGCCTGCTCGTGGTCGAGGACGGGATTATCGTGGCGCGCGGCCACCATGCCGACCTGGCCGCGCGCTTTGCCCAGGTGCCGACCGAGAGGCTGTCCGGGCTCGTCGTGCCGGGCTTCATCGATGCTCATGTCCACTATCCGCAGATGGACAGCATGGCCGCGCATGGCGAACAGTTGCTCGACTGGCTGGAGCGCCACATCTTCCCGGCCGAGATGGCCTTTGCTGAGCGCGCCCATGCCGACGATCTGGCACAGGCGTTCCTGACCGAATTGCTGCGCAACGGAACGACGAGCGCGCTGGTCTTTGCAACGGTCCATGAACATTCGGTCGACGCGCTGTTCGAGGCGGCGCTGGCGCGGCGCATGCGGGTGATCTCGGGTAAGGTGCTGATGGACGAAGGTCCCGAGGGCCTGCGCGACAGTGTCGCCTCGGGCCGGGCCGAGAGCGAGGCGTTGCTGCGGCGCTGGCGCGGACGTGGGCGGCTGGGCTATGCACTGACGCCGCGTTTCGCGCTGACCTCCAGCGACGCGCAGCTCGCCGATGCGGGCGCTTTCCTGGCCGACCATCCCGAGGTGCTGCTGCACACGCATCTGGCCGAGAATGTCCACGAGTGCGCGGCGGTCGCCGCGCGCTTCCCCGAGGTGGCGGACTATCTGGACGTTTATGACCGCTTCGGCCTCGTCGGGCCGCGCTCGGTCTTCGCGCATGGCATCCATCTTCCGGACCGGGCCTGCACGCGCCTGCGCGATAGCGGGGCAGGGATCGCGGTCTGTCCCAGCTCCAACCTGTTCCTGGGGTCGGGCCATTTCGACTTCGGGCAGGCGGACCGTTATGGTGTGAAGCTGGGGCTGGGCAGTGACGTCGGGGCGGGCACGAGCTTCTCGTTGCTGCACACGGCGGGCCTTGCCTACCAGGCGGCGCTGGCGCGCGAGGACCGGCTCTCTCCTTTTCGGGCCTTGTATCTCGCAACATTGGGAAGTGCGCAGCTTCTGGGAATTGCCGACAAGGTCGGCGCTCTCGAGGTCGGGCAGGAGGCGGACTTCGTGGTGCTCGACCCTGCCGCAACGCCGCTCCTTGCACGCCGTACACAGGTAGCTCCTCTTGCGCAGCGGCTGTTTGCGCTTCAGGTTCTGGGCGATGACCGGGCCGTGGCCCGCACCTATATTCTGGGCGAATGCGCCTGGGAAAGGACAGCATGATGACCGATCTCGACACGTTTATTGCCGGGCTCCCGAAGGCCGAACTGCACTTGCACATTGAGGGCAGTCTCGAGCCGGAGCTGATGTTCGAGCTGGCCCGCCGCAATTCTGTCGAGATCCCCTATGCAAGCGTGGAGGAGGTGCGCGCGGCCTATGCCTTCACAAGGCTGCAGGACTTCCTCGACATCTACTACGCAGGCGCCAACGTGCTGCGCACGCGGCGTGACTTCCACGACATGGCGATGGCCTATTTCGACCGGGCGGCCGAGGACGGGGTGGTCCATGCCGAACTGATGTTCGACCCCCAGACCCACACCGATCGCGGAATTCCCTTTGCCGAAGTGATCGAGGGTCTGCTCTCGGCGATGGAGGAGGCGCGCGCGAAGCATGGCATGACCAGCTGCCTCATCCTCTCCTTCCTGCGGCATCTGAGCGAAGAGGCGGCGTTCGATACGCTGGCCGCGGCCGAGCCCTGGCTCGACCGGATCGCGGCGGTGGGGCTGGATTCCAGCGAAGTCGGTCATCCCCCGATCAAGTTCGCACAGGTCTTTGCCGCGGCGCGCGAGAAGGGCCTCAAGCTCACCGCGCACGCGGGCGAGGAGGGACCGCCGGAATATGTCTACCAGGCGCTCGACCTGATTGATGTTGACCGGATCGATCACGGCAACCGCGCGCTGGAGGACCCGGCGCTGACCAAGCGGCTGGCGGACAGCGGCATGACGCTGACGGTCTGTCCGCTCTCGAACCTCAAGCTCTGCGTGATCGACGATATCGTGCAGCACCCCATCGACGCCATGCTCAAGGCGGGCCTGAAGGCGACCCTCAATTCCGATGATCCGGCCTATTTCGGCGGCTATATCGCGGACAATTATCGGGCGGTGGCGCAGGCGCGCGGGCTGGGGCGCGAGGATCTGGTGACGCTGGCGCGCAACAGCTTCACCGGATCGTTCCTGCCCGAAGAGGACATCGCGCGCCATCTGGCTGCGATCGACGCCTTCGTCGCCGAGGTCGCCTGATGCACAGGCGTGCGCGCGCTGCACTGGCGCTGCTTGTGGCCCTGTTCTTCACGCCGATGGCGGTCCTTGCGGCGCAAGCGGAGGACGGGGCCCCGCGCAAGGTCATCATCGAGGATGAGGGCTTTGCGCTCATGCACCTCATGCTGCTGGAGAGCCGCAAGATCGACGTGGTGGGCATCACCACGGTCTCGGGCGATGTCTGGGCCAACCGGGCGACCGCGCTCGCGCTGCGCGGGCTGGAGCTGACGGGCCGCGAGGACATCCCCGTCGCGCAAGGGGCGACCTTTCCGCTCCTCAATTCCGAGGCCGCGACTGCGCGCTGGGAAGGGCTTTACGGCAAGCTTGTCTGGAAAGGCGCGTGGATGCGCGAATGGGTGGAGCCCACCGTGCAGTCGACGCCCGAATATCATGGCCCCTTCGATCCGGTGGACCTGCCCGGCGGCAACCCGACCTTGCAGAAATCGGATGAGATTGCGGCGAACTTCCTGATCCGGATGGTGCGCAAGTACCCGGGCGAAATTACCATCGTGGCGTGCGGTCCGCTGACGAACCTCGCGCTTGCCCAGCGCCTCGATCCCGAATTTGCGGGGCTGGTGGGCGAGCTCGTCTACATGGGCGGCAGCTTCAATCCCCAGCAGGTGCTTCAGGACCAGTCCGCCGCCGAGTTCGCGCGCGAGTTCGAGAACACCCCGCGCCGCGAGTTCAACGTCGCCTTCGATCCTGAAGCCGCGAGCATCGTCTCGCGCAGCCCCTGGCGCAAGCTGACGGTGATCCCGGTCGATCCCTCCACCGCCACACAGCGCACGCCCGAACTTCTCGCGCGGCTGGAGAAGGCCGCGCCCAGCAAGGTCGCGGCGTTCATCGCAGGGCTCGAGCCGGGCTTCCCGCTTTGGGATGAAATCGCGGCGGGCTATGTGCTGGACGCAGGCATCGTCACCAAGGCGGACCAGCTCTACGTCGACTACGTCACCGATTTCGGGCCCAAGTACGGCGCGACGCTGAGCTGGCACGAGCACTACCAACCTGGGCTCGGTGAGCGCAAGGCGAACGTGGTGCTGGCAATCGACCCGGCGAGGCTGGAGGACCTGATGGTCACCGCCATGCGCGAAGGGGCCGAGCGGCAGGGCAATTGATCGGGTGGACTGGCGCGGCATCCTCGCGTCGAGCGGTTTGCCCGATGCCCTGGCGGCCTATGATGCCCGTGTGGTTGGCACCTTCCCGCTCGGGCTGGACGTTGCGGGCAGCGATGTGGACATCGTTTGCCATGCGCCCGACGGGCACGCGTTTGCGCAGGAGCTTTGGGAGCGTTTCGCTGGGTGCGATCATTTTGCCCTGCGGCAGTGGGTGCAGGGCGAGCGCGCGGTAATCGCGCAGTTCCTTATCTGTGATCTGCCCTTCGAAGTCTTCGGTGCGCCTGTTCCGGTCGTGATGCAGGCCGGGTGGCGCCACTTCGAGGTGGAACGGCGCTTGCTCGCTCTCAGTAGCGGAGCTTTCCACGCCGCCGTACGAGAGCTTCGCCGCTCCGGGATCAAGACCGAACCGGCCTTCGCACAGGTTCTGGGACTTGCAGGGGACCCTTACGCGCAGCTGTTCGATCTGGCCTTGGTCCCCGATGCGCAGCTGCGCGGCATTCTCGCGCAGGCGGGCTTCGCCTAGAGCCACATGCGAAACGGGCCGGCGAAAAGTGTCCTTCCGCCAGCCCGCGTTAGTCGTGCCTCAGTTCTCGCCTTCGTGGAGCCAGTGCTCGGTCTTGGGCGGAATGAATTCGATGATCCGGTCGAGGAGGCGCTCGGGATTGTCGTCGACGAGCAGCATGTCGCGGTGGCGGTCCTGGAGGAAGCCCTCGGAGACGATCTTGTCGACGAACTGGATGAGGCCGTTGTAGAAATCGCCCACGTTGAGCAGGCCCACAGGCTTGGCGTGGTAGCCCAGCTGCGACCAGCACCAGGCCTCGAACATTTCCTCGAAGGTGCCGATGCCGCCGGGAAGCGTGACGAAGCCGTCGGAAAGCTTGGCCATCAGGGCCTTGCGTTCGTGCATGGACTTGACCACGTGGAGCTCGGTGATGCCCTGGTGGTCCTTTTCGCGCGCGCGCAGCGCTTCGGGGATCACGCCGATCACTTCGCCGCCCGCTGCGCAGACCGCGTCCGCGATCACGCCCATCAGGCCCACCTCGCCGCCGCCATAGACAAGGCCGATGCCCCGCTTGGCGAGCAGCGTGCCGAACTGCTCGGCCGTCTCGCGGTAGATCGGGTTACGGCCGGGGGAGGAACCGAGGTAGACACAGATGCGCATGAACGGGATCTTCTTTCTGCTATCGCACGGGAGGGGCAGGCGCGAAGGCCTCAGGCAAGCCTTTCAGGTACCGAAAGCGCTTCGGCGGTAATGGTTTCCCGGGTCGAGACCGATTCCCAGGGGAAGACGAACCAGCGCTTGTCGTGGCTGCGATCGATGGTCTGGGCCCAGTAGTCGGTCTTCGCGCGTGAGCTGGTGTTGGTGATGATGACCGCAAAGCGCACGAAGCTGGCGTCCGCGCCCAGTTCGGCAAGACGCGCACGCAGGAATTCGATGGTGCCGCCGCTGTCGTTGATGTCGTCGATGAACAGCAGCTTCTTGCCTTGTGCGCTCATCACCGCGAGCTTGGCGAGGAGTTCGTCGGCAAAGTCGGGCTGCTTGGCCGAGTGGTCGATCGAGAGCATCGGCACGTCGAGCTGGTGCGAGACGTAGCAGCCCGGAACGAGGCCGCCGCGGCCGATCCCGATCACGAAATCGGGCATCCAGTCGCTTTCGGCGACCTTGCGCGAGACAACGCGCACCTTGGCAAGGAAGTCCTCGTAGTATTCGAGGTACTGCAGTTGGGGCTCGGACGTGTCGTCCATGGGGGACTCCTGAGAGGAAAGCTGGGGGAGGGAGAGCCTTCCGAATTACCCAATTCCGGCCCTGCAAACAATATTGGAACGCGCGCTATTCCCCCGCCTCGCGCGCCGTATCCGTCCCGAAATCGGCCAGCGCGCTGCGGTGGTCGAGGCGGGTGTAGCCATTGCCGATCTCGCGCAGGACCAGTGCGGCGGCGTAGGACGGTGTGCGCGCCGAGGCGGTGCACAGCGCCAGCGTCATGGGCCGCAGCAGCGGTTCGGCGATGCGGGTGAACTGGAGGCGACCTTCCTGCACTTCGGTCATGACGTCGAGCGAGGTGAGGATGCCAATCCCTGCGCCCTGGCGCACAAGTGCCGATATCATCTGGATATTATCCGAGGTGACGCGCCGTTCGAGGGGCACACTGGTGGCCGCTTCGAGAAGGGCGACCTGCTGGCCGACGGCAAGCGGCTCGCCCGGCGCGATGATGGGCTCACCCACGCATTGGGAGAAGCGGGCTTGCGTGCGCGCGCCAAAGGGGTGGCCGGGCGGGGTGACGAAGCCGAGCACCACTTCCACGTAGGCGCGCACGTTCAATTCGCGCAGCGACTGGGGGTCGAACATGATCCCGCAATCGACTTCGCCCTCGGCGACCGCGCGGCGCACCGAATCGTTGTCGAGCACGCGCAGCGAGATCGTGATGCCGGGATAGTCGCGCTGGATGCGGTGGATGGTCTCGGGAATGTAGCCGCGGGTGAGGGCATCGATCACCGCGATCTCGACGTGGCCGCGCTTGAGCCCACGCAGGTCCTCGATCCGCGCGCGGACCTCGGTCATGCCCTTTTCCCACTGATGGGCGCTGGCCATCATCAGCTCGCCCGCCGCGGTCAGCTTGAGGCCGGTGGGCAGGCGCTCGAACAGCGGCATGCCCAGCTCGGCCTCGACGTTGAGAATCTGGCGGTCAATGGCCGAGGCGGACAGGTTCAGTTCGTCCGCGGCCTTGCGGATCGAGCCGAGGCGGCCCACGGCCATGAAGTAGCGCAGGAAGCGCGAGAATGCCGGCATCGCGTGATGGTGTCCCCGAGGTGCGCGTTTTTGGGCAACGCGTTTCGGGATAGCATTGCATTTTGCCGTGCGCTGTCAAGGACACCCGGCACGGTAGGTCCAAGATGCCGAATTTGCAAACGCCAGATTTTGCGGGAAAGAAGCAGGGTGACGGAAAGAGGTTTCCGAGGGCCATCGCCCTCGGGCTCCCCAGACTGTCGAGCTTACCTTTTGTCGCGCCGCCTAGGCCGAGAAAGGTGAGGTCGCCCATTCCGGGGTCAAGGGGTGATGACCCCTTGAAGACGTACCTCTTTCCATGGCCCTTTCCCCTAGGCGGCCACCGCGCGACATTCGAGCCGGTCGGAGATGCGCGTGGCTACCGCGTGAAGGCGGTCGGCGTAGCGCGCGATTGCGGTCTGCTCGTTCATGGCGTTGAAGAAGTAGGTCAGCGTGAGTGTCGCTTCCACCTCGCCGTCGGCGACGATCGGCACCGCTATCGAGGCGGTGCGGTTGGCCTCGCGCGAGGTGTAGGGAGCCGCGCTCACGCCGCGGGCGCGGATCTGTTCGAGGCGGGCGAGGAAGGCCTCGCGCTCGAAGTTGGGATCGAGGCCCCAGCGGTTGCGCTCGGCGCTGTCGAGGATCGCGTGGACGCGCGCCATCGGCAGGGCCGAGAGGTAGGCGCGGCCCGTGGTGCTGCTGAGCAGCGGGATAGTGACGCCCGGATTGCACGGTTCGAAGGTCATCGAGGTCTGGGCATGGGTCGATTCACGCACGACCATGCGCTGGCCGACGCGCACCGAGACGAAGACCGGCCAGCCGATGTCGCGCGTGAGCGCGGCGATGGGCTCGCGACTCGCTTCGCTCAACGGGCCGTCCGAGCGGTAGCCGTGGGCCAGCGATTCGACGAGTGCGGTCGGGCGGTAGGTCTTGGACGTCGGCTCCTGCTCGACCAGTCCCTCATGGACGAGCGTCTGCACGATGCGAAAGACCGTGGGATAGGGCAGATTGCCGATGCGCGCGATGTCCATCAGCGGCAGCGGACCATGCGAATTGATGACTTGCAGGACCGAGATGGACCGGCAGACGGAGCGAATAGGAACCCCTTCCATTTGTGTACTTCCCCCTGTGTTCGCGCGGTTTCGCGTCGTGGTGGTGGGAGGATCGGCAAATTGCGCTGCGCCGCAGCAGGAAATGCAAAGTGTTTCCACCTAATGGAAACTTTTTGAGAAAATTCGTTCTGTGAGAGGAGCTTCGGGTCGATTTCAGGGGCAGCTGGGCGTTACGTCGCGGGCAATGCGGGCGGCGGTTTCCTTGATTGGTTGCACATAGCGCTCCAGCGCAACATCGGATTTCATCGCGGCGGAAAAGTAGGTCAGCGTGAGAACCGCGAGGATGCGCTCGCCATCGAGCACGGGCACCGAGATCGAGGAGGTCTTGTTCTCGTCGCCGAACAGCGAGGGGCGCCACGCGTAGCCCTCGCGCCGGATGCGCGCGAGCGCCTCGAACATGGTTTCCTGCCGGTCCGCATCGGGGCCTTCGCCGCCCGTATGGTAGTCGCTGCCCCAGTTCACCAGATCGCGGGCATGGTCCTCGGGCAGGTAGGCGAGCCAGGCAAGGCCGGTGGCGCTCCCTTCCATCGGCATGGCCGAACCGGCTTCCCAGTTGTGGAAGGTGAGCGTGGTCTCGTGGTGGGTCGAGGCGCGGATGACCATGCGCGAGCCGACCCGCACCGAGAGCAGCAGCGGCCAGCCCACCTCGCGGGTCAGCGCGCTCATATGCGGCTGCGCGCGCGAGCGCAGGGCGCTGTCGTCGTACCCGCTCGACAGCGTGTGGACGAGCGCGGTGGCACGGTAACGCTTGCCGCTGGCGTCGCGTTCGATCAGTCCCTCGTGGACCAGCGTCTGCACGATGCGGAACATCGTGGGGTAGGGCAGGTTCTCGATGCGGACGAGGTCGGTGAGAGAGACTTCGCGCTCGTGGTTGATCGTGCGCAGCACCGAGAGCGTGCGGCTGACCGCCCGGATGGGAACCCCGTTGTCCACTGCCTGCGCCTGTCCTTCCGCGTTGCTGGTGCCGGTGCGGGCACAGAGTGCGGCTCGGTCGGGAGGGCAGCAAGCGGTTCGTTCGCAAGTTGGGCCTACAAGGGCCAAACTTGCGCCTGTTCCTCCGCTACGCGGATAAACAGGGCGGTGTCAGGCGGGGGCTTCGCGCGGCGGCAGGGTGACGAGCGGCATGGCGAGTAGCGTTGCGGCAAGCAGCGCACCGCCCCAGAACAGCGGGGCTGCTTCGCCCTGGAGGTCGTAGAGCGGACCTGCCGCCAGTGGCCCCAGAACGCGGCCCAGGGCGTTGGCCGACTGCATGACGCCAAGCCCGGTCCCTTGCGCATGCGCGGGCGAGGCCATCGAGACCAGCCCCGAGATCGCCGGGTTGACGAGGGCGAAGCCGCTGGAGGTGAGGAACAGGCCGATACCGGCCAGCACGAGGCCATGGGCAAAGCCAAGGACAACCAGCCCGCCCGCGATGATCGCCAGAGAGAGGGCGAGCATGGCGGCCTCGCCCAGATGCTTGGCAACAGGGCCAGTGACGGTGAACTGAGTGACCGTGGTGACGAGGCCCATGGCGCCGAAGAGGAGGCCAATGCCAAGCGGATCGAGGCTGAGCACGTCGTCGGCAAAGAGCGCGAGGATCGCCTCCATCTGGGCAAAGGCGATCGAGACCATGAGCGCAAAGCCAATGGCCGCGGCAAAACCGGGACGGCGCAGCAGCGGGCCCTTGTCGGCCGCGCTGGGCTCACTGGCGGTGGGCGCGGCCTCGGGACGGGTCTCGGGCATCAGCCACCAGGTCAGAAGTGCGGCGACAAGACCTAGCAGCGCACCCACCACGCAGACCAGCGCAAAGGCGTTGTCTTCGCCGGTAAAGCTGGCGGTCACGCCGCCGATGGCCGGGCCGAAGATGAAGCCGAGCGAGAAGCCGGCGCTGACGATGCCCATGACGTGGGTGCGGTTGTCGCGGGTGGAGAGGTCCGATGCCACCGCGAAGGTGATCGAGAAGCTTCCCGTGGCAAGGCCGCTGACGAAGCGCGCGGCCAACAGCGTCAGCGGGGAGAGCGCGAAGATGTGAAGGACATAGACGAAGGCACCGACGGCCAGACCACCGATCATCACCGGACGACGCCCCCAGCGGTCCGACCAGCGTCCCCACAGCGGACTGGAGAGGAACTGGCCCAGCGAGAAGGCCGCGACCGCGCCTGCAATCTCGATCCCGCTCGCCCCGATCTGGCGGCTGTAGATGGCAAAGACCGGGAACATCAGCCCGAAGCCTGCCAGCGAGACGAAATTGACAAGGATGATCGCGATCAGCGCGCGGCGCCGAAGCGACTGGGCCGTGGTGTCATCGCGGGCAGCAAGCGGGGCGTCGGACATCGGGAAACAAGGCCTTGGATTGGAGAACCTGACGAGGAACGTCTGGCCTGATTGCCTGTGAAGGGAAAGGGGCCGCGTAGCAGTGGTCGCAAGCCGGAAAGGAAACCATGCCGAGGGCCATCGCCCTCGGGCTCCCCAATCTGTCTACCTCACCTCCTGCGCGCCGTCGGGGCCGAGGAAGGTGAGGTCGCCCGGTTTGGGGTCAAGGGGTGATGACCCCTTGAATCGATTGCTTCCTACTCGCCCTCTGTTCCGGCCAGCGCAGCAACGATCGTTTCGACCAGGTGCTTGCCGCGCGCGTTGAGCTTTTCCTGCATTTCGGCGCTGGGTTGGAAGGTCTCGATCTGCCCGGCGATGTCGATGCCGTTCTGCGTGAGGAGTTCCTCCATCACCGCAACGCGGTCGGTCAGCACCCAGAGTTCGCGGGTGAGGGCGAGCACTGCGCTGCCCACGCGCCCCACGTCCGCATCGACCAGCGTCGGGCGGTCGGGGTGGTTGTAGGCCTTGGGATTGGCGGGTGTGGCAATCGTGTTCATGGCTGCGGCGTTCATTTCGGTTTGTGTCCCTTCACGACGTGGGGATAGATGCCTTGCGCGCTGACATCGACGAAGCCGGCCGCGCGGGCCACTTCGGCAAGATCGAGGCTGGCGGATTCGCGCCAGTAGGGCTCGCCCCCGAGGCGCGCGTTGCTGTCCGCGCGCCAGACCGAGAGCTTGTCCATGTCGGCGTAGCGGGTGACGTCGGACATGATCATGTCGCCGCCCGGTTCCAGCACGCGGAAGGCTTCCGCGAAGACGCGGCGGATCACGTCGGCGGGGATCTCGTGGAGCAGGATGTACGAGGCGACGAGATCGAACGAGGCGTCGGGAAAGCCGGTGTCCTCGGCGGGACGCTGGTAGAGCTTCCAGGCCCAGCCGTGGGCGTTGCCGATGCGCTGCGCGTGTTCGAGGACCCGCAGCGAAAGGTCGACGCCGGTGATCTCGGCCTCGGGGTAGGTCTCCTGCAGGGCCTGCGTGAAGTGGCCGGTGGAGGCGCCCATGTCGAGGATTCGCTTATAGTCCTCGCGCGGGGCCATCGCGGCGACCGCGCGGCGCTGCTTGAAGATGCCGCCCGGGAAGAAGGCATTGACGAGCTTGCGGTGGACGATCTCGCCGTGGATATAACCTTGCATCTCGTGGTCTTCCCAGCCGCCTGCGGTGCGGTGGAAGTTGACGCCCTCGAAGTAGGCAGGGGGCTCACTGCCTTCGGGCGCGGGCTCGAGCGTGGTCGCGCCTTGCGACTGGTAGCGCGCGATTACGGGATCGAGGTCTTCGCGCACTTCCTCGAAGGCTTCGCGCGCGATGAGGCCGTGGTTGCGCGCGTTCCATTCCCCGATCAGAGCCTGGGTGCGCCAGAGCGGGCTGGCCATCAGGCGCTGCTCGATCTGCTGGCTGCGCTGGTCGATGTCCTGCGGCAGCGTCTCAGGATCGGGCACGACGCGGGCGATGTCTTTCTCGACCTCGCCGCGCAAGCCTTGCGTGCCGCGTCCGAAGTGGAGCAGGAAATCGAGCGAGGCGCGCCCGCGCTGGCGGACGGGCGGTTCAAGTGGGTTGGTCATGCGCATCCTCTTCTCAAACTCTGGTGGGCGTGGGGCTCAATCGGCCCCTGGCGGTTGTCCTTAGTGGGCGCGGGCCTCGGCCATGGCGTCGCTGCGCTGGGCCCAGATCCTGGAACCGGGGAGCGCGCCGGCAAGGGCCGCGCGCATGAAGTCTCCGGTCTCGCGGGTCATTCGGGCGAGCGCGTCGGCGGCCTTGCGCGTGCCGTCCTCGCTCGGGCGTCCGAAGGACCCGTTGAAATAGTGGTTCATGTCCGCAAAGACGAGGGCGTAGCCCAGTCCCTGGGGGGCGGCTTCGTAAGCGTCGAGGTGCTGGTGCCAGTCGTCGATGAAGCCGGGCAGGACATCGCTGGTTCCGGTGACGACGAGCGCGGGGTGCCTCAGCGCGCCGAGCCCTTCGCGCGTTGCGAGCCCCTTCATTTCGCCCGGCGGAGACAGCGCGATGACCGCCTCGGGCGCACGGGCCGTGCCCAGCGTCCAGGCCGGATCGGCGAGTGTCGCCCCGCCCGCGACCAGCGCGATGAGCGCGCCGTAGCTGTGTCCGGCGGCGATCACCTTGCCCGACAGGGTGGTCGCGCCCAGGTCCAGGCCCTCGGGGAGGCCGGGGGCAAAGGCCGCATCGACCGCACGCCAGTCGGCGAGGCGGGTGGCGCGGCTGTCGGGGTACTTGTCCGGCTCGGGATATTCCTCGGAATCGGTGTGAAGCGGGGCGGCAACCACGAACCCCTGTGCGGCCCAGGCGCGCAACACGCGGTCATAGCGTTCGGGCGTTGCGAAATTGCCGTGTGAGAAGATCACCAGCGCGCAGGCCTCGCAGGCGGCCTCGGGCGCGTAGACGGTGACGGCAAGCGTGCGCGCGTCTTCGGTCGCAAGCGTCACGGTTTGCCTGCGCACGCCAGGAACGCTCTGTTCAGCAGCACTCTCCCGCATCGTGGGGGCTCCGGGTGCGGTGGACGCACAGGCCGGAAGGCTTGCCAGAAGGGACAGCGCGGCCGTTGCCTGAACCAGTGTTGGTAACCTCGTCATGACCGCAATGATCGACGAGTTGGCGGCCGAGCGCTCCCCGTTTTGTGCGCTGTGTTCGTCAGTTGAAAACGCGTGCAGTCCTGCATTCAGGTGCGCGCGAGCGCGGTGCAGAACAAGGGCCACGAGATCAGGAGAAACTCTGCATGAAGCGATCCTTCGCATCCCTTGCCCTGCCCACGCTGTTGCCTGCGCTGCTGGCCAGCTGCGCCGCGGTGCCGGTGCCCGAGGCGCCCGCGCATGCCGATACCGGCTTGAGCGAGGCCGAGGGCGAGGCGCTCTACCAGGAGCGCTTTGCGCGCTACATGCGGCGCGAGCCCGGCGCGGGGCTGGCCGGCTACGACACCCTCGCCCCGGTTGAGGGCACGGCGGCCTGGACGCCTTTTCCGAAGGGAAGCGGCGTGGCGCCCGATGCCCTGGCGGCCGCGCGCGCCTATGCCGCGCAGGCCAACAGTTCCGCGTTTCTCGTTTGGCAGGACGGCCACATGGTGAGCGAGGACTACTTCGGCGAGACGACCGCCACCAGTCCGGTTGTCTCCAAGTCGCTGGCCAAGCCACTCGCGACGATTGCGGTGGGGCGGGCCATGGCGGCAGGGCACATCGCCTCGCTCGACCAGCCGATGGCCGATTTCCTGACCGAGTGGCAGGGTACGCCCAAGGCCGCGATCACCATCCGGCAGGTCCTGGGCATGCGCTCGGGGCTCTTGCCGCAGGGCAGTTCCACCGATCCCGAGAGCGTTCTCAACCGCTCCTACCTGCATCCCTTCCACGACCGGGTGCTGATCGAGGACTACCCGCTCGTCGACACGCCGGGCAGCCGCTATGAATATTCCAACGCCAATGGGGATCTTGTCGCGCTCTTGATCGAGCGCGCGACGGAGACCCCATACGAGGATTGGGTGGGCCGCGAGGTTCTGGCGAAGATCGGCGCGCGCGGCGGGCAGATCTGGATGGACCATCCGGGCGGCACGCCCCATTCGGGGTGCTGCATCCTGCTTCCCGCCGAAAGCTACCTGCGCCTTGCCGTGCTGCTGGCGCAGGACGGAACCTGGGAGGGCGCGCGCCTGCTGCCCGAGGGTTTCGTCACCGCCATGCGCACGCCTTCTGCGCAGAACCCGCATGCCGGGCTCGGTGTCTACGTGGGGGCGCCCTATGTCGAGTGGCGCGGACCGGCCAATCCGGAGCTGACCTATGGGCGCAACTACCACTCCGAGCCCTATGCCGCAGACGACCTGTTCCTGTTCGACGGCAATTCCAACCAGGTGGTCTACGTCGTGCCCTCGCGCCAACTGGTGGTCCTGCGCACCGGAGACAGCCCGCCCAACGAGCCGGTCTGGGACAATACGGTGCTGCCCAACCTCATCCTGCGCGGGCTTGCCGCCAACTGAGCTTTCGCGCGCCGCGCAAATGACAAGAAAGGGGCCCGGATCGCATGGATCCGGGCCCCTTTCTTTGGCTGACGTGTCCCCCGCACCTCACGGCGCGGGGGCAGGTCTTGCGATCAGTACTTCGCCTTGAGCGTGAGGCCCATGGTGCGGCGCTCGCCGTAGAACAGCTGGTAGCTGTTGCCCGAGGGGAGCAGCACGACATAGGCGTTCGAGACGTACTTCTTGTCGAAGAGGTTACGCGCCCAGATGCTGAGGTCGAAGTTGCCGAAGGAGATGCCCGAGCGCGCGTTGAACAGCGTGCGCGAGGGGATGGTCGCCTCGTTGGCGGGGGTGGTGTACATCTTGTCCTGCCAGCTGACATCGCCGCGCAGGAAGAACGAGCCGTTGTCCCAGGGCATCTCGGTCTGCCACTGCGCGCCGAACGAACCCTTGGCGCGCGGCGTGCGCTCGATCTGGTTGCCGCCGACGCTGCCATCGGGCGTGCACACGATCCCGTCGCAGGGCGAAACCGTGCGGCTGAAACGCGCATCGACCGTCTCGTCGCTGTACTCGCCATGCGCATAGGAGAAGTTGGCATCGAACGACCAGTGGTCGTCGGGATAGAACGCGGTGTCGAACTCCGCGCCATAGACGGTGGCACTGCCCAGGTTGAGGACGATGTTCACCGCGTTGGGATCGTTGGCGTAAGTGTCGGCCGAGTTGATCTGGATGTCGCTCCAGTCGGTGTAGAACAGGGCCGCGTTGAAAGTCAGGCGTCCACCCATGAGGGTATTCTTGGCACCCACTTCGTAGGTCCAGTTCGATTCCTCGCCATAGGTGCGCTGCGTGTCCGAGGCGGCCGTGGCGTTGAAGCCGCCCGCCTTGGTGCCGCGCGCGGCCGAGGCGTAGAGCAGGGTGTCGGCCGAGGCGTCGAATTCGGCGGTGAAGCGCGGGGTGAAGGCGCGGAAGGTGTCCGCATAGCCCATGCCGTTGCGGTTGTTGAGAACCGAGAGGTCGGTCCAGGAGTAGCGCCCTTCTGCACCCAGCCGCAGGTTGCCCGAGGGTGAGGTCCACTGGGTTTCGCCGAAGACCGAGCGCACCAGCGTCGTCGTCGTCGTGTTGGTGAGCGTGAGGTTGAGCGTCGCATTCTCGGTGAAGGGAACAACCGGCTGGCCCTCGCTCAGCGGCGGGGCGTAGACGAGGTTGAAGTTGTAGTCGTCATCGCCCTTGGAGATGAACCCGCCGAAGGCAAAGTCGAAGCTGGAGCCATCGTAGTCGACGCGCCACTCGTGCGAATCGTAGTCGATCTCGCCGACGGGCGCGTTCTGGAAGACGCAGCTGGCAACGCAGTTTGACGGGTCGGACACGGTCATGTTGCCGATGCTGACATCGCCGGTCACGCGGCCGAACAGGTAGCTGGCGTTCCAGTGCGGGGCGAACTCGTAGGCGGCGCGGATGCGCGCGATCTGCGTGCTGGTCCAGGCACCGTAGCTGCGCGGATCGACATTGGCGCGCGAACCGGTGCCGGGCACTTCGCCGCACATCAGGCTGGGATTGCCGCTGGCACGAATGGCGCCGCAGTTGAGCTGGCCGTTGGCTTCCTCGTAGTCGGCGTTGGGGTTGGATTCGCGCTCGATGTCGAACTCGGAGTAGCTGGCCTCGATGACCATGCCCTCGGTCGGACGGGCAATTGCCGAGACCGACCAGGAATCGTTGTTCCACCCGCCGATGCGCCCGTCGGTGCCCGGGCTGACTCCGGCATTGGCCCAGGGGTTGGAGTTCGTCCAGGTGCCGTCGAATTCGGAGTGGTTGTAAGTGGCGGCAAGGCCGAACTGGTCGCTGATCGGCAGCTTGGCCTTCACGCTGGCATCATAGCGGTCGTAGATCCCTGCGGTCACCTCGCCCTCGGCGGTGAAATCGCCGTCAGTAGTGGCCTTGTAGGCAATGAAGTTGACCGCGCCGGCAAAGGCGTTGCGTCCGTAGCGTGCGCTCTGCGGGCCCTTGACCACCTCGACGCGGTCGAGCGCCGCCACCCCCATGTCGACCGACCAGCTGCGCGGCATGTAGATGCCGTCGTAGAAGGTGGCGACGTTGGTTTCGAGCGCGGTCACGCTGGTCTGCGCCTGGGCGCGGATGACGGGGACCTGGAAGCCGCTGGAATAGTTCTCGAAGCTGAGGCCGGGCGTGAAGCGGGCGATGTCGCTCATGCCTTCGACCGACTTCTTCTCCATCGTCTCGTCGCTGAGCGCGGTGATCGACATCGGCACCTCCTGGATGCTCTCCGCACGGTTGCGCGCGGTGACGACGATGGTGCCGGCCGGCTGGTTCTCGCTCGCGGCCGGTGCCTCCTGGGCCTGCGCGGCACCGGGCAGCGCGATGGCGAGCGCGCCCAGCGCGATCGAACACAGGGCCTGCGTCTTGTAGGTATGGCGATGGATCATGGTTCCCCCTGGATGGTCGTGTACGGGCGCATCGGCCCGGGTCTCCTCGGGGGGGAAGGTGTCCCCTTGGCAGCGCGCCCCCAAACCATTTGGGGGGCGCTGTTCAAGGGGTGAATTTGCAAGCCGCTCTGGCGCTCACCGCTGTTCGCAGGGTGAACGCGAGAGCGGGGAAAGGAAGCCTCAGGCCGGCTTGCGGCCCTGGACGACGTGGGGATAGATGCCGTGCGCCGTCACGTCGACGAAGCCGGCCTCGCGCGCCACTTCGGCAAGATCGAGGCTGGCCGATTCGCGCCAGAACGGCTCGCCGCCAAGCCGCGCGCCGCTGTCCGCCCGCCAGACCGAGAGCTTGTCCATGTCGGCGTAGCGGGTGACGTCGGACATGATCATGTCGCCGCCGGGCTCCAGCACGCGGAAAGCCTCGGCAAAGACGGCGCGGATCACGTCGGCGGGGATCTCGTGGAGCAGAATGTACGAGGCGACGAGGTCGAACGAGGCGTCGGCAAAGCCGGTGTCCTCGGCCGGGCGCTGGTAGAGCTTCCAGGCCCAGCCGTGCGCGTTGCCGATGCGCTGGGCGTGTTCGAGGACGCGCAGCGAAAGGTCGACGCCGGTGATTTCGGCCTCGGGGTAGACCTCCTGCAGGGCCTGCGTGAAGTGGCCGGTCGACGCGCCCATGTCGAGGATGCGCGTGTAATCGTCGCGCGGTGCCATCGCGGCGACCGCGCGGCGCTGCTTGTAGATGCCGCCGGGATAGAGCGCTTCCACCAGCTTGCGGTGGACGATTTCGCCGTGGATATACCCTTGCATCGCGTGGTCTTCCCAGCCGCCCGCAGTGCGGTGGAAGTTGACGCCCTCGAAATAGGCCGGGGGCACCGCGCCTTCGGGTGCGGGTTCGAGCGTGGTCGGCCCTTGCGACTGGTAGCGTTCGATCACCGGATCGATGGTTTCGCGCACGTCCTCGAAAGCCTCGCGCGCGACGAGGCCGTGCATGCGCGCATGGTATTCGCCCAGAAGCTGGCTGGTGCGATAGGCGGGGCTGGCCAGGCAGGTCTGGCTAAGCTGCCGGTCACGCAGGTCGAGGTCATCGGGAAGGACCGCCGGGTCGGGCAGCATTTCGGCCTGCTCTGCGCTCACCTGACTGCGCAGCGGCTGGCCGCCGCGCGCAAGGTGGATCATGAAGTCGAGCGAGGCGCGCCCGCGCTGCTGCGCGGTGAAGGCCAGCGGGTTATCGGTGTCAGGTGCGGCAAGGGTGTCGGTCACGAGACGTCCTCCTGCTTGAGTTTGTAGCCGGCAAGCAGCGTGATCGCCGCAATGCTCAGGAAACCGGGAATGTAGCATACGCCGAGCAGCAGCGCCTGCCGGATTTCCGGGGTGCGCATGGCCTCGGGCGGCAGCGTCTTGTCGAACCCGGCGGCCGAGAGCGCGATGCCCACGATCAGGGGGCCTACGGCGAAGGTGAACTTCTCGGTGAAGCTGTAGAACGCGGTGTAGACGCCCTCGCGGCGAACGCCGGTGCGCAGCGCGTCGAAGCTGATGATGTCGGTCAGCATCGACATCGCCATGATCACGTTGGCGCAGGCCCCGAACGAGACCACGGCCATGCGCAGCACGTAGAAGATCAGTGGCTCTGTCGGCGAGGCGAAGTACCAGCTCAGCACGGCCAGCAGGTAGAAGCTGCCGCCCACAATGTAGGTCTGGCTCTTGCCGATCTTGCGCGAAAGACGCACGAGAAGCGGGGCCGAGGCGAGCTGGACCAGCGTCCCCACGACCGCGGCGGGCGCGAGGATCGTGAGGTCGCGCTGGAGCACGTTGAGGAGAAAGAACATCGCGGCGGCCTGCGAGGAGGCAACGCCGATCAGCTGCGTCGCCTTGACCCCGAGCAGGCGGATGAAGTGGCGGTTGGAGAAGACGTGCCCGACTTCGCTTAGGATCTTCGGGCGCTCCACCTGGCTGGCGGTGAAGCGCGCGCTGCGCGTGCCCAGATAGGCGATCATGGTGGCGCCGAAGATGATCGCCCCGCCGCACAGGCCGATCACCGTGTAGGAGAACTGGCTCGTGCGCCCCAGCGCCTCGAGCGCGATGGGCGAAATCGTGCCGACCACCAGCGAGGCGATCGCGACATACATCATGCGCACACCGTGGATGGCCGAACGCTCGTGGTAGCTGTCGGTCATCTCGGCGGGCATCGACATGTAGGGCACGTTGAAGAGCGCGTAGCCGCAGGTGTAGATGAGGAGGGCGCCAAAAACGTAGGAGGCGCGCAGGATCTCGCTCGCGAACATTGGTGTCGTGAAGATCATGATGTACGAGCCCGCGCAGGCGAACGAGCCCCACAGCAGGAACGGGCGGCGGCGGCTGCCGGTGGTGCGCAGACGGTCGCTCCAGGTGCCCACGACCGGGTCGGTGACCACGCCCAGCAGCTTGCTGACGAAGATCAGGGTTCCTGCAAGAGCCGGGTCGATCTGCAGTACGCTCACCATGTAGAACAGGATCAGGCCGCCGATCGAGTTCATCAGGATCGCGATGCCCAGCGCGCCCGAGCCCCAGCTGTACTGCAGGCGCAGCGGAACCTGGCGCGGGTTCTCGATGGTATCGCGGGCCGGATCGGGCAGGAATGTGTCCTCCCCGCTGGCGTCGGCGACCTTGCTTGTCATCTTGGCTTCTTCCCCACTCGTCTCGCACGCTTGGTGCACGAAGGGGAAGGCTACCGCGCGCAAGCAGCCATGGCGCGCGCTCATTCGATGCGAATTCATGTGATGAACAGCCGCGCGCCCAAGGCCCGCGGTGCAGCTGTTCACCTGCTGAAAACAGAGCGCTTCAAGGCAGGACAGGCGGGCCCGTAACGCTAGTGTGCAGGTCCTGTTACGAGATGACGAAGGAAGACCTGACGATGAGCGATACCCTGCATTTCCCGGTCGTTGTCGTGGGCGCCGGGGGCACGGGGCTCACCGCCGCGCTGGCCGCGCACGATGCGGGCGTGGAGGCGCTGGTGATCGAGCGCGACGCGACCCCGCTCGGCTCCACGGCGATGTCGACCGGGCTCATTCCAGCCTCGGGCACGCCCGAGCAGGCCGCGCAGGGCATTGCCGATTCGCCGGAACTGTTCGCGCAGGACATCATGGCCAAGACCAAGGGGCTGACCGATCCCGACATGGCGCTTGCCATCGCGCGCGAGTCGGTCGAGACGATTGCCTGGATGCGCGACGAACACGGCGTGCCGCTCGATCTGGTCGACGGCTTCCTCTATCCCGGGCACAGCGTGCGGCGCATGTACGGGACGCCCAACCGCACCGGGGGCGAGCTGATGGCCGCGCTGGAAGATGCCTGCGGCAAGGCCGAGATCCCGATCCTGACCGAGGCGACCGTGGAAGAGGTGCTGCATGACGGCGCGCGGGTGACAGGCGTGCGCTACCGCCGCCCTGACGGCGCGCTGGAAGACGTCACCTGCGATGCGCTGATCCTCGCCTGCTCGGGCTTTGCGGGCAATCCCGAGATGGTGGCAAAATTCATCCCCGACATGGCTGCAGCCACCTTCCACGGCCATCCCGGCAACAAGGGCGATGCGGTGCGTTGGGGCGAGGAACTGGGCGCGAAACTGGAGGACATGACTGGCTATCAGGGGCACGGCGGTCTTGCCATGGGGCATGGCATCCCGATCCTGTGGCCGCTCATCATGGAAGGCGGTTTCCAGGTGAACCTGGAGGGCAAGCGTTTCTCCGATGAAAGCGCGGGCTATTCCGAGCAGGCAGCCAAGGTCAACGCGCAGCCCGAGCACGTCGCCTGGTCGATCTTCGATGAACGCCTGCACCAGCTCATGTGCGCCTTTGACGACTACCGCGATGCCCTCAAGGCAGGCGCGGTGGTGAGCGCGCAGACGCTCGAGGAACTGGCCGAGAAGACCCGCCTTCCGGCCAAGGCGCTCGGCGCCACGCTGGCCGATGTCGCCGCCATCGCGCGGGGCGAGGTGCAGGACGCCTGGGGGCGCCGTTTCGAGGAGCGCCACTTGCTGGAAGCGCCCTACTACGCGGCGCGGGTCACGGGGGCGCTGTTCCACACCCAGGGCGGTCTGGTTGTCGATGCCGAGGCGCGCGTGTGCGGCGCGGACGGTACGCCGCTGCCCAATCTCTTCGCCGGTGGCGGCGCGGCGCGCGGGATCTCGGGCACGGGCTCCTATGGGTATCTCGCGGGCAACGGCCTCCTTACGGCAACGACGTTGGGCAAGGTGGCCGGGCGCAGCGCGGCGCGGTTGGTCGAAGGCTGAATTGGGGCTCGTTCTGTCCGCTCCGGGTGGGCGGCGATCCCGCGAAATGAGCGCAGCCCTGGCACATCAGGGCAGAGGGCCGCCGGTGTAGTACCACTCCAGCGCCGCGGGATCGCGGCAGGTGGTCTCGCCGACCCGGCGCAGGTCCGCGGCAATGCGGGCGGTCATGCCCTCCTCACGGGCGTGGCCGGTCTCGCCCTTGCGGATCATCGCGCCCGGCCCCAGTACCGGGCAGGGGCATACGGTGGGCAGCTCGAAGCGCGACTGGTGGGCCTTCATCCACGCGAACGAGGTGTATTCCAGGACCCGCGACCAGGCCGCATGGTCGAGTGATATCCCAAGGAAATCGGCGATTCTGTGGATCGTCCCGGCATGGTCGCGCTTCATGTCGCCAAAGTGCAGGAAAAGCACGTTGGGCGCGGCGCGCAGCGGCCACCAGGCGTTGAGGAACCCGAAAAAGCCCTGCGCGTGCATGCCGCCCTGCGCGATGATGTCCGCATAGAAGGTGGCGAAGTCCGAACGGCACAGCGTCTCGCGCGGGAGGCCCCAGAGGTCGAACCAGGCGTCGGTATGCTGGGCCAGGAATGGCATCAGCGAGACGAGCGCCTCTTCGGGATTGCGCAGCACCACGATGTAGCGCACCTGCGCGCTATCCCGTCCGTCCAGATAAGGGACCACGGGCGGCGGAGAGTGGGTCTTGAAGGCGCGCGGACGGTCGGCAGGCATGGCGGACAGGCGGGCGTGAACGTTTGCAGGCGTATCGCCCGGATGGCGCAGGAACTCGATCCACGGGACTTCGGCGTAGATGTCCTCGAAGGCATGGCAGCCCGCGTTCAGCAACTGGTGGACGATGTTCATCGTCCAGGTCGTGCCGCTCTTGGCGGGAACCGAGATGACGATGTCGCCGTCGCGCCAGGCGATGTCCTGCTGGATCGCGGGTACGATCCAGGGAATGCCCGCTTCGTCCTCGGTCCCGCTCATGTCTTGGCCCCTTCTCCCGGAAGGAGGCAGGTTAGCGCGGTATCAGAGGCAGAGACGAGCCTTGCCGAAATTTAATCGCGCTGCGCGCTCAGGGCTTCACCGCGCGCGTGACCCAGGGGTAGGACTGGGCACCCAGGCCATAGGCCTCGACCTCGATAAAGCCCGCCGCGCGCAGTTCGTCCTCCCAGTTGGCCAGGCACGTCTCGCGGAAATAGGGTTCCTCGCGGTGGTCGTTGTCCCATTCCAGGAGCACGGCGGTGAACATGTCGACCGCGCGGAACGGGGGCGGGTCGGAAATCACAATCTCACCACCGGATTTGAGAATGCGGAAGGCCTCGGCGAACATCTCGCGGTTCACGGGAACGGGCGCTTCGTGGTGAACGGCGTAGCTGAAGATCGCATCCACGCTTTCGTCCGCTTCGCCCGTCGTGCGCGCGTCGCACTGGCGCAGGTCCACCTTGAGGCCCATCTTCTCGGCGAGGCGGTGCCCCTCTTTCAGGCCCCGGCCGTTGAGGTCGCAGCCGATCAGCTCGGCCTCGGGGAAGACCTTGGAGATCGCCAGCAGGGTGAAGACGCTGCCGCAGCCGATCTCGAGGATGCGCTTATGGTCGCGGCGACGGAACTGCTTGACGACATCGATGCGCTGCCCGCCGATGTTCGAGCCCGGCGGCACCGCGGCAAAGCCGCCGTAGCGGAACACGCGTCCGATCCCGGCGCCCTTGGTGCCCAGATCGTAGCCATCGACGCCGATCGGCGCGAGGTGGAAGTGGATGCCCTCGTACCAGTCAGGCAGCGGGGCCTCGGGGTCGAGGGCCAGGCTGCCGCCCGCGCTGTTCACCGGCAGGCTGTCGAGATGCTCGTGCATGGCGCGCATTTCCTCGGCGGCGACGAGGTTGCGGTTCATCATCTCCTCGGCGACATAGCGCTGGGCGAAGCGTTCCATGCGGTAGTTGGGAAGGCTGGCAGCCAGATCCTTGGCCTTGTCGACACGTTCTGCAATCGCCTCGGGCGTATCGGCGGTGCCGGTCGCGTGCGCCTCGGTGAGCGCGCGGCCTTCAGGGCTCGTCTCGAAGTCCTGGCGGGCGGCTTCGCGCGTGGCGACCGAGGTGAACTTGAGGATGCCGCCCAGCACGTCGAGCCCGGCGCGGCTGCGCTGGGACATGGTTTGGGACGCCACGGGCATCCGTACGGCCTGGGTGCCGGTTGCTTCCGACTTCGCCTCACTCATTTCTCGCCTCCATCCTCGGCTCGGGCATCAGTGTCTACTTTCCGGCAGGGTGCGGCAAGGGCTTCGGCCACGCGCGCATTTTCCAAGGCGCTGTTCAACAGGTGAGCAGGCGGCGCATCGGGACTGCGGCAAAGGGCCCGGGGCGTGCTGCGATGCGCGCACGATCCAGCACAGGAGGAGAAGGACGATGACGGGTTCGAAATGGCGCATCGGCGCACTGATGGCCGTACTTGTAGCCGGGGCGGGCAGCGCGCCTGTCCGGGCGGACGAGACCGAGACCGCGCGCGCGGCGATCTGGACGCTGGAACAGGCGATCTACGAGGGGCGCAGCAAGGGCGATGTCTCCGCCTACGCGAACACGACCGCCAAGGGGTACATGGCCTGGCCGCCGGTGTTGGCTGCGCCGATGCGGGTGGACGGTTTCGATGCCGCCCTTGCCAATCCCCAGGCCTCGCAGGAGGAACTGGCGATGGAGCTGATTGATTTCACGCTGCACGGCGAGACGGCGATCATCTACTACCGCACGCACCGTACGCGGCTCGCCGACGGGACGCCCGCCGACGACCGCTTCGATGTCACCCATACCTGGATCCGGGAAGACGGTGCCTGGCGGGTGCTGGGCGGAATGGCGCGCAGCCAGGTCCTGCCCTGATCGCCCGGGAGCGTGCCGGTTACTCGGCGGTGAAGCCGGCGCGCTCCAGGATCTTCTGATAGGTACGCTCCTTGGCCGCAAGCGGCGCGCCCATGACCGATGCGATCATGCGGTCGCGCAGCGCTTCCACCTTCGGCTCGCGCTCGGGCGTCCATTCGAAGCTCTCGACGCTGCCGGTTTCGAGCACGCCCTTGTCCTCGAGCAGTTCCTCCACGACGGCGAGACGGTCGCGCGTGATCCACAGCTCGGAAAGCAGGCTCATCACCATGCGGGCGAGGTCCTCGGTGTCCATGGCTTCGAGATAGCGGTGTGCGGGCGGGGTGGACGGACTGGACATGGGACAGGTGGCCTTTCGTGGGAATGGGATCATACGGGCGCGAGCGGCATCTGGGCTTCGAGCTGGCGGGTCTCGAGCTGGGCGATGCGCCGCTGGATCACGGCGTGGCGGCGCTGGTCGATGGGAAAGCGCCAGATGATGAGCGCGCCGCCGATCTTGAGAATTGCGGGGAGCAACGCGACGGTGAAGAGCATGCCGAAGGCGGCGGTCGCATCGTTGGTCGCGCCCGCGCGGGCATCGTAGCCAAACAGGCTGAGAAGCAGGAAGGCTGCCCCCGCGCCGATGGCCAGCGCCACCTTGTTGGTGAGAAGGTAGAAAGCGAAATAGCCCCCGGTGCGCTGCTCACCTGTGCGAAGGCGCCCGTAGTCGGCGACATCGGCCAGGATTGCCGGGCTGATGACGACGATGGCCGAAGCCCCCGCACCGATGAAGACGATAACGACGAAACTGATCGCGAGGATCGTCTCGAGGCTCATCGTGGCGACATCGACAAACCAGTAGCCCTGCATCGCGAGGCTGGAGATCGTGACCGCAACGACATAACTCTTGTGCTTGCCGAAACGGCCTGCGGCCCAGATCCACAGCGGCATGGAAGCGGCCATGGTGATCGCGAAGACGGTCATCAGGTAGGGGTACCAGGCGCCAAGCTTGAGGTAGCCGTCATAGAACGTGAAGATGATCTGCAGGATCCCCATGCCCATCCCGCACAAGGAGAAAGAGGCCAGGTAAATCCACAAGGGCTTGTTGGAACGCACCGACTTTAAAAAGCCGATCAATTCGGGGCGCTTGGCAGGGAGCGCGATTCCCTTGGGTGCGAAGACGAAGCTGATGCCGATCGTGATGGGGAAGATCGCTGCGGCCGCGACGAAAAAATAGGCGAGCATGTCGATCGAGTAGGCCGAACTTTCAGTGAGGCCGAACCAGGCCACCGCGATGGGCAGGACGTAGTTGCCCAGGCTTCCCAGCTGGGTGACAATGGCCTTGGCTCCCGTGATCTTCGAGCGCGCATTGTAGTCGCTGGTTAGCTCCGCGCCCCAGGACTGCTGGTTGATGTCGATCATCGTGAAACCGAAGTCGTAGAGCGCCTTCCACGCGACGAGGTAGACAAGGCCGACCGGTCCGCTCGGGCGAAGCAGGAAGAAGGAGGCGATGAGGCACAGCAGCCCCCCCGCCACGATCCAGGGCTTGCGCGCGCCCCAGCGGGTGCGGGTGCGGTCTGAGACGTAGCCCATGAGCTGGTCGGTGACCGCATCGAACACCCGCAAGGTGACAAGCACGCCGCCCAGCGCGGCGAGGTCGATCCCGAATTCCTTGGCGTAGAGCTGGGGCACGTAGGCCATCATCGGCATCTGCAGCAGGCCCGGCCCGAAGGCGGCGAGTGCGAACGTGATGAGAGCGACGGTGCTTGGCTGCGTGGCGGCTCGTCTCGTCTGGGTCATGGGGCGAGTGTGCCGCAAGAGGTGCGTTGGGGCAGGGGGCTTTGCGCAGCGCTGTTCATCTGCCGAGAACGGACTTGAAAGAAGGCAGAACTGAACAAGGGGCCATCGCCCCTTGACCCCCAAACGGGCGACCTCACCTTTCTCAGCCAACGCCGGGTACGGGAGGTGAGCTAGGCCGTTCGGGGAGCCCGAAGGCGACGGCCCTCGGAAAGTCTGTACTTTCTTCGGTTCTCTTGCCTTTTCAGCCGGAAAGGCCGGCTTGCGATGTTCCTCCGGACAGCTCGGGGTAGGCCGAAAGCACTTCGCGTCGGCCGCTGCGTGCGCGTTCGCGGATCTTGCGGCGGGTGAGCCAGTGGAAAGTCTTGCCGTGCTCGGTGTTGGTGTCGACGATGCGCGCGGCCCAGCGCCCGATGGTGGCGGGGTGATCGGCGATGAGGTTGACCTGGGCGCGGCGTTCCGGGGTCATGCCACCGGCCTTGCGGTTCTCGCGCAGGAACCCTTCGGTGATGACGAGACCAGGGCTCAGCGATCCGGTGAGGACGGGCGTGTCGCGCGTCTCCTCGGCCAGGCAATCCATGAGGTAGGTGACCGCCACCTTGCTGGCTGCATAGCCGCTCATCTGGGGCACGAGGCTGCCGTCGGCCCCCGCGCCGAGCATGGTGTAAAGCGCGCCAGCGTGTTCGGCCTGGGCAAAGCCGCGAATGGCCGTGCGGCAGCCGTGGACCACGCCCATGACATTGACGTCGAGCATGGAGCGCATGTCCTCGTCGGTGATCTGCATGAGCGGGCCACCAAGCGCGAGACCGGCGTTGTTGATCCAGATGTCGACCTTGCCCATCTGCACGCAGGTCTGGGCCCACAGCGCGTTGACGTCTTCGGGCCGGGTGACGTCGCAGGCAAGGCCCAGTGCACTTGCCGGCATGTCGCGGCCGATCTCCTCGGCGACTGCGCGGGCCTCCTCGGCGTTGGTGGAGGAGACGACCACGTTGATCCCGCGCGTCAGGAGCGCCTCGGCAAGTGCGCGTCCGATCCCGCGTGTGCTGCCGGTGACAACGGCGGTCTTGCGGCTCTCGGGCATCCTCGTGTGTCCTTTCCTTCAATCCCTGGCGTTGCCCAGGTCCCCTGCCGGACAATGGGCCCTGCCGCTGCGCAAATGGCCAGCACGCCGAGAGGGGCTGTTCAAACAGCGAGAGACGGTGGATCGTGTCCTGTCACACCTGTGACCTGCTGCGTAGCGAAGAGGGCGGGCCACAGGAGGAGGTGCACAGTGGGAATTTCGGGGGGCGCCATGCTGAGAGGAATACTTGCATTCGGTCTGGGGACGGCGGGCACATCGGGCCCGGCTTCTGTGGGGGAGAGAGGGCCACCGCCCTTTGCCGAAAGCGAGGCTCCGCCTGCGCCTGACTATGCCAATCCGCGCGCCTGGGCCGCCTGGCCCGGACGCCCTTCGCGGGCCTTGCAGCAGCCCGGTGGCGGGCTCGCCGAGGGCAGCGCGCACGCGGTTGACGTCTTCTACGTTCACCCCACCAGCTTCCTGTCGCGGAGCGCCTGGAATGCGGATGCCGCCGATGGCCCGACCAATCGCTGGACCGATATCTCGGTGCTGGCGCGTCAGGCGAGCGCGTTCAACGCCTGCTGCCGGATCTACGCGCCGCGTTACCGCCAGGCTTCGCTGGCAGCCGTGCTTGATGGCGAGGAAGGACCGCGCGCTTACGATCTGGCCTATGGCGATGTGTCGCGGGCCTTCACGCACTATCTTGAGACGGCCAACGACGGTCGGCCCTTCGTCCTCATGGGCCACAGCCAGGGGGCCTTGATGGTACGCCGCCTGCTGCAAGAGCACGTGCGCGGCACACCGCTCGCCGCGCGCATGGTCGCAGCTTATGTCGTGGGCGTTGCCGTGCTGGAAGGCGATTTCGCGCACGATCTGGCGGGGCTCTCCCCGTGCCGGGGGGAGGACGACACCGGCTGCGTGCTCAGCTGGAACACCTTCCAGGCGGGCAGCGATGCGCAGAGCTATCGCGCGCGGGCGCAGGGGCCCTTCCTCGCTGCCCATCCTGAGGGCGACGCGCGGCTGCTGTGCAACGATCCGGTGACGCTTGCCGGTCGCGCACGCGGGCGCGGCGCTCTGCCTGGAAAGGCGGGCGAGGGGAACCTGCAGGCGCTGGTCCCTGGCGCGGTCACGGTCACCTGCGAGGAGGGCATTGCCATGCTCGAGGTCGATCCGGCGCTGGAGTATGCGCCGCTTCCCGCGGGGAACCTGCATTACCACGACGTTGCGGCCTTCTACGGCGATATTGCGGCAGACGTTGCGCGCCGGATCAGGGCGTTTCAGGGCGCGCAGAGCTGATGCGAAAAGCCCTCCCGCGGCAGACCGGGGGAGGGCTCTTGCGCTAACGCCGGGGCGCCGTCTGTCAGGCCTTGCGGCTCAGACGTAGTCCTCGGTGTCGATGGTACCGCGCATCACTTCGGGATAGCGGTGGCCATGCACGCTCTCCTGGTTGATGAGGGCCGCAGCCTTCTTCAGGATTTCGGCAGGGACATCGCACGAGGCGGCCGCGTTGTTCTCTTCCCAGTGCGCGACCGAGCGGGTGCCCGGGATCGCGTGGATGTTCTCACCCTGGGCAAGGACCCAGGCCAGCGCCAGCTGGGCGGGCGCCACGCCAGCCTCGGCCGCGAGCGCGTTGAACTGCTGGATGAGTTCCAGGTTCGCGGGCCAGTTCTCGGGCAGGAAGCGCGGATGCGTACGGCGCAGGTCCTTCTCGGTGAGCGTGGCCGGATCGGTCAGCTCCCCGCACAGCGCGCCGCGCGCGACCGGCGAGAAGGCGACGAGCGCGATGTCCAGTTCCTTCGTGGCTTCCAGCACGCCCAGTTCGACGTTGCGCGTCCACAGCGAATACTCGGTCTGAACGGCCGCCATCGGGTGCACGGCGTGGGCTTCACGAATGTGGGCCGAGGACCACTCCGAGACGCCGTAGGAGCCGATCTTGCCCGCTTCCATGGCGCGCACCATGGCACCCACCGAATCCGCGATGGGGACCTTGGGATCGAACCTGTGCATGTAGAACAGGTCGATGTGGTCGGTGCGCAGGCGCTCCAGGCTCGCCTCGATCGAGGCGGTGATCGCGTCCGGGCTGCAGTCGATGCCGCGGCGCGCGCCATCGACGATGATCCCGGTCTTGGTGGCGAGGAAGAACTCGTCGCGCCGGTCCATGATCGCGGTGCCCAGGATTTCTTCCGAGACGCCCTTGCCATAGATGTTGGCCGTGTCGAAATGGTCGCAGCCATTGTCGAGCGCGTGGCGGAACAGGGCCTCGGCATCCGCCCTTTCGGGCGGATTGCCATAGGCCCAGGCCACGTTCATGCAGCCAAGCCCGACGGGGTTGAGAGCCTTGCCGTTGATCGTGCGGGTCATGCTCAGGACCAGCCGTCCTGCGCTTCGAGGCTGGCGGCGAGCTCGCCGATCACGCGGTAGCAGTCGAGCACCGAGGCGATCGAGGAGTTGGGCTCGCGGCCTTCCTTGATGGCCGCGACGAACTCGCGGTCCTGCAGCTCGATGCCGTTCATCGAGACATCGACGTTGGAGACGTCGATGGGCTCCTCGCGGCCGGTGACGAGATCGTCGTAGCGCGCGATGTAGGTGGCGGTGTCCCCAATGTAGCGGAAGAAGGTGCCCAGCGGCCCGTCATTGTTGAACGAGAGCGAGAGGGTCAGGATCTGGCCGGCCTCGGTCTTCATCTGGATCGACATGTCCATGGCAATGCCCAGTTCCGGGTGCTTGGGGCCCTGCAGTGCGTTCGCCGCGATGACCTTGGAACCCGTCATGTACTGGAAGATGTCGATGGTGTGGGCCGAGTGGTGCCACAGCAGGTGGTCGGTCCAGGAACGCGGCTGGCCCTTGGCGTTCATGTTCTTGCGGCGGAAGAAGTAGGTCTCGACGTCCATCGCCTGGATGTTGAGTTCGCCCGCGTCGATCTTGTTCTTCACGTACTGATGCGAGGGGTTGAAGCGGCGGGTGTGGCCGACCATGCAGACAAGGCCGGTCTCCTTCTGCTTCTCCATCACGGCCTGCGCATCGGCCCAGGTGTCCGCAGCCGGGATCTCGACCTGGACGTGCTTGCCCGCATTCATGCAGGCGATGGCCTGCTCGGCGTGCATGCCGGTCGGCGTGCACAGGATCACGGCATCGACATCGGGCAGCGCGAGCGCTTCGGACAGGTCGGTGCCCGAGTGGGGCGCGCCGTACTTGGCGGCGACTTCGGCGGCCTGCTCGGCCTTGCGGCTGATGACCGAGGCGATTTCGACACCGTCGATGTTCTTGAGGCCGTCGAGGTGCTTTTCACCGAAGGCGCCGGCGCCAACGAGAGCTATACGCATGAGGGGGAACTCCTTGGTCTGTTCGTACTGTGAGCGGGGCGGCGCAGGGATTGTTTCCGCGCCGCCCGCCTATCGGTTCAGATGGCGGCCTGAGCCGCTTCGTTGTTGCCTTCGAGGGTGGGGCTGGGCGGCACGCTCCCGTCCACGGGTTCGAGCACGATATGCCCGATCGCGGTGTTGGAACAAGGCACGTGGTAGTGGCGGTGCAGGCACTTCGTGCTCTTGCCCAGCGCACCGCGCATGATCAGCCACATGACCATCTCGATGCCTTCCGAGCCTGTTTCGCGCAGGTACTCGATGTGGGGGACATGGCGCAGGTCCTGGGTGTCGCCGATCAGCTTGTCGAGGAACATGTTGTCCCACTCGGCATTGATGAGGCCCGCACGCTGACCCTGGAGCTGGTGGCTCATGCCGCCCGTGCCCCAGATCTGCACGTTGAGGTCTTCGCCAAAGGAGTTGACCGCGCGCGCGATGGCCTCGCCCAGCGCCCAGCAGCGGTTGCCCGATGGCGGCGGATAGGTGACGACATTGACCGCGAGCGGGATGACCTTGACCGGCCAGGCGTCGGGCTTGTCGTACATCATGGTGAGCGGCACGGTGAGGCCGTGATCGACGTCCATCTCGTTGATGATGGTCATGTCGAACTCATCGAGGATCAGGCTCTGGGCAATGTGCCAGGCCAGGTCCGGGTGGCCTTCCACGTCGGGCACCTTGCGCGGGCCCCAGCCTTCATCGGCGGGCGCGTAGCGCTCTCCGCAGCCGATCGCGAACGTCGGGATGATGCTCATGTCGAAGGCCGAGGCGTGGTCGTTGTAGACCAGGATCACGACGTCGGGCTTATTCTCGGGCTTGGCGATCCACTCGCGGGTCCAGTCGTACCCGGCGAAGATCGGGCCGAAGTAGTCGTCCCGGTCCTTGCCCTGGTCCGAGGCGACACCGAGCAGCGGCACGTGGCTGGAGGCCACGCCTGCGGTAATTCGGGCCATCTCAGCTGTCTCCCTTGATCGAACGCTGGCCTTCGGGCGAACGTCCGCCCGCGACCATCATTGCCTGGTAGTCTTCCACGCTCATGCCGGTCATCGTCGAGACGGCCTGCACGAAGCTGAGGCCATCGGTCGAGAAGACCTTGGCGAGGAAGTAGATGTTGCCGCCAAGGTCGAGCAGGCGGTTGTAGTCGCGCGCGAGCACGGCCTCCCTCTGCTCCTGGGTCATCGGCCACTCGTTGATGTAGGTCCGCTCGTCCGCCAGCCAGCGCTGGCGGTTTTCCGGCTTCATCAGGCTCATCGCGAACTGGTTGAGGTGGTAGCCCTTGCGGGCACGCGCGGCGGTGTAGACGCGCGTACCGGGAATGTCCTCGAAGTCGGCGAGGTACTCGTGAATATCGCTGTGTCCAGCCATGGACCTCTCCCTTGGGTCGGTTGGGTAGGGGAAGGAAGGCGGCCCCTTAGAGGCCGCGTGCCTTCAGCTTGGCGTCGAGACGCGGGAATACCTTGCGCACATTGCCCTCGAAGATCGCGTGGCGTTCCTCCTCGGTGATGTCGAGCGCGTCGACATAGCGCTTGGTGTCGTCGAAGTAGTGGCCGGTCTGGGGATCGATGCCGCGCACCGCGCCCACCATTTCCGAGCCGAACAGGATGTTCTTGTTGTCGATCACGTCGGCCAGCAGGTCGACGCCGGGCTGGTGGTAGACGCAGGTGTCGAAGAACACGTTGTTCATGATGTATTCGTCGAGGCTGGGCTTCTTGAGCATGTCCGCGAGGCCCCGGTAGCGCCCCCAGTGGTAGGGCACCGCGCCGCCGCCGTGCGGGATGATGAAGCGCAGCTTGGGGAATCTGGCGAAGAGATCACCCTGCATCAGCTGCATGAAGGCGACCGTGTCGGCGGCGAGGTAGTAGCCGCCCGTCGCGTGCATCGCCGGGTTGCACGAACCCGAAACGTGGATCATCGCGGGCACGTCCAGCTCGCACATCGCTTCGTAGATGGGGAACCAGTACTCGTCGGTGAGCGGGGGGTGCTCGAAGTGGCCGCCGCCCGGATCCGGGTTGAGGTTGCAGCCGATGAAGCCGAGTTCCTCGACGCAGCGCTTCAGTTCCTTGACCGAGGCGGTGAGGTCCGCCTTGGGGCTCTGGGGCAGCATGCACACGCCCACGAAGGTCTCGGGGAACATCTGCGTGACGCGGTAGATGAGGTTGTTGCAGTGGGTCGCCCACTCGGCGGCCACGGCCTGGTCGCCGACGTGCGGAGCCATGGCCGAGGCGCGCGGGGAGAAGATCGTGAGGTCCGCGCCGCGCTCCTTGATGAGCTTGAGCTGGTTGTCCTCGATCGTCTGGCGGATCTCCTCGTCGGTGATCTCCGGATAGGGCGGGGGCGTGGTGCCGGCCTTGAAGGCGGCCTTCTGCTCCTCGCGCCAGGCGTCGTGGCCCTTGGGCAGGACGGTGTAGTGACCGTGGCAGTCAATGACGAGCGACATGGCTTCAGCTCTCTCCCTTGTTCGAATTCGGATTGGATGTCTGCAATGCGGTAATGGCGTCGAGCTTGGCCGCATAGCCCTCGGGCGGCGGGGTGAGGCCCAGTTCGCCGATGTCCTGGTGGCGCGCAACCGTGCCCTGCGTCATCAGCGGATCGATGCCCAGATCACGCAGCATCGCGGCGGCCTCGGCCATCTCCGCTGAACGGCGACGGCCGTGGATCATCATGCGGTCAAGGTTGTAGTCGGCGCGCTCGGGCCATTTGATCGTCTTCTCGCTGGCATCGAGCGAGGCGAGCACGTCCTCGGCCACGCCTTCGGCATGGGCGGCCAGCATCATTTCGGCGGTGAGCGCCTCCAGCCCCTTGACCATGACCGAGCGGACCAGCTTGATCGCCGACGCACGACCGATGGCATCGCCCACGATGCGGGTCTTTTCAAACCCCATTCCGGTCAGAAGGTCTTTCGCCTCGGCCGCGTCAGGCCCGGAGATGTTGAGCGGAACACCAAGGGCGGCCGGGTTGACGGGGGCCATGATGGCGACGTCCACATAGCGCTTGCCCGCCGCGGCAAAGGCCTCGGCTGCGGCACGCTTGGTGCCGGGGGCGACCGAGTTCATGTCGCAGAACAGCGCGTCCGGAGAGATCAGCGCAGCGCAGGTGCGCGCGACGTCCAGCGCCTGGTCGGCGGTAACGAGCGAGAGCACCAGAGACGCATCGGCAAGCGCTTCTTCGGCGCTGGCGCAGGGCGTGACGTCCAGTTCGTCCATGACCGCGCGGCGCGCGGGCGCGATGTCGAAGGCGGCGGCGCGTGGCCCCCAGCTTCCGGCGCGGGCAAAGGTCGATCCGGCTTCTCCGAAGCCGATAAGGCAAGCGAACTTGGTGCGGGCCTGTGTCATGGCGGGCATGTCTGCCCCCGGGGGCGGCAGGGGGCTAATCGGAACTGCCTTGCTCTTATAAGCTTTACCTAATTACCGTGTTTTTGTGCCTGTCGCGATTTCATGCGCGGCCTGCTCCAGATCGGCGAAAAACTCCTCCTGCACAGTGGTCGGGCGCAGCGAGTGGCGGGTGGTCATGCCGATAACACGGTGGAATTGTGCGGGGAGTTGAGCGACCTGCGAAAGCCACTTCGCTTCCAGCTCGACGGGCACCTGGTCGCGCGAGAGCAGGGTCAGGAAATCGCTGTCCATCATGACCTGCCGGATCATCATCACCGAGCCTGATTCCAGCGGGACCTGCGGGCTCTGGCCATGGCTCTCGAAATAACGCTCGAAGCTGTCGCGAAGCGGTGTGCCGCGCGCGGGCAGGCAGAACGGGTAGCGGGCGAGATCCGCGGCCTCGGGGGCCGTGCCGACGAGGGGGTGGTCGTGGCGGCCCAGGAATACGGGCACGTCCTCGAACAAGGTGCGCTGTTCGAGGTCGGTCTCGACGAGCGGGCTGCGCAGCGCGCCGACCATCACGTCGAGCGAGCCGTTGCGCAAAGGCTCGACCAGTTCCGCGCGCGAGCCCTCGACGATGGTGAGCCGCACCTGCGGTCGGCGCGCGTGGAAGCGGGCTACGGCCAGAGGGAGGATGCGGGCGCGCGAGAGCGGCATCGCGCCGATCGCGATGCGGCGGGTCTCGTGGCCGCGCAACGCTTGGATCTCGGAGAGTCCGGCTTCCAGCTCGACCACGGCGAGGCGGAACTCGCGCGCGAACTGGGCACCGGTCTCGGTCATCACCACGTGCTTGCCCCGGCGCACGACCAGCGGGCGACGCAGCGCCAGCGCGAGGTCGTTCACCGCGCGGTGGATCGAAGGCAGCGAAAGTCCGGTCTCCTGGCTGGCGCCCGCGTAGCTGCCGCTGTCCGAAAGCGCGAGGAGCGCGCGCAGGCGCGACATCGTGACGTGGGGGCTGCGCACGTGCAGGAGCGCGGCCGAAATACGGCTCCTGAGAATCTGTCCGGCGTGCGTGGGCACCATCCCGTCGTGGCGCCGCTCGAAGAGGGGAACCTGCAGCGCCGCCTCCAGGCGTCCTAACGCCTGTGTTATTGCGGGCTGGCTGAGATTGACCGCACTCGTCGCCGCGCTGACCGTTCCCAGTTCGGCAATTTTCAAGACCGCGCGCAAGTGGCGCAAGTTCAGTTCCCAAACGTCCATGCGGGCATCTTTAGCCAAATCCAATGGCGATTGCCAAAGTTCTCTTTCCCCCTCGCACGCGCGAAGCCCATGTCAGGTCCAACCTGAATTGATAACGAGCGAAGAGGAGTGCTGCCATGTCGGGTGTCGTCGTCCAGAATATCGAGCGGGCCGATCCTGCGATCATCGACGGCCTGGCCGCCTGCGGCGTTGCCACCGTCCACGAGGCGCAGGGGCGTACGGGCCTTCTCGCCAGCTACATGCGCCCGATCTACGCAGGCGCGCGCATTGCCGGCTCGGCGGTGACCATCAGCTCGCCCCCGGGCGACAACTGGATGGTCCACGTGGCCATCGAGCAGCTGCAGGAGGGCGACGTGCTCCTGCTCGCGCCGACCTCCCCGTGCGAAGACGGCTACTTCGGTGATCTTCTTGCCACCAGCGCGATCGCGCGCGGGTGCCGGGGCCTCATCATCGATGCGGGCGTGCGCGACGTGCGCGACCTGACCGAGATGGAATTTCCGGTCTGGTCCAAGGCGATCTACGCGCAAGGCACCGTCAAGAACACGCTGGGTTCGGTCAACGTGCCCGTCGTCTGCGCCAACTGCGCGGTGAACCCGGGTGACGTGATCGTGGCTGACGATGACGGCGTGGTCTGCGTGCCGCGCGAAAAGGCGGCCGAAGTCCTCAAGGCCGCGCAGGCCCGCGAAGCCAACGAAGGTGAGAAGCGCGAGACGCTGGCTTCGGGCGTCCTTGGCCTTGACATGTACAAGATGCGCGAGCGCCTGGAGAAGGAAGGCCTCAAGTATGTCTGATCTTCCCACCAGCGCTCCCGTGATGTGGATGCGTGGGGGGACATCGAAAGGCGCCTACTTCCTCAAGGACGATCTGCCGAGCGATCCCGCCGCGCGCGATGCCTTCCTGCTGGGCGTGATGGGCTCGCCCGACCCACGCCAGATCGACGGCATGGGCGGGGCGGATCCGCTCACCAGCAAGGTCGCGGTGGTGTCGGTATCGGAGCGCGAGGGCATCGATGTCGAGTACCACTTCTTTCAGGTCTTCGTGGATCAGGCGACGGTCTCGGACGCGCAGAACTGTGGCAACATACTGGCGGGCATCGGTCCCTTCGCCATCGAGCGTGGCCTTGTCGCGGCGACGGGGGATGAGACCCGGGTCGCGATCTACATGGTCAACACCGGCCAGGTCGCGGTCGAGGCGGTGCAAACCCCGGGCGGTAAGGTAACGTACGCGGGCGAGGCGGCCATTGATGGCGTACCCGGTACCCACGCGCCGATCCCGGTCGAGTTCCGCGATACGGCAGGCTCGATGTGCGGCTCCTTGCTGCCGACGGGCAAGAACGTCGAGGAGGTGAACGGCGTGGCCGTCACGCTTATCGACAACGGCATGCCCTGCGTTGTCATGAAGGCGGTGGATATGGGTATCACCGGCACCGAGACCCGCGAGGAACTCGAGGCCAACGCCGAGCTCAAGGAAAAGGTCGAGGCGATCCGCCTTGCCGTGGGCGAGCGGATGAACCTTGGCGATGTGAGCGAGAAGTCGGTCCCCAAGATGTTCCTCGTCTCGCCGCCCGTGAATGGCGGTGCGATCAACACCCGCTGCTTCATTCCGCATCGCGCTCATGCGACAGTCGGCGTGCTGGCGGCGGTGACGGTGGCGACCGCCGCTCTCATCGAGGGAACGCCTGCGGCCGAGGTCGCGCAGATCCCGGAGGACGCGCGCAAGACCCTTTCGGTCGAGCACCCGACCGGCGAGATGAGCTGCGTGCTGGAAGTGAACGAAGAGGGCTCGGTGACGAGCGCCGCCCTGCTGCGCACCGCGCGCAAGCTGATGGATGGAGAGGTCTATGTCTGATCGTATCGTCTGCTGGCACTCTGCGCCCAGCAAGCCTTCGTTCGTGCCGCCCGAGGGCGCGATCGACGCGCATTGCCACGTCTTCGGTCCAATGGCCGAGTTTCCCTTCAGCCCCAAGGCGAAGTACCTTCCCGAGGACGCCGGGCCCGACACGCTGTTCGCGCTGCGCGATCATCTGGGCTTCTCGCGCAATGTGGTCGTTCAGGCGAGCTGCCACGGCACCGACAACGCGGCGACGCTGAACGCCATTGCCAAGTCGAACGGCAAGGCGCGCGGTGTGGCCGTGGTCGATCCCGACATCTCGGACGCCGAGCTTCTGGCTCTCCACGAAGGCGGCATTCGCGGCATCCGCTTCAACTTCCTGAAGCGCCTTGTCGACAATGCGCCCAAGGACAAGTTCCTCGAAGTGGCCAAGCGCTTGCCCGAAGGCTGGCACGTGGTGATCTACTTCGAGGCGGATATCCTGGAGGAACTGCGCCCGTTCATGGACGCGATCCCCGTGCCGTTGGTCATCGACCACATGGGTCGCCCGGACGTGACGCAAGGCCCTGATGGCGTCGACATGAAGGCCTTCCGTGCCTTCCTCGACAGCCGTGAGGACATCTGGTTCAAGGCGACCTGCCCCGAGCGCCTCGATGCGCTGAAGGAAGGCGGAATGGGCGATCCCTGGGACAACTTCGCGGCTGCGGTTGCGCCGCTTGTTGCTGACTACCCGGATCGCGTCATCTGGGGGACCGATTGGCCCCATCCCAACATGCAGGATGAGATCGCCGACGATGGCCACATCGTCGACATGATCCCGCGCATCGCGCCCACGGCCGAATTGCAGACGAAGCTGCTCATCACCAACCCGATGCGGCTCTACTGGCCCGAGGAGCTCTGAGCGCTCCGCCTTTTACCAACTCTGACGACTGAGGGGGATGGCGCTGGGCGCCGTCCCCCTCTTTTTATAGGTATCGCGGCCGCCCTTTGAACGAATATTCAATAATCTGGTAATCTCGGTCTTCGAGAGACCCGGGAAATGTCCTGCGATCCTCCAAATGTGAGACTTGGCCTTGAGAAAGGTTGGGTGAATGGTTATTCAGCCGGCAATGCACACCGGAGAATGCCCATGATCGATCGTCGCCTGTTCCTCCAGCGTCTCGCCGCGGCGAGTGCGGCCGGATCCGTGCCTGCGCCGATCGCCAAGGCGCTGGCGCAGCCCGCCAACCGCCGTACCGGGACGCTCAAGGACGTCGAGCACGTGGTGATCCTGATGCAGGAGAACCGCTCGTTCGATCACTACTTCGGCACGCTGCCGGGCGTTCGCGGCTTTGCCGATCCGCGTCCGATGCCCCTGCGTTCGGGCAAGTCGGTCTTCCATCAGCCGCGCCCCGAGGGTGGCGAGATCCTGCCTTTTCGCATGAACGGGCAGACGACCAGCGGCCAGCTGCTCAAGAGCCTTGATCACAGCTGGAAGGGCGAGGGCGAGCAGTCCTCGGCCGAATGGGCGGACTACGCCAGCTGGATCCGCCGCAAGGGCGAGATGACGATGGGCTACTTCACGCGCGAGGACGTGCCCTTCTACCACGCGCTCGCCGATGCCTTTACCGTGTGCGATGCCTATTACTGCTCGCTCCACGGGCCGACCAACCCCAACCGCATGTACCTGTTTACCGGAACCAGCGGCATGGCGGTGGGCGACATGCGCCGCCAGGCCGTCCACAACGAGGACGATGGCAACTGGACCGGCGACATGGCGCGCGACAAGGCCGAATTCGAGCAGGTCGCAAGTTGGACGACCTATGCCGAGCGTCTGCAGGAGGCCGGTGTCGACTGGAAGGTCTATCAGGAATACGACAACTTCGGTTGCAATTCGCTGGCCTATTTCGAGCAGTTCCGCGGCCTCGACACCAAGAGCGACCTCTACCGCCGGGGCCGCGCCATCGTGCCCGGCTCGACCGCAGAGAACGCAGCCGACAGCACGGGCCAGCACCTTGTCGACGCGATCCGCGCCGACGTCGAGGCCGACCGCCTGCCGCAGGTCTCCTGGGTGGTGACGCCCACCAAGTTCTGCGAACATCCCGAAGCGCCGCCCGCGTTCGGCGAGGACATGGTCTCGCGCATCCTCGACGCGCTGGTCGCCAATCCCGAGGTCTGGTCCAGGACCGCGCTCATCATCAACTACGATGAGAACGACGGCTTTTTCGACCACATGCCCGGCCCCGTTCCGGCCGCCGCCGGAATTAAGGGCGCGAGCACGGTCGATACGCGCGGCGAAGTCTACGAAGGCAACGCGGTGGGGCTGGGCATGCGTGTGCCGCTCCTTGTCGTCTCGCCCTGGTCGCGTGGGGGCTGGGTCAATTCCGAAGTCCACGACCACACCTCGGTGATCCGCTTCCTCGAAAAGCGCTTTGGAGTGATGGAGCCCAACATCACGCCCTGGCGCCGCCAGGTGACGGGCGATCTCACCAGCCTGTTCGATTTTGCCGATCCCGATGGCTCGGCGCTCCACGCGCTGCCGGCGACGGACGACTATCTGAAGAAGATCATGTCGGTCGCGCAGCTGCCCCTACCCGAAGTGCCCGAGGCGCAGGCGCTTCCGGCACAGGAACCGGGGCGCCGCCCGACCCGCCCCTTGCCCTACCGCTTGGAGGCGAGCGCACGGGGCAGCGAGGACGGCCTGGAGCTGACTTTCGCAAACCCGGGGACGCGCGGCGTCGTCTACCAGGTCTACGCCAGGGGCAGCGGTGAGCTCGGCCCCTGGAGCTACACTGTGGAGCCCGGCAAGAAGATCACGGCGAGCCTGCCCGGCCTGCCGCGCACCGGGGCCTATGACCTGGCTGTCTTCGGCCCCAACGGCTGGCTGCGCGAACTGGCGGGCGAGGCCGCGGACGAGGGCGCTACCGCCCCGGTCGTGACACTGGAGGAGGGGGCGCGCGATACCGTCCACCTCGCGATCCGCAATCCGGGGCAGGCGCCGGAGACCTTCACGATTACCGCCCCAACCTATGGCGAGCTGGCCGAGCAGAGCGTGACCGTGGCCCCGGGTCAGGAACTGCGGGTGCCGGTGCAGGTATCCGCCAGCGACCATTGGTACGATCTGGTCGTGACGCAGCAGGGTTCGCCCCGCCGCCGCCGCTTCGCAGGCCACGTCGAGACCGGCAAGGCGAGCCTTTCCGACCCGGCCTTCGAGCAGGGCGCGGTGGCATGAAGGTGCGTCTCCTTTCAGGGGTCCTGGGCGCCGTGGCCGCGCTGACGGCGACCGCCAGCGCGGCGAACGAGCCGCTCGCGCATTGGCCTGCCGAGGCACGCGCTACGATCGAGAGTGTCCTTGCCGATGCGCCCGAAGGGTCCTTCGCGGTCTTCGATGCCGACAACACGATTTGGCAGAACGACCTGGAAGAATCGCTCCTCCCCTTCATGGAAGCGCGCGGCAAGCTCCCGCCCGAGACGCTCGATCCCTCGCTGAAGCCTATTCCCTTTCACGAGGGCGAGACGCTCTACGGCTATTACCTGCGCCTGTGCGAGATCGACGACAACTTGTGCTACCCGTGGATCGCGCAGGTCTTCTCCGGGCACACGCTGGGTGAGCTGAAGGGCGAGGTCGATGCCCTTATGGCGCGCACAACGCCTATCCCGGTGCGCTATGAAGAGGGCGGCAAGGTCGTCTCGGGCACGGTCGAGCGCCCGCATATCTTCGAGGCGCAGCGCGAATTGCTGGATGAACTGCGCGCGCGCGGTGTTCATGTCTATGTCGTGACGGCGGCCTCCGAGGAACTCGCGCGCATGGTGCTCGCCGATCCGCGTTACGGCCTGAACATCGCGCCGGAAGACATCGTCGGGGTGACGATGGTCCTGCGCGATCCCGAAAGCGGTGCGCTCACCACCGCGCGCAGCCAGGTCGCCAAGGGGCATTTCCTCGATGCGGACTACCCGGCCGAAAAGCACATGGGCATGGAGATGACGTCCACCCTCTGGGCACCCAACACTTGGTACGCGGGCAAGGTCGCGGGCATCCGCACCTACATCGACGCGGTGAACCGGCCGCTCCTGGTGGCGGGCGACAGTCCGAGCGACCGCGCCATGCTGTTCGAGGCTTCGGGGCTTCGTCTCTGGATCGATCGCAGCGCGGCCAAGACCACCGCGCTGGAAGAGGCGAAGGCCGCGCGCGCCAAGGCGCAGCGGGCAAGCGGCTTGGCGGTCGATGCGGACATCAACTGGCTCCACCTGCGCCAGGAGGAGCTTGCACCGCGCCCCTGAGGCGCGATAGGCGCTGCGTCCATGACGGGACATACACACGAACGCGAGGCCGCGCTGCTGGCCGATCTCGACGGATCGGGCACGGCGTTCCATGTCTTCGAGCACGAAGCCACCGCCACGGTGGCCGAGAGCGCGGCGGTCAAGGACCACATCGCGGGCGCGCACACCAAGAACCTGTTCCTGACCGACCGGCGCGGCCGGTTCTGGCTGGTGACGATGCCCGCCGAGGAGCGCGCGGACCTGAAGTTCATGGCCAGTCGCCTCGGCGCCCCGCGCCTCTCGTTCGGCAAGGCCGAGGACATGGTGGCCTTCCTGGGCGTGGTGCCCGGCTCGGTCACCCCGCTCGCCGCCTTCAACGACACCGAGGGCCGTGTGCAGGTGGTCCTCGATGCCGCCTTCGCGCCCACAGGCACGATCAACATCCACCCCTTGCGCAACACCGCGACCCTCTCGATGCAGACTGCGGACCTCGTCGCCACGCTCACCCGCTGGAACCACGCCCCCCAAGTGCTGACCCTGAAGCCGGACCAGGCCTTAAGGTGACACCGAAGTTGACACAGTTGACACGGTCCAGAGGGAAAGCCGTGTCACCTGTCACCCGCTGCAAGGTCGTCCCACGGAGCCCCGCAATCCCGACCTGCCATATTGGGCGACACGCACCTCTCTCCTGACCCGTGACCACCAACGCGATAGCCTGACCCCACCATAGCACAGGCGCCCGGGTGTAGGAAAACCCTATCGCACCGCGCGGTGGGGCAATTTCCTGCGGCCGCGCCATCCCGAGCTGGGTTCAAGTCCGCCGGAAAGACAGTGAATCCGAGGGCCATCGCCCTTGGGCTCCCGGAACTGTCGAACGCAGCTGCGCCCTTCCATGCCTTTCCATGAACGATGGCCTCGTCTGCCTTGGGCCGGTTGCGGAATGTCGGGTTCGGAACTGAATGACGGGGATATCTGACGCTCGCACGAAGTTGCCCGCCAACGCTTTGAAGACGCTAAGGCGCCCAATCCCCCAGGGCAGACAATTTCACTTTTAATTTGGCTTCATAAAGACGGCCACCTTTGCGAACAGCCGAATGATTAATAACGTTTTCAACAAGCAGCTCTTGGGTAGATGTAATTTTCACAACCTATCCAATATTTATTATTTATACTGTTATTTCTTGGAGTCCGCGCAGGGATTATCTCAGGCTATGTTTCTGAATATCCACATTTATGGGTATGACATGCCCCAATACTACAAGACGGCATTCATAATAAGTCCTCTTATTCTGCAGCCTTAATTTTTAAAACAGTAAACAAAAAAAGCTGATTTGCAATCCTTTGCATGAGCCTGCACGCCTAGGTTAAATTGGCATTAAAAATTATGACGCTTCTTGTTACGCGCGGAGAGTGCCTTGATTCGCGATGCGCCGTGATGTCTATTCTACTTCTCTTGATTTAGGAGGGTATAGATGAAGCTTAAGGCACCTCTGGTGGCAATCTCTCTTGCGTCGGCAGCGGCCTTCATTCCATTGGCTGCGCAAGCACAGTCTGCAGACGAGATATTCTGCTGGAACGAGTTTCCAGGAGCTACTTGGGAGGAACTGTTGCTTCTTTGCGATGGGGACGTGCCCCCGTATGGTGGAGCAGGCGGTGGAGGCGGCTCCGACTTCCCGAATGGCCCGATCTATCCGGGCGGTGATTGCAATACGGCATCGCGGCTTTGCCAAAACGTTCCGTAACTGCGAAGGACCGGCGACCATATAGGTCGCCGGTCTGCAATTTCTGTGGCTGCCTGCGTTGCGCAAAAACCTTGTTCTCAACTCGATTTTGTATGAATTGGATCGGAATTAGAATACGCTGTTGATAGCCGCGTGACAGAGAGCCTTTTTGAGCGGCAGAATACAACCACATGCAGTCTAAGTATTTCCATTTTCTGTGTTTCTGTCAGTAGCCGATCGCGAATTGGTCTTTCGTGCTTGTCACTTTTAGGCGATCGATAGGCACCCCGGTTTCCAGCAGGCGCAAGTTAAATGTGCCTTTGTCCTTCTACCACCGATACTGGTTGCCAATGAACTTAGACGGCGAAGGATTGCAGGCAATCGGGTTAGTAGCGGGTCAAATCCCGAGCGGAACCAGCAATTTGGGCGCGTCGCGGAATTTCAGCACAGGACCCGTTGCTGTCACTGGAGCCAGCGCTATGTTCCATGCGGCCCTGTCGCGGTCGGCGCTGACGCACTGGGCGAACTGGTGCTTTAGGCGGGATCGTTCCCCGCCCGTGGGTCTCCTATCCACTCATCTGGGCCGCTGAGGAGCTTGGACAGCAAGAGAAACCGGACTGACCGTTGCTCGGCGCGTCAAACCAGCCCTCGAACAACCGACAAGGGCGCCTTGCAGTCTGTTGGTGGGACGGCCAAAAAGAAGGGGGCGGACCTTGCGGTCGCCCCCTTCCTTGTGTGCCGTTGTCGGGCCGGTCTGCAGATCAGAACGCCTTCTTGAGCGTCACGAACCACTGGCGCGGCGCGCCGACCATGAAGTACTGCCAGTCGCCCGGGGCGTAGCTGGCCTGGTAGCCGCCCGACTGACCGATGGTGGAGACGTACTTCTCGTCGGTCACGTTGGTGACGTTGAGCTGGATCTCGGTGCCATCGAGCGCATCGTCCGAGTTGACGCGGTAGCCCACGGTCAGGTCGACCAGCGCGCGGCCCTTGAACGAGAGGTCGTTCTCGTAGGTGGCGTAGCGCTTGGACTGGTAGTTCACGTGCGCGCGGCCGATGAAGGTGCCGTCATCGTACGAGATCTCGCCGTTGATGAGGTGCTCGGGCTGGTCGACGACCGACTTGCCGCCCGAGGCCGCGACGAGCTCGCCCGCGCCGTTCAGCACGTCATCGTCATAGGACGCATCGGTGTAGGCATAGGCGGCGTAGAGCGAGAGCGCGGGGGTCACGCGGTACTGGCCGGTGACTTCGACGCCCTTGGTCGTGACCGAGCCGACGTTGTTGAGGACCGAGGGGCAGCTCTCGATCGCCGAGCAGGGCGAGACCGAGAAGAGGCGGTTGTCGAACTTCACGTGGTAGCCCACGAGCGAGGCCTCGAACTTGGGCAGGTGGAAGCGCAGGCCGCCTTCGAAGGTCTTGGACGTTTCCGGCTTCAGACCCTGCTCACGGATCGCGGCGAACTGGTCGGGCGAGGTGATGAACGGCGTCGTCGTGAAGGCGCGCATGTTCTCGGCGTAGCTGCCGAACAGCTCGACCTCGTAGATCGGACGGTAGTTGATGCCGACCTGCGGGAGGAACATGTCCTTGGCCGTGAGCGAACCCTGCGTCGCCCAGCTGGCGCTGGTGCGCGAGGGGTCGTTGCTGGCGTCGATGTCGACCTGGATGCCCTTCCAGCCGCCCGAGACCTTGAGGCTGTCGGTCAGCTCCCAGGTGTCCTGCACGTAGTACTGGTAGGTGTTGATGTCGAACTTGTAGAAGTAGTCGTACGCGAACGGGTTCTTGGGGAACTCGTGGTGCGAGATGCTCGAGGTCGGGGCGTCGTCGAGGCCGAAGTAGTCGCGCGCGGTGTCGTAGTCGTTGATCTCGTACCAGCCGCCCACTTCGATCTGGTTGCCGCGGAACAGGTCGTACGACAGGCTGCCGGTCACGCCCATGCGGTTGATGAAGTATTCCGTGCCGCGCACCGAGAGGCTCGAGCCGCCCGGGGTCGGGACATAGGGCGTCCACCAGGTGCCGATACCACGGTTGTTGTGGTAGTAGGGCGAGACGCGCACGTGCAGTTCGTCGGTGAGGTCGTAGTCGACGCTCATGCCGATCAGCAGGTCCTTGCGCAGGCCATAGCCGTCGTAATAGGCGTCATCGCCCGTCAGCGTGCCGTAGCCCTCGTAGTCGTCGACGTAGACGCCGTTCTGCAGGTTGCTGGCGATGTCCTGCGCGGTCTCGAAGTCATAGCGCAAGTAGTCCCAGTCGTAGCCGTGACGATCGAGGATGTCGGGCGTGAGGTCGGCGTAGTCGGCGTCGGCCATCTCGGAGTAGTTGGCGAAGATCTTGAGCTCGCCGCGGTCGCCCATCGGCGCGACCAGCTTGGAGTTGATCTGCCACAGCTCCTGCGAGCCCTTGCCCTTCCACTTGGGCGTGTCCGAGTAGGTGCCCGAAACGTAGGCGCGCACGCCGCCGCCCAGATCGCCGGTCTCGAAGCGGGCGAACAGGCGCCAGGCATCGTTGCTGCCGAAAGTGGCCGCGGTGGTGAGGCCCATGTCGTAGCTGGGGTCAAGGCTTTCAAAGGCGATCGTGCCGCCCAGATTCGAGCTCGAGGCCGTCGAGAGCGCGCCGGCACCCTGCGACAGCTCGGTCATGCCGATGTTGTCCGAGGTGATCGCGCGGCTGATGTGCAGGCCGTTGAAGTTGGAATAGCTCATGTCGCCCAGCGGCACGCCGTCGAGCGTGAAGCCCAGCTGGTTCTGCGTGAAGCCACGCACCGAGATGCGGGTCGTCCACTCGTTGGTGCCCAGCGGCGAGGCCGACTGGAAGTTGACGCTCGGCAGCTTGCTGAGAACGGCGAGCGGGCTGGTGCCGGGCGTGGCGACCGCGATGTCCTCGGCGGTGAGGCCCTGGACCTGGCGGGTCTGGCCGGTGCCGATGACGACGATCTCGTTGCGGCCCGAACCGGCTGCGGCAGGCGCGGCGGCGGAAGTGGCGGCATCGGTGGCGGGGCTTGCGTCGCTGGCGGCGGCGTCATCGGCCGCCAGGGCCGGGGTCGCCAGCACGGATGACAGCGCCAGCGCGCTGGCGTTCAGAAAGGCATTTGAGCGCATCGTATCCCTCATGCGTTGCGGCAGAATTGCCGTTTTCAAGAGCGCGCGTGTCAAACGCGCGGGCGCGGTACCAGGGCCTGGGGCGCGTGGAAGGCGCAGATGGCTGCGCGGCGCGAGGAGGCCCGTCCGGTTCCGCTCGGGTGGTGCCCGGAGACGTCGCTTGCGCAACCCCGGGGGCTCGGTGGGAGCTGACGCGCTCATAGCGCTCGCGAGAGATTGTTCAACCGTTCAATTTCCATAAATGCAGATTGATGAGGCATTTTGCGGCCTAAATGGCACACTCACCCCGCCATTCGGAAAGGTTCCCGCGAGTGTGACATTTTTTTGAATGTTTGTTCAGTTGCAAAAGACTGTTCGGTTGCCGGATAGATTGGGGCGCTGTTCAACCCGGCTGCGAGTCGATACGGCGCGCGCATAGGAAAAAGGCCCCGCGCGTGTGCGCGAGGCCTCTGTTGGGAGCGGGCAGGATGCCACCCGGGCCGGGCGGCTGTGGCTCAATCGGCCTTGGCGGGGCTCCTCGGCTTGGCCTTGGCGTTGTGCATCCAGAAGGGATCGTCGGGCAGGCGGTGAATCGGTCCGTAGACCTGCTCCAGCAACACCGCGAGGGCGGGATCGCGCGCGGCCATCTCGGCGTCGGTGCGCACCAGCGTGTCACCCATCTGCGCGGGGAAGTTGCTGTTGAACCAGAACTGCGTGCCCTCGGCCCAGTACTCGTCGATGGTGTTCTCCATGTACTGGTCCTTCCAGGTGCCGCGCTTGCGGGCGTTGGCGTAGGCGGCGTGGATCAGCGCGTCGAAGGCCGGGTCGATTTCGAGGAGGGCCTGGTACATCGCGTGCGAGAACTCGTGGACGAGGATCGTCTCGCCGAAATAGCGCGTGCCGGGTACGGCCTGGATGTTCTCTTCCGCCCCACTGGTGAGCAGGCCGCCCATGCCGCGCGCGCGCTTGGCCCAGTATTCATAGGGCGTGAGCGGGGCGATCTCGGTGTCGTAGTTCTCCCGCTCGAAAGGCGTGAGGACGATGTCGTCGCGGGCCGGCTTGTCCCAGTCGCGCTGCTCGGGCAGGTCCATGGTCGTCTCGTCCTCGGCCATGATCGCGATGCGAAAGCCCTGGCGCACCAGTTCGCGCGCGATCTCGGGCCGGTGGGCAAGCATGGCGTGGACCATGTTGCGCGCCTTGACGAGGGTGCTCGGCTTCACCTTGGAGGAGCTCGTGATCCACAGGCCATCGGTCTCGATGGCCTGGGTGTAGAAGGGATCGAGCGCGAGGTCGGCGGGCGGGGCGACGATGTCCGCCGCGCTGGCCGTGGCCGCGCCCGCAAGCGC
>NZ_JALHAT010000021.1:0-70605 GCF_022818885.1 Novosphingobium mangrovi | reverse complement strand
GCAGCAGTGCGGCGCCTGCGGCCAGCGCGGTCGCGAGTGCGGGAACGGCGGCGGCGGCGCGCAAGGTGCGGCAGCGGTCGGCGCGGCGTTTCTCGGTACGGGTCGTGATGGACTTCATGGTTACGCTTACCCCCCTCTTGGTCGTGTCTCTGGTCGTGCCTCTGGTCGTGGTTGTGCCTCGGTCGTGTCGAATGGCGTGCGGACGCACAGGTCCTCGCGGGGCCGCGCAGATAGCGGCTCCGGGTGTTCCGGCAATGCGGGGAACCCGCCGGGGGCTGGACAGCCCCGGCGCGTGGAATGTGGTGGCCTATTCGGGCTTTCTCGCGATGTAGCAGGCGATGCCCCAGTGCCGGTTCTCGCCCTTCTCGACCTCGAAGCCGGCTTCGCGCAGGGTGTCGAGGAAGTCCTTCTGGCCGAACTGGTGCGACCAGCGCTCGGCGTTGTAGACGTGGTCGATCCAGCCCATGAAGCGGCGGTAGGGATCGTTCGAGCGGGCACGCCCGGTGTGGAAATCGGTCACGTCGAAGACGCCGCCCGGACGCAGGATGCGGAAGACTTCCTTGACGATGTCCTTCGCGCCCTGCTCGGACACCTCGTGAAAGAGGATATAGGCCGCGACGATATCGACGCTGTTGTCCGCGAACTTGGTGTCCTCGGCGAGGCGCTGGGCGAAGTGGACAGGCGTTCCCAGTTCCACCGCGCGGCGGTGGGCATAGCGCACCAGCGGGCCGCCAACGTCGAGGCCCCAGACCTCGGCCTCGGGGAAGGTTTCGGCAAGCGCGACACTGAGCCGGCCGATGCCGCAGCCAATGTCGACGATGCGTTCGATCTTGCCGTCCTTCGGCTTTGCCAGCGTCTCGGCAATGCCGAACTGGAATTCGTCCTCGTTGTTCTGGCCCTTGTAGAAGGTGTTGGTGCCGTAGTGGTAGAGGGGCCCGGCAAAGTCGTTGCCGGTGTAGCCGCCGGGCTGGATGTGGATCTCGTGCTTGACGTAGTCGGGCATCTCCATGCCGGTGTTGAGCTCCAGCGTGCCCGGGCCCTTGTCGTCCACGTCCTGCATGTCGGCGTGGTAGAAGTCCTTGTGCTGCTCGTAGTGGTCAAGCACGTTCTGCCACATCAGCTGCTGGCTGGAGAGCCAGGCGCGCACACGCGTGGCGATGACCGGATCGTCATGGAACTGGTCGCGGAAGGCATCGAGCGGGGCGTCCTCGGCGTTGATACGCAGGTCCGCCATGATCTCGTCGGCGCGTTCGCGTGCGGGCTTGTCGAGATCGTTGTAGGTCCAGTTGCGAAAGCCCAGGACGAAGTCCGAGTAGCTTTCGACATCGAGACTGCGCACGCGGCGGTTGCGCTTGGAAAATCCGCGGTCGGTCAGCATGGAAGGTCTCCTTGAAAGGCGCGTCCGGTCATGCCGGGCTCTGTGCGGCGATGTGGGTGTGCGATGCGATGGCTGCGGCGGAGAGGCGCTCGCCCAGCAGCTTGCCGAAGGTGAGCGCGGAGGACATCGTCGATCCGCCGAGGAACACCGCGCCAAAGACGCCCATGCCCAGCACTTCGCCTGCGGCGTAGAGGCCCGGGATCGGCGCGCCGTCTGCGTCCGTTACGCGAAGCTCGCCGTCCACCGTGATCCCGCCCCAGGTCACGACCGAGGTCGAGACATGGCGGACCGCGTAGAACGGCGCCTGGGCTATGGGGCAGGGCATGTGCTCGCGCCCGAAGGCGTCCTCGCCGCTTTGCTGCCCTTCGTTGTAGGCGGCGATGGTGGTCTCCAGCGTAACCGCGTCGAGCCCGCATTTTGCGGCCAGTTCGGATATGCTGGTGGCCTCGACGAAATCGGGGCTCTGCGTGAAGGCGCGCGCGACCTTTTCCGGTTCCCACCGGAACAGCGGCGGAGCTTCGGCCCGGATGCGCGCATCGTAGATCGTCCAGAAGGCCTGGCCCGGCTGGGCGCGCAGCGCGCGCTCGCGCCCGTCGGGACTGGGCAGGTCCTCACGCATGAAGCGCTGGGCCTGCATGTTGACGTTGATTTCCCAAGGCGCGCGCATCGAGGGCGCGACCATCGAGTGGATCCAGAAGGTCCCGGGGGCGTCGATGTCTTCCGAAGCGCCATAGGTGGGCAGGAAGTTCTGCGCATGAGCAAGGACCGCGCCAGCCGCTTCGGCCGCGATATGCCCGTCGCCCCGGCAGGTGGGCCAGGCGTAGGTGCGGTAAGGTGTGCCGGGATGCAGCCGCTCCCACAGCACGGAATTGGCGCCGTAGCCCCCGCAGGCGAGCACCACGTTATCGGCCTCCAGCATGGTCTGCGATCCATCGGCTCCGCGCACGTCCACACCGACGACGGCGCCCGTGGCATCGCAGGCCAGCGCCGTCAGGCGCGTTGCCAGCCTGAGCTCAATGGCCCCTTGCGCGACCAGTTCGAGGACCTTGGGGACAAGCGTGTCGACAAGGTCCTTGCCCCCGCGCGGCGGAGTGAAGGTGCGCGGCGCATCATAGGCTTCGTGCGCGGCGCTGAAGGTGGGCATCTGCTCGCCAAAGGGGACACCTTCGGCATAGAGCCAGTCGATGGTGGCGCCCGCGTTGTCGGTCCACACACGCAGCACATCGTCCTGCGCAGTCCGGCCGCCGATGGTGAGGCAATCGCGGTAGTGGCGTTCGGCGCTGTCCTCGATACCCTTGGCCGCCTGTACCTTCGTGCCGCCGCCTGCAATGCTCCCGCCTGTCAGGTGCAATGTGCCGCCCAGCTCTTCGGCGGCCTCGACCAGGATGACACGGGCCCCGCCGCGCGCGGCCGTGATCGCCGCGGGAAGTCCTGCCGTACCGCCGCCGATGATCGCGATGTCCCAATGCTCTGCCATGGTCGCCCCCCTGCAAGGCTGCACGTTGTGCCGCGCCGTTCGGACTGGGCCGAAAAATCAACGGGCCAGTCCGGGTCAAATCCCCATGGCATGGAGCGTAAGTCGCAAGGCAAGGTTGGAACAATAGTCGAAATAGGCATATCTAAAAGGCCCTCTGGACATGCCCAATTTAGTGGAAAGCGTCCCGCCTCTTCATATGCTTGAGCCCTGATTGGAGGAGCTGGACGCCAACTGGCGTGCCCCTTTCTTCCTACCTTCAGCGCGAAAGGCACCGTCCATGAACAGGCGCGATTCGTCCATCTCCTGCGAGCAGGCCGCCCCGGCACGGATCGGCCCGATTGTCCTGGCCCAGGGTGTCCCGGTGCGCGAGGTCTTCGTGTTCCTGTTCATTACCGGGATCGCGGTGATGGTCTCGGCCTTCATCAACCTGATGCAGCCTTACGTCTTCTCCGAAATGATCGGCATCGCGCCCGAGCGGCAGGGGCGGCTCGCGGGCCAGCTGATGACCGTGCAGCAGGCCGTCGTGCTGGTCTGCGTCAGTTTTGCCGGCGCGCTGGCCGACAAGATCGGGCGCAAGGCGCTGCTGGTCTTCGCGCTGACCGGCTACAGTCTGGCCGCCGTTGCCTATCCGCTCGCGGGCGGTGTCGTCACGTTGTTCGTCATCCGCTTCTTCTTCGGCATTGCCTCGAGCACCCACACCGCAAGCGGACCGCCCAAGTTCTACGATTATGTCGACAACGGCTCGCGCGGGAAATTCATGGCGTTGGTGATGATCTTCTACGGGCTCATCAACATCCTGATGGTGGGCGTGATCGGGGGCGCGCTGCCCGGCTGGCTGAATGCGGCCGGGTATGACGTGGCGCAGGCAGGCACCTTCGCGCTCTGGCTGTGCGGCGCGGTGGGGTTTGGCGCGGCCATCGTGACCGCGCTGTTCCTGCTGCCCGACAGGCCCGAAGGCCCACCGCCGGGCACCGTGCGCGCGCCGCTGATGGCGCGCGCGACAAGCGGTTTTCGCGACCTTACCCGCAATTTCGGCCGCATCTTAGGCTACACCCGCACGAACCGCCGTTTCGGCGTCCTGCTCCTGACCTCCTTCGTGGTGCGCACCGACGAGGCGGTGGTGGGCTCCTTCTTTGCGCTGTGGATCACGCTGCGCGGCGCGCAGGAGGGCGTCTCGACCACCGAGGCGCTGGCGATTGCGGGCACGGTCATGGCGCTGATGCGTGTCTCCTCCTTCGTCGTGCCCCCAATCCTGGGCCCGATCCTCGACAAGGTGGACCGTCTCTTCATCTATATCCTGAGCCTCGTGCTGGTGGGCGCGGCGTTTCTTTGCGCACCGCTGGTCGACAGCGTGACGGGCTGGGGCATCTTCATCCTCGCGCTGTTCATCGGCCATGCCGAGAGCACCCAGACCATCGCCCAGCAGGCCCTCTTCGGCGAAGAGGCGCCCGCCGACCTTCGCGGCACCGCCTATGGCCTCCTCGCCTTCTTCGGGACGGTGAGCGTGGTCGTGGTCTCGTTCGTCGCGGGCTACCTCTTCGACATCATCGGGCTGACCGCGCCCTTCGTGATGATCGGCGTCCTGCACATGATCTTCTCGGTTGCGGCGCTGGCCTACCTCGGTGTCAGCCGTCGGCGCGGCGGTGCGGAGACAGCGGTTGAGGATGGCGCGGCCTCTGTCGGAGTGAGCGGATGAGCGCGGCGGATAGCGTTGAGGTGCCGGCGCAGGGGCGTTTGCGCTTCTGGGTAACGCTGGTGGGGCTTTTGATGACCACCGCGCTCGCCTCGCTCGACAATTTCATCATCAACCCCGCGCTGCCACTGATCGTCAGCGAGTTCGGCGGGCTGGAGCGTCTCTCCTGGGTGATGACCGCCTTCATGCTCGCCTCGACGGTGACGATGCCGCTCTATGGCAAGTTCAGCGACATCCACGGGCGGCGCGCGCTGTTCACGGTCTCGATCACGTTCTTCCTCCTCGGCTCCCTGCTCTGCGGCCTGGCCAGCTCGATGCTCCAGCTCATCCTCTTTCGCGCGGTGCAGGGACTGGGCGCAGGCGGCGTGCAGGTGCTGGCGATGACAACCATGGGCGACATCGTCAGCCCGCGCGAGCGGCCGCGCTACCAGGGCCTCTTCAACCTCACCAATCTGCTGGCCGGGATTGCCGGGCCGGTAGTGGGGGGCGCGGTGACGCAATACTGGGGCTGGCGCTGGGTGTTCTACATCAACCTGCCGATTGGCGCACTGGCGCTGGCGGTCCTGTGGTTTGTCCTCCCGCGCCGTCTTGCCCATCGCCGCGAGCATGTGATCGACTTTCCCGGCATTGCCCTGCTGGTGGTCGGCACGGTCAGTTTCCTGCTGCTGCTGGGCGCGCTGGAGGGGACACGCGCGGCCTCTGTCTGGGAAATGGCGGGCATGGGGCTTGCCTGCATCGGCGCCTTCGCGCTGCTGGTCTGGCAGGAGCGGCGTTCGGCGGAGCCCATCCTCGCGGTCGGTATGCTGGCGAACCCCGTCTTTGCCCGCACGGTCCTGTCGAGCGCGATGATCGGCCTCGCCTTCTTCGGCTCCTCGGTCTACCTGCCGCTGTTCTTTCAGATGGTGGGCGGGCTCTCCACCGCGCAGTCCGGGTTGATGCTGCTGCCCCACGTGATCGCGGGCACCGCGGTCTCGCTGATCGGAGGCCAGATCATCGCGCGCACCGGGCGCTACAAGGCGCCCATCGTGGGCGGCATGGCGCTTCTGGCCTGCGGGTTCTTCTGCCTTGCCGCCGTCACGCGTCTGGAATTGGGACTGCCCGCCTGGATCGTGAGCTGCATGATGATGGGGGCAGGGGGCGGGCTGTGCATGCCCAACCTGATGGTCGCGCTCCAGAACACCGTCCCGCGCGAGGACCTGGGGCTCGGCACCTCCTCGATGCAGTTCTGCAACCAGTTGGCGGCCGTGGCCGGGGTGGGGATCGCCGGGCTGATCCTCTCGCAGCAGATCCGCGCAAACGCGCTCGCCTGGTTTCCGGCCGAACGGGTGGAGGAGGTCGTCAGCCAGGGCGCGGTGCTGGCGCGCACACTGGGCCCGGAAGGTCTCTCCCGCCTTGCGCAGGTCTACGAGAATGCCTTCCTTGTGAACTTCGCAATGGGGGGCGTGCTGACCGTGCTGGCCGCGCTGGTCGCGACGCGCATCCCCCAGATACGCCTGTCCGAGCGGATCGGGGGCGGCCCTGCTCCAGCCCGTTCGCCCGAGGCTCCGGTCGCCGCACGCTGACCTGTGCGAATGCGAAAAAGCCCGGAAGGATCTCTCCTTCCGGGCTTTCCCGTGGGTGACTGGTCTGCGTGCCTTAGAGCGCTTGCATCTCGGAGTTGAGATTGCCCGAGGCGGGCGCGTTGTCGTTGGCCGGGGCCTTCGCGTCTTTGGCGCCCTTCAGATCCTCCGGGACCGTGATGTAGGGCAGCTTGAGCGCGTCGCTGGTGGTCTTGCGGATGCGGTTCACCAGCGCGGGATCATCGTTCAGGACCTTGTCCTGCGCGGGATAGATCGCGTCGAGCTTGCCCTTCCAGCGGCCCGCAACCTGGTCCGGGAAGACTTTCTTGAGGACGTTGTAGGCAATCGAGGGCGAAGTCGAGGCGCCGGGCGAGGCGCCCAGCAACGCGGCGATCGAAGCGTCCTTGGCCGAGACGATCTCGGTGCCGAACTGCAGGATCGCACCCTTCTCGGGATCGTTCTTGATGATCTGGACGCGCTGGCCCGCGGTGATCAGCTTCCAGTCCGAGCGCTGGGCCTTGGGGAAGTACTGCGCGAGCTGCTTCTGGCGGTCCTCGTCGGTGAGGGCAGCCTGGTCGGCAAGGTAGGAGACCAGGTTGAAGTTGTCCGCGCCGACCTTGAGCATGGTGCCCACGTTGTTGTCATAGACCGAGGAGAACAGGTCCCACCACGAGCCGTTCTTGAGGAACTTGGTGCTCTGCAGCGCGAAGGGGCCGAACAGGACGTAGTTCTTGCCGTCGATCTTGCGTGCATCGATGTGCGGGACCGACATCGGCGGCGAGCCTTCGTCCGCCATGCCATAGGCCTTGACGTTGTGGCGGTCGGCGATCTTCGGATCGTCCATCACCAGGAACTGGCCGCCAACCGGGAAGCCGCCGTAGATCTTGCCTTCGGGAATGCCTGAAAGCTGCAGCAGCTTGAGCGCCGCGCCGCCGGCCCCGATGAAGACGAAGCGCGACTTGATCGTGTGGTCCTCGTTCGCGGCGAGGTCGTGCACGGTCACGTTCCAGGTCTTGTCCGCGTTCTGGTGCAGGCCGCGGACCTCGTTGGAGAGGTGCATGTGGAAGCGCGGGTTGCGGCGCAGGCCATCGGCAAGGCCGCGCGTGATCGCGCCGTAGTTGACGTCGGTGCCCAGCGGCATGAACGTCGCGCCGACCTTCTCGGCCGGGTCACGCCCGTCCATCAGGATCGGGGCCCAGTCGGCGATCTGCTTGGGGTCGGTGCTGAACTCCATGCCATAGAACATCGGGTTCGCGGTCAGTGCTTCCCAGCGCTTGCGCAGGAATTCGATGCGCTTCTCGCCGAAGACGACGGCCATGTGCGGCGTGGGGTTGATGAAGGTGGAGGGCTCGGGAAGGTTGCCCAGCTCGACTTCATGCGCCCAGAACTGGCGCGACTTCTCGAATTCGCTGACCGTCTTGACGGCCTTGTCGATGTTGATCGAACCGTCGGGCATCTCGGGGGTGTAGTTCATCTCGGCATAGCCCGAGTGGCCGGTGCCCGCGTTGTTCCACCCGTTCGAGCTTTCCTCGGCGACCTGATCGAGGCGCTCGTAAAGGTGCACGTCCCAGGTCGGTTCGAGCTCCTGCAGGTAGGTGGCGAGCGTGACGCTCATGATGCCCCCGCCGATCAGGACGACGTCGACCGGCTCTTCGTTCTCGGCCTCGGGGTTGCCGCCCCAGCTGACCGGGCGCAGCAGGAACACGGCTGCGGCCACAAGGCAGACGGCCACGACGCCGCCGACGATCTTGAGAGCTTTTTTCATGCGCGCCTCGCTGCGGGCTGCACCCGTTTGGAGGAGGCGATGGGGGGCGTGGTGAACATCGTGTCTCTTCTCTGCTGACCCTGGGAGGGGGAATGCCTGGTGCGCGGTGTGAGCGTCCCGGGACGTTCGCCGCGTGTGATGGCCGCCCTATCCCCATCGCTCTGGCAGAGGTCAAACCGATTCGATATTTATGTAAGTGTATGAAAAAAAGCTGATTAATTCAGCGCAGGAGGCGCATTTGTGCATATTTAGGGCCGATATCTCGGGGTGTGCGTCAAAATATGCACAACTGGGCCGCAGTGTCATTCCATCATGCGCGCAAGGGCAGGGCTGATCCACTCGACGATTTCCTCGCCGCGGCGGACGAGGGCGCGGGCCGCAAGGGCTTCGCGCGTGGCGAGCGCCTCGATTTCGGGCAGGGGCAGGACGCCGAGCGCGGTGGCCCAGCCATCCGCGCGCATCGTCGTCTCGCCGATCACGCTGAGCGCCAGGACATGGTGGACGGGCTGGCCATCGCGCGGGTCTATCGTGTGGCACCCGCGCACGTAGTCGCCCGAGGTGGCGACGGCCTTCCCGCACAGCGCCAGCCGCAAGGGTACGATGCCCTGCGCGAGGGCTGGCGGCGGGGTTTCGAGTTCGACCCACCAGGGATCGCCATCGGGACGCAGGCCGCGGCCTGCGAACTCGCCGCCAATTTCGACGAGGAAGTGGCGCAGGCCCGCCTCCTCCAGTGTCTGGGCGAGGGCATCGACGCCGTACCCCTTGGCAATCCCTGAGAAGTCTAGGTGCAGTCCGCCGGGCTGGCGCAGCCGGGACGTCTCCGCTTCCCAGTCCAGCCGCGTCCAGCCCGAGACGGCGAGCGCGTCGGCTATGGCGCCCTGCGATGGCGGCTGGTGCGGGGCGGGACGCGGGCCGAACCCGTGCAGGTTCACGAGCACCCCGATTGCGGGGTCGAAAGTGCCTTCGCTGCGCGCGGCAAGGTCCAGCGCGGTGGCCATGACCTGCGCGAAGTCGGGTCCGAGGGTGTGCCAGCTTCCCGCCTCTGCGCGGTTGAAGCGGGTGATGGCGCTGTCGCGTTCCCAGTGGCTGAGCTGGCCGATCAGCGTGTCGAGCCGTGCGTTCAGAAGCGCGGCGATCGTCGCGGGGGGCGTGCCTTCGCCCAGCAGGGCCTTCAGGCTCCAGCGCGTGCCCATGGTCTCGCCCTCCAGGGCATGGACCGGCGCGCCCTCGCGCCATCCGGTGAGGATGTCGGGCGAGATGTCGAGGGGGACGGCGATACGCGCGCCGTCCTCCCCGGCGGTGTCGGTCCTGGCGCTCAGGGGGCGACCACTTCGGCGGTGAAGGTGTAGCCCATGCGGCGCTTGGTCGCGCGCGGCTCGGCCGGGTTGGTGTCCTCGGCCTTGGCGTCGATCCAGTACATGCCGGGCGTCGGCCAGGCGATGGTGGCGATGCCGTCTGCGCCGGTCTCGACCGTGGTCACCATCTCGCTTGCCCGGTACTGCTTGGAGCCCGGGACCGCTGTGACCTTGACCCCGGCGGCGGGCTTGCCGTCGATGAGGAAGCGGAAGCGGCCCGGCTCGTTTGCAACGAGGTCATCGGGGTGCGTGAGGGGCTGGAGTTCAAGGCCCTTGCCGGTCGGCGTGAAGGCGTCGGTATCGGGAATGCCCGAGGTCACGAAGGTGCCGTTGGTGCTGAGGTTCTCGACCAGGTCGATATCGCTGGCGCCTTCGGGGATCGCGTCGATGCCGTCCACGCGCTTGTCGCCGGGACGGGGGCGCCCGCGCCCACCTACGCGCCATTCCTCACCGTTCAGCTTGAACGAGCCGAAGTAGCCCTGGCGCGTAACGCCGACCCACCAGGTGCCTTCCTGGTCGATGGCGACATCGAAGGTGCTGCGGTGGCGCGCCTTGGCGGCGTTGAGCATCTCGCCCTTGCTGCCGTCGGGCTTGACGATGGTGAGGATCTCGAGCGGCATGGCCACGTGATCGGGGTTGAACAGGTCGTTCGAGATCGCCCCGTCGAACGAGATCGTCTGGTCGGTGCCCGAAAGTGTCGTGGCCGAAGGCACCAGCCAGAAGCGGTGCGCCGAGGCGGGGCTGGTCGTCAGCGCGAGCGAGGCCAGCGACAGCCCCGAGGCGAGCGCGAGGCGCGAGAAGAGAGTGCGGGAGTTCATGGCAGAACCTTTCTGGGCCCTATCCCGGGCCGGTACGTGACAGGAAATGGGAAGCGGACGACTTCAGCGGATGGTGACGGCGCCAAGCTCGGTCTTGCCCGTGGCCGAGCCCTTGGCGCCGGGCACGGTGATCGGCAGCGAGACGATCTCGCGCCCCCCGGTCTCACGCGCCGCCTCGACCTTGAGGACGTAGGCGCCCTTGGGAAGATTGGCGGGGAGGGGAATGTCATAGGAGGCGGGCGTGCGGGTCGCCCCGCTCACACCGTCCGCCGGGAGCTTCAGACGCCGACCGCCCTTGCGCCACCAGGTACGCAGGTCGGTCAGCCACTTGGTGCCCGGTTCCGCGCCTTTCTTTTTGATGTCGTACCACACGAAGATCGTGCGCGCCGCGCCGCCCGCCTCGGGTTCGAGCCAGGCCGCGACATAGGGCGCGTGGTACTCGGCGACCTTGATGCGCGGAATGGTGACGCGGATCGTCTCGGCGTTCGCCGGGACGGCCAAGGCGCTGGCCGCGCCTGCGACAAGGGCGGTGGCGCCGGTGGTGGTTGCAAGCCGTGGCATCGTGCAAATGGCCTTTCGCTCGGATCAGTGGATGAAGAGGAGGGCAACCGCGAGCGGGATCACCAGACCCAGGCCGGTCAGCGGCCAGGTCAGCGGGCGGTTGCGTGCGTGAAGTTGCAGGAGGACGAGGCCGGTGAGGGTAAAGACCAGGCACGCAAAGGCGAAGAGGTCGATGAACCAGCCCCAGGCCGAGCCGGTGTTGCGGCCCTTGTGGAGATCGTTGAGGTAGGAGATCCAGCCCCTGTCGGTGCGCTCGGCCAGGACTTCGCCGGTTTCGGTGTCGATACTGACCCAGGCGTCGCTGCCGGGTCCCGGCATGGCAAGGTAGATCTCGCCTGGCGCGCTCCAGTCGGCCTCGATCCCGGCGGTGGCGAGGCCGGTGATGTCGCGCACGGCGGCTGCGACGGGCGGGGGCAGCGGGCGCGCCTGGGTGTCTTCGGTGTCCAGCAGGCGCAGCGTCTGGCTGGAGAGAGCTCCCTCCATTTCGGCGCGCACCGGCTCGGCCGGGATGTCGGCGGCGTGGTTGAGGGTGAAGCCCGTGACGGTGAAAAGCAGCATGCCCACGAGCGAGAGCGCGGCGCTGATCCAGTGCCAGGTGTGGAGCTGCTTCATCCAGAAGGCGCGGGCCTTGCGGGGGCGACGTGCCGTACCCGGGGTTGGGGCCGGAGCTGGATGGCGCGTGCCTTTCGCCTCGCTCGTCCTTGCGTGCATGGAAGTCCTTCCGGTGCGGTGTGATGGTCCTGTCGGGGAAGGACCACCATTTATTGCGAATATTTCGCAATAGCGAGTGCAGCCGATGCGCCTCGGGTGCAACCCTCAAGAATGAATACCCCGTATTCAGGCGCCGCATCCCGGAGCCTGTGCCCCGGGATGCGGCGAAGCTTGCTCCTAGAAATCCACCATCAGCGAAGCGCTGAAGCGGCGGCCGTCGAGGACATAGGCAAAGCCGTCCTCGGGCGTGACCTGCTTGTTGGTGACGTTGTAGACGCCCAGGTTCACGCGCAGGCCGTCCCTGGGCTCGATGTTGAAGCCCAGGTTGTAGAAGGTGTAGGGCGCGTAGGTGAAGCCGTTGGTCTGCGACCCGCTCGAATTGGTCGAGCGGCCCGAGGTGCGCCCACGGTAGTTGAGCTGGCCCCAGGCGCGGATCATGTCGCTAAGATCCCAGTCCAGCGAGGCGTTGAACATGTGCTTGGGAATGTCGTTGAGCGGACGCCCCTCGTTGTTGCCCGAGGTCTGCTCGGTGTGGGAGTAGGTGTAGCTGTGGCGGTAGCGCAGGCCGTCGATCAGGCGCCAGTCCAGGGTCCATTCGACACCCTTCAGTTCGGCGGTGTCGACATTGATGTAGCTGGTGTAGCCGAACTGGTGCGCGGGGTAGGTCGTGCCGTTGTATTCGCAGACCTGGTCGGCCTCGCAGATGCGGCCCGTGCGCATCAGCTTGTCCTTGAAGTTGCTCTGGTAGGCCGTGACGCTGGAGGAGACGCCAAGGTCGTGGTTCACGTAGCTGACGCCTGCCTCGTAGTTCACCGTCTTCTCGGGCATCAGGTCGGGGTTGCCGATGATGACGCCCCCGCGCGAGATCGAGCCGAAGTCGGTTGCCGCGCGGCGCAGGCTCGGGACCTTGTAGCCGGTGGTGACGCCGCCCTTGATGGTGAGATTGTTCGTGGCCCGGAACACCGCGTAGGCCTTGGGGCTGAAGCGCGTGCCGAAGGCGCCGCTGTGGTCGACGCGCCCGCTCAGGAGGATCGAGAGGTCATCGACGATCTCCCAGTTGTCCTCCAGGAACGCAGCGTACTGGTTGCGGGTCATCGAGACGATGTCGGTGGGCACGACCATGCCGGGCAGGTTGAGGCCATTGGTGGCGCCATCTTCCAGGCTTTCGTGGAAGTAGTTGACGCCCGCCACGATCTTGTGGCGCTCCAGGCTGATCGCCACCTGCGAATTGGCCACCAGCGTGTCGAAATCGACGCCGTTGCCCGTCTCCGAGTTGGTGCGGGTGGGGTTCGAGGACTTGTCGTAGGTGACGTAGGAATTCCAGATGAGATCGCCGTAAGTGCCCTCGTGCGTCGCGAAGAAGTTGTCGCGCAGGGTCTTGGTGAACGTCAGGTCGTCGTCCTCGGCCAGGCTCTTGCCCGGCGTCGAGGTGCGCTCCTGGATGGTGTGGGTGCCCCCTGCCGTGAAGGTGTTGTCATCATCGAGGCGCAGGCTGAGCTTGGCGCCGACATTGCGACGCTTGAATTCGGGATCGGCGGCCGCGCTGTCGCCCCCGCCCACGAAGTCGGATTCGTCCTGGTAACGCACGCCGCCGGTGAACTGGACCGAGAGGCGGTCGCGGATCAGGGGTACATTCAGCGCGAGGCTGGCGTTGATGCCGTCGTTGGTGACGTCATTGCCCGGGCCCGCCTTGATGTATTCAGTGGTGAAGCTGCCGCTGAACTCGTTGATGACCTTCTTGGTGATCACGTTGATGACCCCGCCGATGGCGTCCGAGCCGTAGAGCGAGGAGGCCGGGCCGCGGATGACCTCGATGCGCTCGATCGAATCGAGCGGCGGCAGGAAATTGATCGGGGTGCCCGCCTGCTGGCCGTTGAGGCCGAAGGCCTGGTTGTCCTGCATACGGCGCCCGTCGATGAGGAACAGCGTGTAGTCCGAACTCATGCCGCGGATCATCACCGACTGCTCGACACCGCCGCCCTGGATGTGGACGCCCGGCACGTTCATCAGCACGTCGGTGATGTCGGTGTAGGAGCGCTGCTTGATCTCGTCGGCGGTGATGACCGAGATCGTCGCGGGCGCATCCTGGACGTTGAGCTCGTAGCCCGTGGCCGAGACCACGATGTCCGCCGGAGCGGCCTCGTCGCGATTCATGCCCACCGACTGCGCATTGGCTGCGGTTGCAGCGTCCGCAGCCGCATCGGCCGCATGGCCCTGTGCCGGCAGCAGCGCGAGCGTGAGCAGCGAGGCGGTGGACAGGATGTGGCGGTTGGTCTTCGGCATGTGGCCCCCTGGATACGAATGCGCCGCTAGCGTGCGCCATCCGGCAGGCCGCAGGTGCAGCCCTCTATTCGGATGGCCTTTGCGAAAGCGGGTGGACGCCCCTCGACGCCCACTATGTGATATTGCGAATTATTCGCACCAGCTATCGCGAGCCATTTGCAGTTGCAACAATCCAGGATGAATAGAGCAAATCCATTTTTGCACGGGGCGTGCCCGGTCTGCGGCAAGAGGGCGCGCGAGGCATCGGGCCGCGCGCGCTAAAAGCGGCTCGTCCGGCAGGCGTGACAAGCCAGCCCAGGCAAGGGGCCAGGTTGGAATGGATCGCGGAGCCGGCAGCCTTGGCCGCGCCGGCCTATGCGGTCTTACCGATAGGTGCGATTGGCCTCGTAGGCTTCGACTTCAAGCGGCATCCTGGCGTGGCCGTAGGTCTGCAGCTCCTGCATGTAGCGCTGCACGTAGGCATCGAAACTCGCACTGCGTTCAATCTGGGCGACGTGGACCAGTTCGTGCGCCAGACTGGGCCGATCCAGCGTGAACCCGTCGCGCACCCAGATGGTATATCCGAAGGCCTGCGCGTTGTTGGTAATGCCGGGCCCGATGAAGCCGAGGCTTTCGCCCATCTTGCGCATGGCCTCATCGTGCGTCGGGAACGGAACGGTCTCGACATGGACCAGACGGACCTTCTCGGGGTGCGCAATGCCGACCTGCCGTGCAAGTTCGAACTGCTCGGCCGTCAGCGGTGTTCCGCGCGCCTGCCCTTCGGCTTCGATGCCTTTCGCCCAGGCGGCGTAGCTGGCGAGAAATTCGGCGTGGGCATCAGCCTGCTTGCCCGACACCTGCGCCTCGTGGTTCGTGGTTGCTGCAAAGCCGGGCGTAGGGGCCGCGCACAGGAGGCTGGCCGCGATCAAGCCCCAGGCGGACGCCATCCTGCGACGCGTGGTCGTACGCATCTGCCGAGTGGACAGGATCTTTGGGCTCTCACCAAACGTCGTCACGGGCCAATTCCTCCTGGTGTCCTTGCGCCGAGCCCCCATCGGCGGTGCCGAACGTGGTAGCGGACAGGCGCAATTCCTCAAGCGCCCTGTCCGCATTTTCCAGAGAGGTCGCACAAGCCCGAGGGCGATGGCCCTGGACGTATCCTTCTGACCTTGTGCGTGAGTGCGCGATCAGGCTTCGCTCAGGACGCCCTGATAGACCGTGTCCTCCAGCGCGCGGCCAGCGCCTTCGGCTACGCAGAAGAGCGCGTTTTCGGCCACCACAACGGGAAGCCCCGTCGCCTGCGAAAGGGTGTCGGCAAGGTCGGTCAGGAGCGCGCCGCCGCCCGTCATCACGATGCCCTGCTCGATGATGTCGGCGGCCAGTTCAGGCGCGGTGTTCTCCAGCGCGTTGAGCACGGCCTCGACGATCTGGTTGACCGGCTCGGAGATCGCCTCGGCGACTTCGGCCTGGCTGATCTCGATCTCGGCGGGGACGCCGCGCACCAGGTCGCGGCCCTTGCACTGCATGGTGCGTCCCCGTCCTTCGGCTGGCGCGCGGGCGGTGCCGATCTGGATCTTGATGCGCTCGGCGGTCACTTCGCCGACCATCAGGTTGTGCTTGCGGCGGATGGCCAGCGCGATCGAATCGTCGAGCGTGTCACCGCCCACGCGCACCGAGGTGCTGTAGGCAAGACCGCTGAGCGAGAGGATGGCGACTTCGGTCGTCCCCCCGCCGATGTCGACGACCATGCCGCCGATGGGCTCGGTCACGGGCATCCCCGCGCCGATGGCGGCGGCCATCGATTCCTCGATGATCCAGACCCGCGAGGCGCCCGCCGACTGGGCCGCATGGCGGATCGCGCGGCGCTCGACCGGGGTGGAGCCGGCGGGCACGCAGATCGCGACGGCCGGTCGGCGCAGCAGGCGCCCCGGTCGGCCGTGGGCCTTGCTCATGAAGTGCTTGATCATCTGCTCGGCCACTTCGATGTCGGCGATCACGCCGTCGCGCAAGGGGCGGATCGTCTCGACGTTTTCCGGCGTCTTGCCCATCATCAGCTTGGCCTCGTCGCCGATCGCGCGCACGCGGCGAATGCCGCCGCGCGTCTCCAGCGCCACCACCGAGGGTTCGTTGAGGACGATGCCCTTGCCGCGGACATAGACAAGCGTGTTCACGGTTCCCAGGTCGATGGCCATGTCGTGCGAGGGAAAGGCAAACAGATCTGATAGGCGCATTCGGGTGATCAATCTTCCACAAGGGGCGCGGCTGTGGTGCCGCGGCGGCTGCAGGCAGGTTCCGGTCGGCGGTCCGGAGCGAGGCGCCGCTGTTGGGTAGCGGCAGGGGCTGCGTCAACGTCCCTTGCGCCCGACCGTCCGCTGGACGCGACCACTGGCCTTGGCATCTGTCCAGCATGTCCGGGCGCGGGGCACGTCCGGCCTGTTCCGCTTTGGTGCAAGATAGCCTTTCCTCGCAGCATGGGGGGCGCTATCGCCCCGGCGATGTCCAGTTCTGCGCTCCTGTCGTCCCAGACCGAATTCGAGCGGGCCGCCCGCTTTCTCGAGACGAGCCCCGACTACCGCGTTCTGCGCAAGTTGCAGAGCGTGCGGGGCTTTCACGCGCCCCGGCCCGGGGTGGAGACGCGCGTGGGGGTGGCGGTCGATGTCGAGACGACCGGTCTTGATCATGAGAGCGAGGTCATCATCGAACTGGCCGTGCAGCGCTTCCGCTTCGATGCCGAGGGGCGCATCGTCCAGGTCGGCCAGCCGCGTGTCTGGCGCGAGGATCCGGGCCGCGAGCTCGACCCGCGCATCACCCAGCTTACCGGGCTGACCAACGCGGTTCTCAAGGACGAGGCGATCGACGATGAGACAGCCGTCGAGATCCTGGGCTCGGCGGACCTCATCGTCGCGCACAACGCCGCCTTCGACCGCCCCTTCGTCGACAAGCGCCTGCCCGCGCTTGCGGGCAAGGCCTGGGCCTGTTCGATGGCCGAGCCCGACTGGCTGGAACTGGGCTTTGATGGCCGGGCATTGGCGCATCTCGTGTTCCAGTGCGGCTGGTTCTACGAAGGCCACCGCGCGGAAAACGACATCCTCGCGCTGATCTACCTCCTGGCCCACGACTTGCCTGAGGGGCGCACCGTCCTTGCCGATCTCGTTGCGCGCTCCGAGGCGCCCAGCTACCGCGTCAACGCGGTGGACGCGCCGTTTGAGTCCAAGGACAGGCTGAAGGCGCGCGGCTACCGCTGGAACGCGGTGCTGCGCTTCTGGTCGCGGGAGATTCCCGAGGCCGAACGTGCCGAGGAAGAGGCCTGGCTGCGCGCGGAAGTCTACACCACCGGGCGCGGGAGCCCGGCCTTCTTCACGGTCACCGCGAACGAGCGTTATACGCCCTCCACCTGAGCCCGGCCTGGCGGATCAGCCTGTCGGTTTCGTGCCAATACCGGCTTTGCGCTTCGCCTTGCGCATAGTTCGCCCCGGGCCTTGCGGCCTAGCTTCCCTCCCTTGCGGCACGTGGCCGCGACAGGGCAGCGAGCGGGAGTGCGCGTGGGGCAGGACAGGGTGCGAAGCAGGGCGAAGGGATGGGCCAGCGGTCTGATGGCAGGAGCGGCAGCATCGCTCCTAGTCGCGTTGGCCGGATGCAGCTTGCAGGGGCGCACGCCCGACTACGTGAACTGGGCCAGCCATGGGCTCGACGGCGGGGAGACCCGTTTCAGTCCGCTCGATGCCATCACCCCGGACAACATTGCAGACCTGGGCGTTGCCTGGTTCGCTGATTTCGACACGCGCACCTTGCGCGGGGTCGAGGGCACGCCGCTTGTGGTCGATGGCGTGATGTACGCGACAGGTGCCTGGAGCAAGGTGCTCGCGCTCGATGCGGTGACCGGGCGCAAGCTCTGGGAGTACGATCCCGAGGTGCCCGGCAGCGCCGCGCGCGATGGGTGCTGCGGTGTCGTCAACCGGGGCGTCGCCTACCATGAGGGGCGCATATATCTTGGCGCCTTCGACGGACGGCTCATCGCGCTCGACGCTGCGACCGGCACCGTTGTCTGGCAGGTCGATACCACCGAGGGGGACAGGCCCTACACCATCACTGGCGCTCCGCGCGTGGTGAAGGGGCGCATCGTGATCGGCAACGGCGGCGCGGAATACGGCGTGCGCGGCTATGTCAGTGCTTACGATGCCGCGACAGGGGAGCGGGCCTGGCGCATCTACACCGTGCCCGGAGACCCTGCGAAGGGCTTTGAAAGTCCCGCCATGGAGATGGCCGCAAAGACCTGGAGCGGGGAATGGTGGAAATATGGCGGGGGCGGCACGGCCTGGGATTCGATGGTCTACGACCCCGAACTCGACCTTCTCTATATCGGTGTCGGTAACGGCGGGCCGTGGAGCCGCGAGGTGCGCTCGCAAGGGGAGGGGGACAACCTCTTCGTCTCCTCGATCCTCGCGGTGCGGCCCGAGACCGGCGAATATGTCTGGCACTTCCAGGAAGTGCCGGGTGATGAATGGGATTACACCGCCACCCAGCACATGATCCTCGCGGACATGGAATGGGAGGGACGCCCCCGCAAGGTCTTGATGCAGGCGCCCAAGAACGGCTTCTTTTACGTGCTCGACCGCGAGACCGGGGAGTTTCTCTCGGGCGCGCCTTACGTTCCCGTCACCTGGACCCGGGGGCTCGATCCCGAGACGGGCCGCCCGGACATCGTGCCCGCCGCGCGCTACAGCGAAGAGGGTGCGCCGTTCCTGGGCATGCCCTCGCCCGCAGGTGGGCATAGCTGGCAGCCGATGAGCTACGATGCCGCGACCGGCCTCGTCTACTTCCCGACCGCCGAGATCCCTTATGGTTATGTGGCCGGGGACGCGGGAGCTTTCACGCTCGATCCGCGCGGGTGGAACACCGGGCAGGACGAGGCGAAAAGCTCCATGCCCGAGGACCCCGAGGTACGAAAGCAGATCGCAGCCATGATGAAGGGCGCACTTGTCGCGTGGGATCCGGTCAAGGGCGAGCGAGCCTGGTCGGTGCCGATGGATACGCCCTGGAACGGGGGCGTCCTCTCGACCGCAGGCGGCCTTGTGCTCCAGGGCAATGCGAGCGGCGAATTCGTCGCCTACGCTGCGAAAGACGGTCGCAAGCTGTGGGCGCGCCAGATGGGCTCGGGCATCGTCGCGCCGCCGGTGACTTACGCGGTGGACGGCGTGCAATACGTGTCGGTCGCGGTGGGCTGGGGTGGTATCCTGCCGCTCAATCTGGGCGTGGCGCTGAAGGACGCGATGCGCCCGCGCGTCAACCGTGTGGTGACTTTCCGGCTTGGCGCGGACGGCGAACTGCCGGTCCCGGCGGCGGCGCCCGAAGCGCCCGTCGCGCGCATTGCCTCGGACGCCAGCGCGGCGACGGTCGCGCAGGGACGGCACCTTTACCACGTGCGCTGCTGGATGTGCCACGGCGACACCGTGGTCAATCGCGGGGGTATCCCGGACCTGCGCGCCTCGCCCGCAATCACGGACGCAGGCGTCTTTGCCGCCTTCGTGCGCGAGGGCGTGGCCGAGCCGCGCGGCATGCCCGACTTCGGGAAGGAACTGGATGCGCAGGAGACCGAGGCGATCCGCGCCTACGTCATCAAGCGCGCGAACGACCGTGCGGGCGCGCGCTGAGGCTGAACCATAACGCGCCCTGACAGGGGGCGAAGCACACGAGGGGACAGGGGCATGGCAAGCATCGGCGAAGACGGCGCGCATTCGGCGGCGAGGGGACAACCGTCTCAGAACGGCTGGTACGTCGTCGGGATCTGCATGGTGGCCTATGTCCTCTCGTTCGTGGACCGCCAGATCCTGGCGCTGATGATCGGGCCGATCCAGGCGGACCTGGGCATTTCCGACACCCAGTTCGGCCTCCTCCATGGCCTGGCCTTCGCGATCTTCTACGCGACCATGGGCATTCCTCTGGCCAGCCTTGCCGACCGCGTATCGCGCCCTCTCGTCATTTCGGTCGGGATTGCGGTGTGGAGCGCGGCAACGCTCATGTGCGGGCTGGCGCGCGGGTTCACCCAGCTGTTCATTGCGCGCATCTTCGTGGGCGCGGGCGAGGCGGGCCTTTCGCCTGCAACCTACTCGCTGATCAGCGACCTGTTTCCCAGGGAGCGGCTGGGGCGGGCCTATGCAGTCTACTCGATGGGCTCGTTCCTCGGCGCAGGGTTGGCCTTTCTGGCGGGCGGTGCGGTCATCGCGGCGGTCGGCGGGATCGGCGAGGTTTCTCTGCTGGGCCATCCCCTGCGCGCCTGGCAATTGGTCTTCCTGATTGTCGGCGCGCCCGGGTTCCTCCTCGCCGCGATCATGGCGCTGAGCGTGCGCGATCCGGGCCGTTCGGGCGGGGCGGCACAGGTGCCCGGCCTTCCCCGCGTCCTGGCCCACATGGGTGTGCACCGGGCGATCTATATCCCCCACGTCGTGGGCTACACCTTTGCGGCGATGGCCCTGTTCGCGCTGCTGGGTTGGGCCCCCGCTCTGCTCATGCGCACGCAGCACCTGGGCGCGGGCGAGGCGGGCGGCTGGCTTGGCATGATCGCGCTTGTCTTCGGGGTGGGCGGTGTGCTCGCCAGCGGCTGGATCATGGATGCGCTGACCCGCAAGGGGCATCTCGCCTCGCCCTTCACGACGGGGATTGTGGGCGCGGTGGGCACGCTTCTCTTCGCCGCACTCCTGCCGTTTGCCGATGGCTTTGCGGCTTTGATCGCGGCGCTGTGCGGGCTCATGTTCTTTGCCTCCTTTCCCATGCCGCCCTCCACCGCGGTCATGCAGATGGCCGCGCCCCCTGCGATGCGCTCGCGCGTCTCGGCGATCTTCCTGTGCAGCAATTCGCTGATCGGATCGACGCTGGGGGCGCTCTTCGTCGGCCTGCTCAACGACCGGGTGTTCGCAGGGCAGGGCGGGGGCGCGGCCGGCGCTGGCGTGGCGGCCTCCCTCGCCTGCGTGACCGGCGGGGCGGCGCTGGTCTGCGCGCTTGTGCTGAGCCGTGGCTGCGCGCCTTTCGCCCGTCTTGTGCGCAGCTGAGAGAGCCCTTGCGCGACGCCCTTTGCTGCGGATTTCGCACCCCGCCTGCCGATAGCGAATAGAGCCCGCAAGGACCTTCGCCCAAGATCGCTCCTGTAAGCGATCAGGAAGGAAATACGAATGCGCGTTGCCGTTCTGGGCGGGGGGCACGGGTGCTATGCCGCCGCCGTCGAAATGAGCGAAATGGGCCATGAGGTCTGGTTCTGGAGGCGCGATGCCGAGGCCTTCGGGCCGGTGCTGGAAACCGGTGCGATCAAGGTGAAGGACCACAAGGGCACGCGCGAGGTCGTCATCGCCCATCCCACGACTTCGCTCGAGGAGGCAATCAGCCAGGCCGAAGTGGTGATCATTCCGCTGCCCGCGACGACCCACGAGAACCTGGCCGAGGCTTGCGCGCCCTACTGGAAGGATGGCCAGGTCGTGTTCCTGCCGCCCGGCACGCTGGGCTCCCTCGTCTTTGCCCAGGCCGCCCGCGCGGCGGGCAATCGGGCCGATGTCAGCTTTGCCGAAACCGGTACGTTGCCCTATCTCGTGCGCAAGCACGGTCCCGCCGAAATCGTCATCAGCGTCTACGCGACGCGTCTGCCGACGGGCGTGTTCCCCGCCCGCAACGCCGCGCGCGCGATTGCCTTGTTGCAACAGGTCTACCCCGCGGTCGAACCCATCGAGGATGCGCTGTCGGGCGGGCTGATGAACGCGGGGCCGATCATCCACCCCCCGCTGATCCTGATGAACGCCGGGCCGCTGGAGCATTTCCCGGCCTGGGACATCCACAACGAGGGAACCCAGCCTTCGATCCGCGCGGTGACGAGCGCGCTCGATGCCGAGCGCATGGCCCTGCGCGAGGCGCTGGGCTACGGCGCGCCGCACTTCCCGCTCGCCGACCATTACCATGCCGGGCCGCAGGACGGCGAGGAGTGGATGTACGGCTATGCCGCGCACGAAAAACTCACCGACAGCGGCGACTGGCGCGAGAAGATCGACCTGCAGAGCCACCGCTACATGGTCGAGGACACGCGCCTTGGCCTCAGCATGATTACTTCGATCGCGCGCTGGGCCGGGCACGAGGCACCGCTTGCCTCGGGCCTGCTGGCGATGGCGAGCGCGATCACGGGTCGCGATCTCTACGCCGAAGGGCGCACCCTGGAGCGCCTGGGCCTCGCCGAGCTCGACCGGGCGGCGATGACCACCTACCTGCGCGAGGGGATCTGATATGGCAGGTAAGCACAGCGCACCGCTTTCACCGGCCAGCATCGGGCCCGTGGCTGCGGTGGGGGCCGGGCGCATGGGGCGGGGCATTGCTATCGCCTTTGCCGCCATCGGCGTGCCGGTGACGCTGGTCGATGCCAAGCCCCGCGACGCAGAAGCGCTGGACACCCTGCGTACAGCGGCGATGGCCGAGATCGAGGCGGACCTTGCTTTCCTGGTCGCGCTAGGGCTCATCGACCGGGCAGGCGCGGAAGGCGCGCTCGAGCGCGTCGCCTTTGCGGGGCGCGACGCGGCCGGTGAGGCCCTGTCGGGCGCGTCCATCGTCTTCGAGGGCGTGCCCGAGACCTTGGAGGCCAAGCGCGAGGGCTTCGCCTTCATCTGCGCGCACGTGGCACCCGACTGCATCATCGCCTCGACCACTTCGACCATCGATCCCGAGGATCTTGTCGGCATGGTCGAGGGGCCGGAGCGATTTCTCAACGCGCACTGGCTCAACCCGGCCTATCTCATGCCGCTGGTCGAGCTTGCGCCCTCCTCGCTCACCGATCCCGATGTCGTTGCGCGCCTGAAGGCCGTGCTCAGCGCGGCGGGCAAGGTGCCCATCGTGTGCCGCAATGCGCCGGGCTACATCGTCCCGCGCATCCAGGCATTGGCGATGAACGAGGCGGCGCGCATCGTCGAGGAAGGCATTGCCAGTGCCGAGGACGTGGACCTGGCCGTGCGCACGGGCTTTGGCCTGCGCTTTGCGGTGCTGGGCCTCCTTGAATTCATCGACTGGGGCGGGGGCGACATCCTGTTTCACGCCAGCAACTACCTTTCCGACAAGGTCGATGCGCAGCGCTTTGCGGCCCCCGAAATCGTTTCGCGCAACATGGCCGAGGAACGCCGGGGCCTACGCGATGGGGCAGGCTTCTACGACTACGCGGGCGTCAACGCGGAAGCCTACCGCGCCGGGCGGCTGGGCGATTTTGCCGCGCTCCTGCGCCTGCGCGGGCTGGTGCCGCCCTTCGTGCACGGAACCTTGCCCGCATGATCCTGGCAGCCCTCCGCGCGGCGCTGGGCGAGGCGCAGGTGCTGGGGCCCGAGGCCATCGCACCGCGCTATTTCGATGACGAGACAGGGGGCACTCCTGGCGCGCCAGTAGGACTGGTCCGTCCCGGCTCCACCCGCGAGGTGTCCGAGGTCCTGCGCCTGTGCCATGCGGCGGGGCAGGCCGTGGTGGTGCAGGGCGGACGCACTGGGCTCACCCGTGCGGCGCTGCCGCGAACGGGCGAAGTGGTGCTCTCGCTCGAACGGTTGAACCGGATTGAGGACGTGGACGCGACGAGCGGCACGATGACGCTGGGAGCAGGTACCGTGCTGCAGGTGGCGCAGGATGCCGCGGCAGAGGCCGGCTGGCGCCTTGCTGTCGATATCGGCGCGCGCGGCAGCTGCACCATCGGCGGGATGATCGCGACGAATGCGGGCGGGCACCAGGTCTTTCGCCACGGCATGATGCGCGCCCACGTGCTCGGGCTGGAGGCGGTCCTGGCCGACGGCAGCGTGGTCAGCGCCATGCAGCCCATGCTCAAGAACAACACCGGCTACGACTGGAAGCATCTCCTGATCGGGGCGGAGGGTACGCTGGGCGTGGTGACGCGCGCGCTCCTGCGTCTGCAACCGGGCGTCGCGGGCCATGAAACAGCCCTTTGCGCACTTCCCGATTACCCCGCGCTCGTGCGCCTGCTGGCGCTGCTGCAAGCGCGTCTAGGCCCGCGTCTCGCCTCGTTCGAGGCGATGTGGGATGACTTTCTGGCGCAGGCCATTTCCGTTTCGGACCTGCGCGCGCCATTCGAGCAGGCTTGGCCCTGTTGTGTCCTCGTCGAGACCGAGGGCCCCGAGGACGGCGCGCTGGGCGCCGCGCTCGAAGAGGCCATGGCGCTAGGCCTCCTGGGCGATGCGCTGCTGGCGCAGTCCGGTACTGAGCGCGCCCGGTTCTGGGCCTATCGCGACGCAATCGGCGAGATCACCCGCACCATGGCTCTGTTCGAGCCGTTCGATGTCGGCGCGCCAACCGCGCAGATCGGCGCGCTGGTGGCAACGATCCGGGCGCGGTTGGCGCAGGAACTGGGCCTCACGCGGATGGTCTGCTTTGGCCATGTCGCCGATGGCAATCTGCACATTGCGCTCGAACTGGCGCGCGAGGAGCAGCGCCACGCCGCCGAGGCCGTGATCTACGCCGCGGTGCGCGAGGCGGGAGGAACCGTCTCGGCCGAGCACGGCATTGGCCTGCTCAAGCGTGGTTGGCTCGGCCACACGCGCAGTGCCGACGAGATCGCGCTGATGCGGCGCCTGCGCGGCGCGCTCGACCCGCACACCATTCTCAATCCCGGACGTATTTTCGACATGGAGCCCCCGCGATGATGAAGCCCCCCCTTTCGTCTCTGCCCCGCATTGCGCCTGCTCTCGGGCTTGCGCTTGCGGCGCTGTGTTTGTCCGCCGGTCCGGCCCAGGCGGGCGAGGAAACCCTGGCGGAGGGCAAGGCGCTGTTCGGCGCGCGCGCCTGTTCGGCCTGCCACTCGCTTGAAGCGGGGCGCAATCTCAATGGGCCTTCGCTTGCCGGTGTTGTCGGGCGCGCGGTCGGCTCGGTGGAGGGCTACCGCTATTCACCGGGCCTGGCCGAGGCCAAGGGGGCCTGGGACAAGGCGCGCCTGGATGCCTGGCTTGCCGACCCGCGCGCGATGGTGCCGGGCACCCGCATGGCGATGAAGGTTCCCTCGCCCCAGGAACGCGCGAAGATCATCGCCTACCTCGCCGCGGTCCCAGAGCGCTGAGCGCAAGGTGCAAGGGCGGTCCGACATGAACGCGGACCGCCGCATTTCGGGATTCTCAGACGCGGTGGTTGCGCAGCGTTTCGGATGGGCTGCATCCGTACTGCTGGCGGTAGTACTGCGCATAGCGCCCGAAATTGACGATGCCGCAGTCGAGCATCATCTCGGTCACGCTGCCTTTGGGATTGCCGCTGGCGAGCGTTGCGTGCAGCTTTTCGAGCCGATGGCGGCGCACGTATTCGACCGGGGTCTGGCCCAGGAACTGGCGAAATCCGGTCTGGAGACTGCGCACGCTGACCCCGACCTGGATGGCAAGGTCGGCGACCGAAATCGTCTCCTCGATCGAATCGTGGATGATCTCGCGTGCGCGGCGCACGTGCCAGGGCGCGACGTCGTTGCCGTGCAGCGCAATCTGGTCGGAATAGGTGTTGCAGTAGTGATTGAGCAGCATCTCGACCATCAGCATCGCGTACTGGCGCTGGGTGTGCTGCACCGACATCAGCCCGGGGGCGAGCTCCATCTGCAGGATCAGATGCTGCAGCAGGTTGCGCCAGACCTGGGGAAGTTCGCGCCCCTTCTGGTTGCCGGGATGGAACAGCACCGGGCGGTTGACCGGAATGTGGAGGCACTTGGTGAGGTAGTCCTCGAAGGCGCTGGCCGCGATGCGCACGGTCAGGTTGCGCGATTCCTCGGTCATGTGGATGCGCGTCGTGTGCCCGGGGCAGGTGATGTAGAGGTTGTCGGGCTGGATGATCCCATGGACGCCCTCGGACCAGACCGAGGTATTGCCCTGGATCGCAGCGTGAATCAGGAAATGGGAATCGAGATCGATCGGATCGATCACGACTTCGGACCCGTACTGGATATCGACCAGTTGTGTCTCGGCGACGTTCATGCAGCGAAGCCGCACGTTCATGGCGCCCGGATTGCTGATGTCCAGATCGTGCGGCGCCAGTCTTTTTCCTACGAAGTCAATAATCTCGTCTTTGTCTTTGGATCTGAAGTCGCGCATCGCGGCGCGCTTCGAAATGCCAGTCGAACTTAGCATGACTCCTCCCTGCCGCCCTTCCGGGCAGTCAAATCATTGAGACAGTACTATTTCTGATTCCCCACTTATGGCCTCAGGATGTTGGAATAAATTGAAAAGTCAAGTGTTCTGTCTTGGGTCCTTTCGCGCGACTTCGCTGCCAATTCCGGTTCCTGCCTGCGCGATCTGAATAGCGGTCGGGGGACTTCGCGGCCTAGCTCGGGACATCACGTTTCTTCGAGTTTGTTGCGGAGTCCATATGAGCAAGATGATCGACCAGAAGACCCTTCTGTCCGAGGCCACCCGTGCCTTCGTCTCGGCCCCCAAGGGCATGCTGATCGACGGCGAATGGTGCGCGGCGCAGTCGGGCCGCACCATCTCAGTGAGCGATCCGGCCACGGGGCTGGAGATTACCAGCGTGCCCGCTGGCGGCTCGGCGGATGTCGACAAGGCGGTGGCCGCCGCGCGGCGCGCCTTCGAAGGGGACTGGGCCAAGGTGCGCCCGGTGCAGCGCGAGCGCCTGCTGCTCAAGCTTGCCGACATGCTGGAAGCGCGGGCCGACGAGTTTGCCGAACTGGAGACGCTCGACAACGGCAAGATCCTGATGATGTCGCGCCATGCGGACCTCAACCTCGCCATCGATTCGCTGCGCTACATGGCGGGCTGGGCCACCAAGATCGAGGGTACCACGATCTCGCCCTCCTTCGCTTACGTGCCCGACGTCCAGTTCACCTCCTACACCCTGCGCGAGCCGGTGGGCGTGGTCGGCCAGATCATTCCCTGGAACTTCCCGCTGGTCATGGCGATCTGGAAGATTGCCCCGGCTCTGGCGGCGGGCTGCACGGTCGTGCTCAAGCCCGCCGAGGACACACCGCTCAGCGCGCTGCGCCTGGGTGAGCTGATCTGCGAGGCGGGCTTCCCCGAGGGCGTCGTCAACATCGTCACCGGCGATGCCGAACCCGGCCAGGCGCTCGTCGACCATCCCGATGTCGACAAGATCGCCTTCACCGGTTCGACCGAAGTGGGCAAGATCATCCAGCAGCGCGCGGCGGGCACGATGAAACGCCTGTCGCTCGAACTGGGCGGCAAGTCTCCGGTCGTGATCCTCAAGGACGCGGACGTCGAGATGGCTGTGCAGGGCGCGGCGCAGGCGGTCTTCTTCAACCACGGACAGGTCTGCACCGCCGGCTCGCGACTCTTTGTCGAGCGCCCGCTCTACGACGCGGTGATCGAGGGGCTGGCCCAGGCCGCCGACAGCTTCACCGTCGGCTCGGGCTTTGATCCCAATTCGCAGATGGGCCCGCTCATTTCGGCCACGCAGCGCGCCCGCGTGCAGTCCTATCTCGACAAGGGCAGCGCCGAGGGCGGACGGCTCGTTACCGGTGGTGAGACAATCGATGGGCCCGGCCACTTCCTGCGCCCGGCGGTCTTTGCAGATGTGCGCCCCGACATGACGATCTACCGCGAGGAGATCTTCGGTCCGGTGCTGGCCGCCACGCCCTTCGATGACCTCGACGAGGTGACGCGTATGGCCAACGACAGCGCCTATGGCCTGGGGGCAAGCGTGTGGACCGGCAACCTGCAGCTTGCCAACCGCTTCGTGCGCACGCTCAAGGCCGGCAACGTCTGGGTCAACGCGCACAACCTGCTCGATCCGGCGGTGCCCTTCGGGGGCTACAAGATGTCGGGCTATGGCCGTGAACTGGGCCATGCGGTGCAGAACCTCTACACCGAATCGAAGTCGGTCACGATGCCGCTGTGAACGAACGGGGCATCGCTGGCCCAGGAGGGCGCGCTTCCGTAAGGGAGCGCGCCCTCGCGTGTTTTGCGAAGCCGCGCGCGCGGCAGGCGGGCTCGCCGATCGCCGTGACGCGAACCGGTCTGTCGGGTGGTTGAGGGGGATTGGCGGCTTTTGTTCCCAACGCGCACATTGGCTGCGCAATCCGAATAGCCGCCCCTCCCGCTTGGTGACAGCTTCCCCTGCAAGGACCGGCGCGAAGACCGGCGATGTTCGCAGGACTCTTTTCCAAGGCATTCAAGGGGGAAATATTCATGGCTCGATCACGTCGCCGCGCGCGCCACCTGTCCGCATTTCGGGCAGGCACCAGTGCTTTCCTATCTATTGCGGCTGCCTCGCTGGCGCTTCCGGCCTGCGCGCAGGAAGCGCCGCAGGCCCAGGCCCAAGCTACTGCCGGGCTGGAGGTGATTACCGTCACCGCGCGCAAGCAGACCGAAGACCTCCAGTCCACGCCGATTTCGATCACGGCTTTCAGTGCCGAACGGCTTGAGGCGCAGGGGATCACCCAGATCAACCGCATCCAGGATTTCACGCCCAACCTCACCTTTGCCAACGTCCCCTCGAACAGCGGTATTGCCTCGAACGCGGCGGTCTACATCCGCGGCATCGGCCAGAGCGACTTCGCGCCGACCACCGAGCCGGGCGTGGGCATCTACATCGACGGGGTCTACCTTGGACGCACGGCGGGCGGCGTGTTCGATCTCATTGACGTCGCCTCTGTCGAGGTTCTGCGCGGGCCGCAGGGCACGCTGTTCGGGCGCAACACGGTGGGCGGCGCGATCAACCTGACGACGATCCAGCCCGACGAGACGCTGCGGGTGAAGGCCGATGCCAAGTACGGCACCGACAACCTCGTCAACCTGCGCGCGATGATTTCGGGCCCGCTGACCGAAGGGCTCTACGCCAAGATTTCGGGCGGGCTGTTCAGCCAGGACGGCTATGTCGATGCGCCCGAACTGGGCACCACGTTCGGCAACAAGGACAGCAAGATGGTGCGCGGCGCGCTGCGCTTCGCACCTGTCGGCAGCCGCCTCGACGTGACGCTGGCCGCCGACTACACCCGCGACAAGAGCAATGGCGCTCCGGTTGTCGTGACCGGCATGGACCCGAACGCGATGGACGGCTTTGCCGTGCTCAACAATCTCATCGCCAGCGGCATGACCGATCCGGGCTACTGCCTGACCCCGGCGCAGGCGAACAACACCGCCTGCTACAACTCGCGCCTGTTCAGCCGCGACACCAACTACTCGACTGGAGAGACCTTCTCCGACCTGGAACTGTGGTCGGCCTCGCTGACCGTGTCCTACGACCTCACCGACGAGATCGAGGTCAAGTCGATCAGCGCCTGGCGCCGGATCAACGGCACCTTCGCGCAGGACCGCGACGGCTCGAACCTCGACATCAACTACGTCTACGACGACTTCAAGCAGAAGCAGTTCAGCCAGGAACTGCAGCTGGTGGGGAGCGCCCTGGACGGACGGCTCAACTGGGTCACGGGCCTCTACTACTTCACCGAGTCCGGGCGCGACATCAACCCGATCGACTTCCTCGTCGTCCACGCCCAGTCGGGCGGCTATTATGACTACGAGAACTGGGCCGGCTTTGCGCAACTTGGCTACGAGGTGGTCGATGGGCTGACCCTGACCGGCGGACTTCGCTACACCGACGACAAGAAGTCGTTCCTGCCCGATCAGTACGTGATCGAGGGTCTGGCCCCGTTCGTGACGCTCCCTCCCGGCACGCGCCTTGCGCCGTACGAGTGGGCCGACAACAACGTCCAGAAGTGGACGCCGATGGTCAACGCGTCCTGGGAAGCGACGCCCGACCTCATGCTCTATGCTACCTACTCGCAGGGCTTCAAGGGCGGTGGCTACACCCAGCGCGTCTTCCCGCCCGAGGAATCGCTGCCCAGCTTCCGCCCCGAAACGGTCGATTCCTACGAAGCCGGCTTCAAGCTCATGGCGCTCAACAACATGCTGCGCCTCAACGGCTCGGCCTATTATGCCGACTACAACGACATGCAGCTTCTGGTCGCCGACGCGACCCGTGTCGGCCCCTTCTTCACCAACGCGGGCAAGGCGCGCATCCAGGGCTTTGAACTGGAGACCAACTTCGCGCCGGGCAATGGCATTCGCCTCAACGCGGCACTGGGCCTGACCGATGCAGACTACAAGGAACTGAACGAGGGCGTGCAGGGGCTCACTCTCGACAGCAAGTTCGTGTTCGTCTCCAAGTGGACGGCTAGCGCGTCGGGCGAGAAGGACTTCGACCTTGGCACTTCGGGCACGCTCACGCCGCATGTCGACTGGTCCTACCGCTCGGGCTTCTTCACCAATGCGAACGGCATCAACACGCCCGAACTCTACCAGCCGGGCTATAGCCTGTTCAACGCGAACCTGCGCTGGCGCGATGCGGACGAGCACCTCTCGCTGACGCTGGGCATCGACAATATCGGCGACAAGAAGTTCCGCATCTTCGGCGACTACCAGCCCTCCTTCGGCTTCTTCATGCAGGGCTTCGACCGCGGCCGGCAGTACTACGCCAAGATCGGGTACGCGTTCTGATGGCGGGGGCGGACACGCAAGCCGGCCTTGCACGGCGCCAGGTTCTGGGGCGGATCGCGCTTGGCGCGGTTCTTCCCGCCCTGGGAGGGCTGGCCACGCCGCTGCAGGCGGCCGAGCTGGACACGGAGGGCCCGGGCGAGCGGGAAACCAGCGCGGCGCTGCTGCGCCAGATGTTCCCGCATGGCGCCCTCACGCCCGCCTTCTACGACGAGATGGCGGGGCGCTATCTGGAGGAACTGGCCGCGCGTCCCGACGCGCTTGCCGAGCATCGCCGGGGCCTTGCCCTGCTCGATGCCTCCTACATCGCGCCTTTCGCGCAGCTTCCCGCCGTCATCCAGCGCGCGCTGGTGGCCCGCGTCGATCAGGAACCGTTCTTTACCGCCTACCTCATGCGCGGGGCTGAACTCGTCTACCGCGACGCGCGGGTCTGGGACGAACTCGGCTACGAGGGCTCCTCGGTCGAATACGGCGGCTATCTCGACCGGGGCTTCGATGACATCGACTGGCTGCCGGGTGCAGGAGAGATGCAGTGACGACCTATTCGCTGGAGGACAGTTCGGTATTCGTGGTGATCGGGTCGGGCGCGGGCGGCGGCGTGCTCTCGCGCGAGCTGGCGAGCCGGGGACACAAGGTGGTGTGCCTGGAAGCCGGGCCCCGCCTGACGCTTGGCGATATCGTCAACGACGAGACCGAGATGTTCAACAAGCTCACCTGGCTCGACCCGCGCATGGCGACCGGCAAGCCCGATCCCAGGTTCCCGGTCTGGGGCTGCAAGACGGTGGGCGGCACGACCATGCACTGGACCGGTGCCTGCCCGCGCTTCGAACCGCACGAGATGCGCGCGCGCAGCACTTATGGTGATATGCCCGACACCACGCTGGTCGACTGGCCGGTCAGTCCCGAGGACATGGCGCCCTGGTACGACAAGGCCGAGATACGCATGGGGGTAACCGGCACGCACGGCAATCCGCATCTGCCGCCGGGCAACAACTACAAGGTCCTGGAAGCGGGCGCGCGCAAGTGCGGCTATACCGACATGGACACCCACAACATGGCGATCAACTCGGTCGCGCGTGATGGCCGTCCCCATTGCCGCCAGCTGGGGTTCTGCACTTCGGGCTGCGCGCTGGGCGCCAAGTGGTCGACGCTCTACACCGAGATCCCGGCCGCCGAGGAAACCGGCAACTTCGAGCTGCGCCCTGGGTGCATGGTGACAGGGCTCGAGGTCGGCGAGGACGGACGTATTGCTTCCGTCACGTACCTGCATGAGGGGCAGAGCGTCACGCAGAAAGCGCGCGCGGTCTCGATCGCGGGCAACGTGGTGGAGACCACCCGGCTCCTTCTCAACAACCGCTCCGAGCGCCATCCGGATGGGCTTGCCAATTCGAGCGGCCTCGTCGGGCGCAACTACATGCGCCACTTCACGATCCAGGTCATGGGGGTGATGCCGGGCAAGGTCCATTTCTACCGCCAGACCCACCTGGCGGGCGTCGTGCGCGACGAGCGTGCGCACCGGCCCGAGCGCGGCTTTGCCGGGGGCTTCCTCATCTCCACGGTGCCCTTCACGCCCGAGGTCCTGGCCAAGAACATGCTGGTCGGCGGCTGGGGCCGCGACCTCACCCGCGTGCTCGACAAGTACGAGTACCTCGCAGGGATGCTGCTCACGGGCGAGGACCCGCCCCAGCGTTCCAACGCGATCACGCTGCACCCCGAGGCGCGCGATGCCAACGGCCTGCCGGTCCCAGTGATCCACTACGAGGACCATCCCAATACCATCGCGATGAAGGAATACGCCTGGAAGGCGGGCCGCCGCATCTACGAGGCGATGGGCGCCGAAGAGATCGTGGAGATGGGCGATTACATCCCCGCCACCCACAACATGGGTACCGCGCGCATGGGCGAAGACCCCAAGGCCAGCGTGTGTACCCCCTATGGACGCACCCACGATGTCGCCAATCTCTTCGTCTCGGACGGCAGCCTGTTCCCCACTTCGGGCGGCTGCAACCCGACGCTCACCATCGTGGCGCTGGCCATGCGCCAGGCCGAGCACATCGATGGCGAACTTCGCGCCGGCCGTCTCTGATCCGCAAGCTCGAGCCTGCCCGCCGCGCACCTTTACGCGGCGGGCTCTTTCGGCGCGGTTTCGGGGCGGCTTCCCGTGTGACCTAGAGCACGATGTTGCGCGTTATTGTGCGCAGCAAACGGTTGAGACTGGCGACGTCCCTGGCCGAAACCCCCTCGAACGTGCGCGCGTAGATCCGGTTCGCGGCGGCCCAGGCTTCGCGGCTGGCCGCTTCGCCCTCGGGCGTCAGGCTCACCTCGGTCACGCGCTGGTCGCTGGGACGCGGCGTGCAGGCCACCAGGCCGTCGCTTTCCATGCGCTTGATGATCTTGGTCATGGTCGGAAGCTTGGCGATCGCGTGGTCGGCGATTTCGCTGACGCTCAGGCGTTCGCGGTCGCGCAGCGCCATGAGCACGCGCCACTGCGCCACGTCGAGGCCGATGGGCTTGAGGGCAAGTTCCATCTGCTGGAGGTAGCGTCCGGAGAAGCGGGTGAGCCAGTAGAACGGCCACTCTTCCATGTTGAAGTCCGTCTCGCCGCCTGCATCCATCGCTTTGTACTCTCCCTGGCGCGGCCAGCGGGCTGCGCGTGCCTGGCGGATCGGGGCGGCCGGATGGCAGTGCGCCGAGGCCGTTCCCTCTTCGCCCAGGCTTTGCCCTATCCCGGAGCGAGCCGTGAGACAACGCGAATAATAGTTGACTATTCAAGTAATGTTCTCGTAGCATTCCAGCAAGGCCGGGATGACGTCGGTCCTTCTGAAACTACGCGGGTCACGATACCTCCACCGCCGCGCGCGCACCCCTTCCGGGTTGCGGGGCGGCGCGAACTCCAGCTTGGGGAGCGCTAGATGAACCAGATGAAATGCCTTGATCCCGCCACGGCCGAGGCCGACCTGATTGCCCTGCCGGACGATTTCCTTGCAGACGTGCGCTCGCGCCGCGCCGAGTTTGCAAAGCTTGGCCAGTTGCCCCGCGACGTGGTTGAACGCCTGCGCGAGTTGGGGGTCTACCGGGCGCTCGTTGCGCGCCGCTACGGCGGCATGGAAGCCTCGCCCGGCGCTTTCCTCAAGGTGATCGAGAAACTGTCGCAGGCCGATGGATCGGTCGGCTGGGTGGCCAGCTTCGGCGTCTCCAGCATGTACCTGGCCGCCTTGCCCGCTGCGACGCTCGACACGATCTATGCCGAGGGTCCGGATGTGATCTTTGCAGGGGCGCTGTTCCCCCCGCAGGCGGCCAAGCAGACCCCGGACGGCCTGCGGATATCGGGGCGCTGGCCGTTCGGCAGCGGCTCGACCGGGGCCGACCTCATCGGCGTGGGCATCAAGGTCGCGGACGAGGCCGGGGCGGGCTTGCCGCGCATGGCGGTGATGCCCGCCGACAAGGCTCGGATCGAGCCGAACTGGGATGTCATTGGCCTTCGCGGAACGGGGAGCCATGACATCGTGGTCGACGAGGCCCTCGTGGCCGAAGACTGGACGTTCGTGCGCGGCAGCGCGCCCAATCTCGATACGCCGCTCTACCGCTATCCCGCGATGGCGCTGGCCGCGCAGGTGCTGGCCGTGGTCGGAATCGGGGTTGCACGCGCCGCGCTCGACGAGATCGCGGGCATGGCGGCGGGGCGCGGCTCGATCACCGGGGCACCCAAGCTGGCCGAACGCGCGTACGTTCAGTCCGAAATCGCCAAGGCCGAGGCGAGCCTGCGTTCGGCGCGGGCGTTCTTCTACGAGGCGACCGAGGATGCCTGGGCGACCCTGTGCACGGGCGAGGATGCCAGCCGCGAGCAGGCGATGCGCCTGCGCCTCGCGTCCAGCCACGTCGCGCGCACGGGCTGCGATGTCGCGCAGATGGCGCTGCGCCTGTCGGGCACGGCGGGCATCTACAGCGACCATCCGCTCGCCGCTTACCTGCACGATGCGACCGTTGTCGCGCAGCATGCCTTCCTGTCCGAGGGCACCTGGCAGAGCGCGGGCCGCGTTGCGCTCGGCCTCGATGCCCCGGCCGGTTACCCCTGATTTTTCGCGCGTCTGGCGCGCCTGCTCCCACCCATGAAGGATACCCGATACGATGACCGATACGCCCCCCGCAAAGCCCATCCGCACGCTGTTTTGCGCGGCCGTCCTGCAGAACTTCTTCGATCTTCCCGCCAGCGAGATCGGCAAGGTCTGGGCTGGGGTTGCCGAGATGCTGAAAGGCATTCGCGATCTGCCTGGCGTCAACGTGCTGGGCACGCTCGACGATGACGAGACGATGGTGGGCACCTCGCCTACCGGCTGGCCCTGGACGTTCTATATCCTGGCCGACGTGCCCGACCGCGAGACCGCGATTGCCGCCTGCAACCTCTTCCGCACGGTCGAGGTCGGCGAATACCGGCTGTGGAAGTACATGCGCGTCGAGGCGCGCCTCGGCCGTGAACTGGTGATCCCGGAATGAGCGGCGCCGACGGCGAACGCACCGTTCTCGTGACGGGCGGGGCGAAGGGGCTGGGCGAGTACCTCGTGCGCGCCTTCTTCGCAGCGGGGTACCGGGTCTGCGTGAGCGACGTCGATGGTAAGGGCGCAGCCGACCTTGCTGCCCAGCTCGACTCGCAAGGGGAGCGTGCCTTTGGGCTCGCCCTCGATGTGCGCGACCCTGAAGCCTTCGTGGTAGCGCAGGCGCGCATGCTGGAGGCGTGGGGGCGCATCGATGTCCTCGTCAACAACGCGGTCGTCACCCGCGCGCAGCCGGTGCTGGAGATCGATCCTGACGATTTCGACGCGGTGGTCGGCGTCAACCTGCGCGGCACGTTCGTGGGCTGTCAGGTCCTGGGCCGTCATTTCCGCGAGGTCGGCGCCGGACGCATCGTCAACATCGCCTCGCTGGCCGGACAGAACGGCGGCACGGCGACCGGGGCGCACTATGCCGCTTCCAAGGGCGGGATCATCACGCTGACCAAGGTCTTCGCGCGGGACCTCGGGCCATTTGGCGTGACGGTCAACGCCATTGCGCCCGGACCGCTCGACCTGCCCTCGGTTCATGCACTGGTACCGCCTGACAAGCTGGAGGGCATTGTCGCGGGCATTCCGGTGCGCGCACTGGGCGCGCCGGGCTATGTCGCGCGCACCGCCGTTCACTTGGCTGACCCGGAGGCAAGCTTTGCGAATGGGGCCACCTGGGACATCAACGGCGGGCTCAACATGCGATGAGCGCTCCCGTCGAACCGCAGCTGTTCCGCGCCGCCATGGCGCAGCTCGCCGCGGAGGACGAGGGGGCGGTGGAAGGCCTCGTCTACTTCGACAGGGCCTTCCACCAGGTGCCGCTCAGAGCGGGGTGACGACGCATTCGAGGGTGGTGTCGGGCGCGAACTGCACGCGGCATTCCTGACCCTCTTCCACCACATGGACGCCGGTGACCGCGCCGGTCGAAATCAGGCAGCCCTCGGGCACGGTTTCGCCCATGCGGGCCAGCCGGTTGAGCGCAAAGGCGATCGCGGTGAGGGGGCCGCCGGGCAGCATTCCGGCCGCGCGCGGCCCGAAAGTCGTTCCGGCGATGGTGGTGGTGGCCTCTACCGTATCGGGATCGCTGAGCGCGATCTCGGGCCCCAGGATGAGGCCCATGTTGTTGCCAAAGCCGGCAATGCTGGCGAGCGGGCCCAGGTCGTTGATGGTCGCCAGCGGGCTTCCGGCCACCTCGATCCCGGCATGCCAGGCCTGGACGAGCGAGGCGCAGTCCCTGGCCGTCCAGTCATCGCGGTCCCCGGGCGCGGAGATGCGGGCCACCAGTTCGGCCTCGAGCGCGGCAAAGCCGCCGCGGATCATCGGGAAGGGGGTGGGACGCCCGCGTTCGAGCGGCCACACGTCCTCCTCGAAGATCGGACCGAGGAAACGGTTCTCCCCGAAACGGCTTTCCATTTCGCCCGTGATCCGGCCGACCTTCCAGCCCACGACCGGGCTGTTCCACTCCGCGATGGCCGCGTCCTGGATCGCGTAGGCCTCGTCCGGATTGGAGGGCATGATGCCGGGGAATTCGTCGAAGCCGACCTTGTTGTAGCGGTTGAGGACGAAGACGCGGGCGGCTTCGGTGGGGGCGACGGTCATGACGTGTCCTTGATCTGGAAGGGCCTGGACCGGCCCTCTGGGGAACATACCGGAAATGTGCTGCCAGCCGGTTAGCGCAGGTTCTGGGCCATGTCCCCAAGCAGTGTGCGCAGGAGCGTGAGTTTTTCCTCGTCGAACCCGGCGAAGGCGCGGTTGAAGACATGGCGGGCGGCGTCCACGGCCGGTGCGACGAGCGCTTCGCCCGCCGGGCTCAGCGCCACTTCGGTGGCACGGCGGTCGCGCTGGCCGCTGCGCAGCTCGACCAGCCCCTGACCTTCCATGCGCTGGATCGCGCGGGTCATGGCCGAGAGCTTGGAATTGGCCTGCGCGGCGATGTCGCTCACGGTCATCCAGCGCTCTTCCTTGAGCACCATGACGATGCGCCAGCTCGTCGGATCGAGCCCTGTGTCCTCGAGCGCGGAGCTGAGCGCGGTCTGGTAGCGCGTGTGCGCCCGGGTCAGCCAGTAGAACGGCCAGGCATCGTAGGTCAGGCGATGATCGTGATCCATTGCGATCAGCTCGTGGATCTGCGGCATTTGTACAAGCCCTAAAATAGTTGACTAATCACGTGATTCGTGTTGCTTTTGCCTTATGACATATCCCCCCGACACTGCAATCCTCGTTCAGCAGCTCGACCTGGCGCGTGATCCGGGCCCCGCGGCCCCGCGCGTCGCGGTGAAGGACTGCCTTGCCATCGCGGCCACCCGCACCGGCTGTGGCAGCGCTGCGTTCGACGACGCCGCCCCCGAAGCGCACCATTCCGCTGTCGTCGAGGCGCTGCTGGCGGCGGGCTGCCGGATCGTGGGCAAGGCCAACATGCACGAGCTTGCCTACGGGGTGACCGGGGCCAACGCGCACACCGGCACGCCGCGCAACCCGCGCTTTCCCGAGCGCATCGTCGGCGGCTCTTCCAGCGGCAGCGCGGCAGCGGTCGCCGCGTGCCTGGTGGATTTCGCGATCGGCACCGACACGGGGGGCTCGATCCGCATGCCCGCGGCCTGCTGCGCGGTTTTCGGTCTGAAGCCAACCTTCGGCGCGGTGCCGCGCACGGGGGCTGTCCCGGCGTCGAGTTCGCTGGACTGCATCGGTCCTTTCGCACGTGACATGCGTAGGCTCATCACGGCAATGGAGGCGATCTGTCCGGGTTTCGAGAGGCCCGAAGCTGCACGCGATTTCACGCTCGGGCGGGTGCCGACCACGGCCGATGGCGATGTGGAGGCCGCGCTCGATACCGTGCTGGCGCGCAGCGGCGCGCAGGTTCATGCCGCTGCCCTGCCCTCGCTCGCCGAAGCCCACCGCGCCGGGATCACCATCATGGCGGCTGAAATGGCCGGGCTCTTTGGGCATCTCGTGGGCTCGGGCAAGCTGGGGCCGGACATCGACGCGCGCCTCGCCGCGGGCCTCAAGGTCGATGCCGCGGCGCTGACCGAGGCCGAAGCGGTACGCGAGCGCATCACCTGTGAAATCGACACCGCGCTGGAAAGCTGCGACGCGCTGGTCCTGCCGACTTTGCCGAGCGTGCCGCTTCTCCTCCGCGAGGCGGGCGATGCGCAAGGGGCGCTGCGCCTGACTGAACTGGTGCGTCCCTTCAACCTCTCGGGTCACCCCGCGCTGACCCTGCCGACCCTTACGCGTGACGGCCTTCCGGCCGGCGTGCAACTCGTTGCAGCCAAGGGCGCAGAGGCGCGTCTGTGCGCCCTCGGTCTTGCCCTGGAAGGAGCCCTGTGATGGCGCAGGACGACTACGCCGGGGTGTTTGCCCGGCTGGAAAAGTTGGAGGCGCAAAGCGCGATCCGGGGTGTCATGGCCCGCTACATGGAGATCTGCGACACGCTTTCACCGACCTCGCCAATGGAGGAGTTGGGCGCGCTCTTCACCCGCGAGGCGGTCTGGACCGGGGTCGGTGCGCGCTATGCGGGCGCCTTTGGCGGCCATCGCGGCCGCGCGGCGATCGTCGCCATGCTGGCGCAGTACCAGGGCGAGGAGGGCGGTACGCCGCCGCACTTCGCGATGAACGCGCACTTCCTCTCCTCCGAGACGATCCGCGTCGCGGACGGGGCAGGGCAGGCGCAGGGGCAATGGATGATGCTCCAGACCTCGACTTATGCCGATGGGCGCAGCGACCTGCGTTCCGCGCGTCTCAATGTGGGCTTTGCCCTGGAGGACGGGGCCTGGCGCATCGCCCGTTTTGAAACCGAGAACCTTTTCAGCCGGCCGGTGAGCCGGTGGGACGATCCGGCACCGGTCCCGGTGCCGGGACACAGGACAGGAGAATGAACGCCATGGACATGCCGACGGACATGCCGCGAGCGCACGAGGACTACGCCAGCCTCGTGCAGGACGACCGCGTCCACACCTCGCTCTACAAGGATCCGGCGATCTTTGACGAGGAGATGGAGCGCATCTTCAAGAACACCTGGGTCTGGGTCGCGCACGCGAGCGAGGTGCCGGGCAAGAACACCTTCAAGAAGTCGTTCGTCGGTAAGCAGCCGGTGATCGTGACGCGCGACAAGGAGGAGAAGATCCACGTCCTTCTCAACCGCTGCCGCCACCGCGCGGCGACGGTGTGCGAGAAGAAGGCGGGCAAGACCTCGGTCTTCGTGTGCCCCTATCACGGCTGGAGCTACAATCTCGATGGCAAGCTGCGCTCGGTGCCGCACGCCTCGGTCTATGGCGAGGGTTTCGACAAGGACGAGTTCCCGCTCGTTTCGCTGCGCACCGAACAGTACAACGGCATGATCTTCGCGACTTTCCGCGACGACATCGAGCCGCTGGAGGATTTCCTCGGCAGCGCGAAGAAGTGGATCGACCTGTTCATGAAGCAGGGCGCGGGGTACCCGGTGAAGACGCTGGGCGAGCACCAGTTCCGCTTCCCGGGCAACTGGAAGATCCAGCTCGAGAACACCACCGACGCTTACCACTTCCCGATCGTTCACAAGACTTTCCTCGACAGCCTTGATGCCGAGACCGGCAATGTCTTCGACGTCCTGGGGCGCGGCGGCTGGGTCGAGGACCTGGGCCATGGCCACTCGGTCATGGTGATGATGCCCGAGCTGGTCGACCTGGAGGAAAACCTCGAGGCACCCATCCCCGAGCGCTTCGCCGATCTGGCCGAGGAACTGCGCGGCGAGGGCTATTCCGACCACGAGGTGCGCCGCATCGTGCGCGCGGTGGGCGGCGGGGGCTTCAACCTCAACCTCTTTCCCAATGTCGCCTGCTCGATGGCGTTCTTCCGCGTGCTGCGCCCGGTCAGCGTCGATGAGACCGAGATCCGACACATCGCCATCGGCATGGATGGCGGGCCCGAGGCGGGCAACCGCATGCGCATGCGCCTGCACGAGCATTTCCAGGGGCCGATGGGCTTTGGCTCTCCCGACGATGCCGAGGGCTGGGAGCGCGTCCAGCGTGGCTCGGCGGCGGGCGATGACCTGTGGATCCTCGTCAACCGGGGGCAGGCCCCGATCATCGGCCACGCGGCGGGCGATCACGTGACCGATGTCAGTGCCGAGACCGGCATGCGCGCGGCCTATCAGGAATGGAAGAGGATGATGTCGGCATGAGCACGACCGAAATGACCCGCAGCGATCTGGCCGCCATCACGCTGGAAGAGGCGAGCGCCTTCATCTGGCACGAGGCCGAACTGCTCGACCGCCAGGACTACAAGGCCTGGCTCCCCCTGTTCACGCCGGACGGGCTTTACGTGATCCCGATAGAGCGCGAGGCCGAGGACCGCGCGGGCGAGCTCAACATCGCCTATGACGATGCCGAGATGCGCGCGATGCGTGTGAAGCGCCTCAAGAGCGGGTTCTCGATCTCGTCGGCACCCTCGGCGCGCACGGTGCGCACGACCTCGCGCTTCGTGCTCGAGGAGGCGCCCGACGGCGGCGTCCTGGTACGCTGCGCGCAGATGCTGGTGGAGTACAAGTTCGAGCGCACCCGCGTCATCGGCGCGGATGTCACCTACCACCTGGTACGCACGGGCGAGGGCCTGCGCATGGCGCGCAAGGAGATCCTTCTCCTCAATTCCGACGATCCGCTCTGGGGGATCGGCTACCTGTTCTGACAGGGAACGCCGCCGTGCTCAGTCCTGTTTGAGGAAGACGAGCGCGGCGGCGCCCAGCAGCGATCCGCAGGCCATGAGCAGAGCGACCTCGGCCAGGCCGAAGCCTGCGGTGAACAGGAACCCGGCCACGATCGGACCCAGCGCCGCACCGCCGCGCCCGATGCCGATCACGAAGCCGGTTCCGCCTGCGCGCACTTCGGTCGGGAAGGCCTTGGCAAAGATCGCGTAGAGGCCGACCACGCCTGCGTTGGTGAAGAAGCCGGCTGCGCCTGCGACCGTGGCAAGGCCGCCAAGGCTCGTCTGTCCCTGGCCGAAGACCGTGACCATGACTGTCGAGACGAGCATCGCGCCGATGACCAGCCAGCGCACCTGGACGCGGTAGGTGAGGAAGCTGAGCAGGCTTGCGCCCAGGAGCCCCCCGACATTGGCCCAGACCAGGACGCCGCCCGCCTGCGCGGCGGGATAGCCCATGTCGACCACGATCTTGGGGATCCACTTCAGGATGAAGTAGAAGGTCATGATGTGGCAGAAATAGGCAAGCGTGAGCAGGACCGTGCTGCGCGCGAGCCGGGGTGCGAAGAGCGCGGCAAGCGAGGGTTTGGGAGCGTTGTCGTGCGTAGCGGGCAGCCCCTCGGCAGCCTGGTGGCCGAGGCGTCCAAGCACCGCGTTGATGCGGGCAAGGGCGTCGGGGTGGCGGCGGTGCACGTGAAATCCGACGGATTCCGGCAGCAGGAACCAGGCCAGCGGCAGAAAGGCCGCACTGACGAGCGCGCCGAAGATGAAGACGTCGCGCCAGTTGCCGTCTGCCAGCAGCGAACTGGCAATCGAGCCGCCCAGAATTGCGCCCATCGGATAGCCCGAGGCCATGATCGCGACGGCCAGGTTGCGGTGGCGTGCGTTCGAAAATTCCGCGACGATGGCGTTGGTACAGGCCAGCATGCCCCCGATGCCCAGTCCCGTCAGGAAGCGGATGACACCCAGCATCGTGACCGAGCTGGCCAGTGTCGCCAGAGCCATGCCCCCTGCCATCACCACCAGGCAGCCGAGCACCGTCGGGCGGCGCCCGATCCGGTCGGCAAGGTTGCCCAGCAGGATCGAGCCGATGGCCATGCCGATCAGCTCCATCGAGAGGACGATACCCAGCGCCGCGCGGTCGATGCCCCACTCGCTGGCGATGCCGGGCGAGGCGAAGCTGATCGCGAGCACGTCGAAGCCGTCCAGCGCGTTGAGCGCGATGGAGAGCGCCACGACGAGGATCTGGAGCGGCTTCATCGGGCTGTGCGACAAGAGCGCCTGGGGATCGTGCGCGATTGCGGTTTCAGAGGGCGTGGGAGAGGTCATGGCAACCGGTCTCTTTCAGGATTTTGTCTGGGGGGAGGCGGTCCGTCACAGTCGATCCGCCCGTAGCGGCGGTCGAGCCAGAGCGGGGCCAGCACGAGAATCAGGACGGGAAGCGCCAGCGCGAGGCCAAGCCAGGTCGAGCCATGACCTAGGCCGAGGAGAAGAGGGCCGCCGACCGCGCCAATCCGGCCGATGCCAAGCGCATAGCCAAGGCCGGTCGTCCGGATGGCAGGTGGATAGAACAGGCTTGCGGCGCTGGTCATGCCTTTCTGGCTGCCACCAATGCCGATCCCGGCAAGGAGCGCAGCGGCCAGCAGCAAGGGGTGCGTGAGGTTGAGGCCGACGACGAGCAAGGCGAGGCCGGCAAGGCTGAACAGCCCCATCGCCGCGAGTGCGCGAAAGGGCCCCATGCGGTCGGCCCACCAGATCATCGGCACCGCGCCCAGCATGTTTCCCAGTGTGAAGATCCCGGTCAGTGCCACCGCGCCGGAAAAGGCGATGCCACCTTCTGTCGCAAGGAGCGGAAGCCACGACTGGAGCGCGTAGAACAGGCAGAGCCCGGCGGGAAACAGGATCCAGAAAAGGAGGGTGCCGAGGCGGCGGTTGCGATCGAGCAGAGCGCGCGGGCCGTGGATGTGGGGATGCCGCGGGGCGGTCCGCGCGGCCCGACGCGGAAGGGCAAGCGCCCCCAGCGCGGCTGCAAGCGCGAAGGGCACACCCGGCACCCAGGCGGCGCGCCAGCCGGCTTCAGGGATCAGCCAGCCAGAGAGCCCGGCGGCGGCAAGGAAGCCCAGTGAGTAGGCCGTGTAGGTGGCGACCACGCGGGCACCCTGCCAGCGAGGCGCCCCCTGCTGGCTGACGATGGCGACGGCGGCGGGAATGGCGGCGCCGCTCGCCGCTCCGATCACACCGCGGCAGGCCGCGAGGGTGAGGATGCCGGGCGCGGCCAGGCTGGCCAGCGTCGCGAGGGAAAGGCTGACCATGGCGCCTGCGACGATGACGCGCGCGCCGATCCGCTCGGCCAGGGGGGACAGGGCGAGATAGCCAAGCATGAGCCCGAGCATGGCGCTGGCGAGCAGGGGCCCCACCGCCTGCGCGTCGAGCTTCCAGTCGCGCACGAGGCCAGGCATGGAGAATGCGAAGGCCTGAAGCGCGTACCCGGCGGTGAAGAGGACGCTGGCGCAGCTCAGCGTGATGAGGTGTTCGCGGTGATGCGGACGCATGGCAGCCTGTTTTTCCCTCCCCGACACGGCGCGGACAAGGGGCGCAGGTGCCTGCGCCAGGAGACCGCGCACCGCCATCAGAAGCGCAGCGTCAGACGTGTCTGGAGAAAGAGGTTATCGCCATAGCCCGCCCGTGTCAGGACCTTGCCGGCATCGACGTAGTTGGCGATGCCCGAGAGCACGACATGCGGGTCGGGGGTCCAGTCGATCCGGGCGCGGGCGATGTTGGCAAGGTGGCGTCCGTCCACGTTCTGCGTGCCCGCATAGACGACCGCGTTGCCGCGATAGGCGGCGTCGTTTTCATTGGGGCGCCAGTAGAAGCCGGCTTCCGTTGCGACCTTGAGTTTGCGCGAGAGGGGAACACTGAGTGTGGGGGCCACGCCCATCACGTTGCTCGCGCCGATGTAGTTGTCGTCGCTGAAGATGATCGTGGCGTTGTAGAGGATGTTGAAGGCACCGACCTTGCCGTCGGCGGTGTAGCTGCCGCCGCCCGAGGCGTAGTCGGCGTGGAAGCCGAGGCGCGGGGCCTGCTTGCCCGTGCCCAGTGCCACGGATTGCCGGGTGGAAAGCGCCCAGGCGTCGACGGGCCGTCCGGCGAAGCGCCCGTCCTGCTTCATGGCGCTCCAGTCAAAGGCAACGCGCCCCCAGTGGCCCCACAATCGCGCGCCCCAGGTCTCGCGCCGATCCGATCCGGAAAGGAGGCCGCTGGTGCGCTGCTCACGGGTGTAGTGGTAGTAGAAGGGATCGAGGTAGATCGCGTCGTTGGTGCCCTGCGCGCTGTTCCGGGCGAGGAGCAGGCTCGCAATACCGCCCGAAAAGGTCTCGCCGTTGCCGATGCCGTCATCAAAGATACCGTTGCCCTGCGCGGTGGGGGTGAAGTCGAAGACGGTGAAACGCACGCGCGACCAGTCCATCGAGAGCCGTGCGCCGTTCATCGAGACGCGGATGTTGGGGTTTTCGCGCGGGCTGATCAGGAAGCGCGGCCCGTCGAAGAACTCCTGGCGGCCGATCGTGATGCGCGCCACGCCCGAGGCCACTGGCGCGCGGAGCTCGGTGAAGAGCTGCTGGACGATGAGGTCGTTTTCCCAGACCGGTACGTGGCGGGTCTCGTTCCTGCCGAAGATGTGGCCCGAGACGAGCTGGCCGTAAACGCGCACGGCAGGCCCGATGCGCAGGTCTGCGGCCAGGTTCGTGCGCGAGAGCCATTCAGTACGGCTGCGCGTGTCGTTGAGGAGCGGCTGCGTCGAATGGCTGACGCTGGTGCGTTGCCCTGCGCTCAGCGACAGGGTGACATCGCCGTCCCCATCGAGCGGGATCGCCTTGAGCGGCGCGAAGCGGTCATCGGGGGCTCCCTCCTTGCCCATGAAGCGCCAGTCCTCGGCGCCGCGCAGCAGACGGTAGTGGGGGCCAAGGCGCGGGCCAAGGCCGTCCGCCTCGACAGGGAACGGCGAGGCAAGCGGGTCCTTGCCTGCCGGAGCGGCGGGGGGAGCGGGTAGGGCTTTCGGCTCGGTCTCGTTGCGGTTGGCAGGCAGGTCTGCCGTTGGCCCGGCGCTGTCGGCCGCGAAGGCCACAGTGGGGACAAGGCCGGGCGCGACAAGTCCCAGCGTCAGGCATCCGGCCCACCCGCCAACGCGCCATCCCTTGCGGTGGCTGCGCATCAGGTTTCTCCCGTTCGATCTATGGATTTGGGTGTCCGGGTTATCCCAGCGCAATGTTCTGGAGGTCGTGGCCGACGAGGATTTCGCCCGCGTAGTTGGTGGCGGCGGCTTTCTGCCACATCTCGTCGGTGATCCACTCCATGTCGCCGGGCACGAAGTGGGTCAGCACCAGCTTCTTGGCGCGGGCCTGCGTGGCGATCTTGCCGACATCCTCCGCCGAGGTATGCGAATTGAGGATGTGGTTGCGGAACGCCTCGCCTTGCTGGGCGCGCTTCACGAGGGCATCGACGCCGGGGATAAAGAGCGTCTCGTGGACGAGAACGTCGCAGTCGCGCGCGAATTCGGCGAGCGCGGGGTTGTAGGCGGTGTCGCCCGAGATGACGATGCTGCCGTAGGGTGTCTCGAAGCGGTAGGCGAGGTCCTTGATCGGCGGGTGCGGGGTGGTGAGCGCAGTCACTCGAACCACACCGTCGTCCATGACTAGCCCCTCCCTGGCGTCGAATTCATGGACTTCCAGGAGTGTAGCGGGATCGGTGCGGCCCTCGTCCGCGATGCGGGTGTGGATGTCGGAACTGTGCGTGGCCCAGTAGTTGCGCGCCATGTCGGCAAGGCCCCTGGGGCCATAGGCGTCGATCTTCTGGCGCAGGTCCCCCGCGACCCAGGTGTTGTAGACGAGGTTGCCGAATTCCAGTTCGTGATCGGAATGCATGTGCGAGATGAAGATCGCGCGCATCTTGGCCATGTCCAGGCCCGCCTTGAAGGCCTGTGCCGTGACGCCCATGCCGCAGTCGATGATGTAGACGTTGCCATCGACGACGATGGCGTTGGCCGGGTTCGAGCGCGTGCCGCCGACGCGCGGACCGCCCTTGGTGCCCAGCAGCACGAGCCGTGCGCCCTTCTCGCTGGCGGCCTCGGACGCGCCTGCCGAACCTGTCTGGGCCAGCAGTCGCGCACCGGGAAGGGCGAGCATGGCGCCGGTGGCACCCATCAGCGAGGCGCGCAGCAGAGCGCGACGGCCAAGGACGGGGGGACGGAATTGGGGCTTCATCAGGACCTCTCCACGCGTTTTTATCTGACCCTTTGCGGGCTGCTTGAGGGCCGATTTACAGGTCACGGCGGCGTGCGTCAATAAGAATAAGAATCTGGTTCTGTTTTGTGCGCCGTGGACACAGCCGCCGAGATCGGCGATGGCTCGCACGATGAACACGCCGTCAGACGATCTCGACGAGGACTTCGAACGCGCCGGTGTCCCGCGCGCGCTGCAGTCGCGCAGCCGCCTCCTGCGCGACACCCTGATCCGGATTTCGCTGGATATCGCGCGGCGTCGCTCGTTCGATGATGTCGGCATCGTCGAGATCTGCGGGCAGGCCGGATGTTCCACGGGGGCCTTCTACGCCCGCTTTCCCGACAAGCTGACACTGTTCAAGGCGGTAATGGTCATGGCGGCGGCCGAATCGCGCCCCTTGCTCGAGACAATCGTGCGCGAGACGCCCTTTGCGGACATCCTTGATCGGTTACTGGCCGAACAGGTGCGTCGCTTCGACGGACAGAACGCTTTCTTCCGTTCCGCGTTCCGGGTCAGCCTGGTCGACCCGGAAGCCTGGGAGCCGTTTCGTCGCAACGCCCGCAACCTGGCCTCTGTCTATCTCGAACGGGTCCGCGCAGAACCCGGTATTGTCGAGGAAAGCATCGATGAAGGCCGCATCCGCTTTGCCTTCCAGGTCATGTATGGCGTTCTCAACAATACCGTCAGCAACCAGCCGGGGCCCTACACGTTCGCGGATCCAGCCTTCCCGAGATTGCTTGGGATCGCGATGCGCGAGACGATGGGCCTGCAGCTGCGCGCCTGAGACGGCGCGATGTGAGGCGTGGTTTCAGGCGCTCCGGGCCTACGGCATCGCCTCGACCGGGGCCGCAAAGGCGATGGAGACGCGAAGGCCGGGGGTCATGGACTCGACATGGACCGTGGCGCCCACGCGCTGCGCGGCCGAGCGCACGATGGCAAAGCCCAGCCCGCTGCCGCCGGGACCTGAGCCGGGCTGAAAGCGCACGAAGCGCTGGCCAAGCTGCGCCATGTCCGCCTCGGCAAGGCCGGGCCCGCGGTCGGTGACAGAGAGAGTGCCCTCCTGCGTGATCGCAATCTCCACCTCGCCCCCTCTGCCGCCGTAGCGGATCGCGTTGTCGACAAGATTGGAGAGCATCTCGAAGACCAGCGTGCGGTGCGCCCAGACCCGGACCGGTTCGTCGGGGGCATCGAGCTGAAGTTCGACACGGCCTGCGATGGCCTGTCCGATGCGCCGGTTGATGACGGCGACGGCCACTTCGTGCAGGTCCACCTGTTCGCGCTCCGGCTCCACACCGGCTTCCTCGGCGCGGGCGAGGGCAAGAAGCTGGGTCATCAGGTGTTCCAGGCGATCGGCGGCATCGGCGATCTCGCGCAGGGCATCGGGATCGCCGCGCCGGGCCAGTGCCAGTTGCACCTTGAGCGTGGAGAGGGGCGTTCGCATCTGGTGCGAGGCGTCGGCGGTGAAGCGGCGCATGCCCGCCGTCGCCGTATCGAGACGTTCGAGCAGGCTGTCGAAGGCGCGCGAGAGGGGCACCAGTTCGCGCGGCAAGGGCCCCGCATCGAGCGGGGAAAGGTCGGGGGCGGCCCGGCGCGAACGCCGCGCGACGGCCTCACGCAACCGCGCGAGCGGGCGCAGGCTCCAGCCCAGCGCCGGGCGCAGGAGCAGGACGGCAAGGCCGATCAGGAGCGCCTCGCCCAGCACCAGCGCCAGGATCAGGCGGCGGCCGAGCGCGCGGCGGTGCTCCAGCGTTTCCGCGATCTGGACAGAGACCGGCGCGGCGATGCCCGGCAGGCGCCGGTGCAGTTCGGCGATGCGGATGGCGCGCCCGCGAAAGGTGGCGAAGCGGTAGCTGGGCGCGCTTGTGGCATCGCCGGTTTCCAGGGCTGGCGGGCGCGCGGGGGGTAGCCCCGGGTCGCCCGTCAGCGTCTTCGTGCCCACCGCAACCCGATAGAACACGGCATCGCGCTGCGGGTTTTCAAGCATGCCGAACGCGGCGGCGGGAAGGTCGAGCGTGACCTCGCCCCGTTCGGCCTCGACCGTTTCGGCGATGGCTCCAAGCGCACCGCCCAGCACACGGTCGTTGGCGCGGCGCACCGCGTCGGTGACGATGAGCGCGCCGATCACGCCCAGGACGATGGCAACGCCCACCATCGGGCCGAGCATCGCGACGAGGAGGCGCGTGCGCAGGGCCGGGGTGGGGGCCGGGCTGGGCGAGGCGGCTTCAGCCGACATCGAGCATATAGCCGACCCCGCGTACGGTGCGGATGGCGGGCCCGTCCGGGGCCAGCTTGGCGCGAAGGCGCGTGATGTGGACTTCCAGGGCGTTCTGGCCGACCGGTTCGTCGAGCCCGAACACCTCGCCCTGAAGGACCTGGCGGGTCACCAGCTGGCCCGCGCGGGTGGCCAGCGCGTCAAGCACGGCGGCCTCGCGGCGGCGCAGGTCAAGCGTGCGCCCGGCCACGCTGGCCGCCCCCGTCGAGCGGTTGATCTGCAAGGTGCCGATGGTGAGTTCGGGGGTGGGATCGCCGCCCCGGCGGCGGCCGAGCGCGCGCACCCGGGCTTCCAGTTCTTCCGGCGCGAAGGGCTTGCGCAGGTAGTCATCGGCGCCCAGGTCCAGCCCGCGCACCCGGTCATCGAGCGCATCGCGCGCGGTCAGCATGAGCACGGCCATGCGTTCTCCCCGCCGCCGCAGCGTGCTCAGCACCTCGAAGCCGTCGATGTCGGGCAGGCCCACGTCGAGGATGAGCGCGGCGTAGGGTTCCTGCTGGGTGAAAAGCAGGGCGTCCTGTCCCGTGGCGACGTGATCGACAGCGTGGCCGGAGCTGCGCAGCAGGTTCACGAGGCTGCGGGCGAGTTGATCGTCGTCTTCGACAAGGAGGATGCGCAAGGCGGGAAAGACCCCTGAAAGGTTGCTGACAGCAAGTTGGATTAGATCGACGCCACTGGCGGCTTACCCGACGCAAGGTGCGGGGAGCGAGAGGAGCTTGAGTGTCGTGCGTTCATACCTGATTTTCGGTGTCTTCCTAGGGGGGCTGGCGGCGTTAGCTCTGCTGGTCTGGTCGTATCTCGGCGAGGATGGCGAGGCGGCGCGGGTGGCCCGGGCCCAGCGCGAAGGGGGCGTGGTCGAGGTCTACGCCAACGTCGATGCGGGCGCCATCACGCCGCTCATCGCCGCGTTCGAGGGCCGTTTCGCGGGCGTGACCGTGCGCTACCACGACCTCAGCGCCGACGCGCTCGATGCCCGTTTCCGCCGGGAGGCCGATGCAGGCAAGGTGGGCGCGGACATTGTCTGGTCCTCGGCCATGGCCATGCAGGCCAAGCTCGTCAACGACGGCTATGCGCAGACTTACGCGAGCCCGGAAAAGGGGGCGCTCCCCACAGAGGCGGTGTGGAATGACCAGTCCTACCGCATCACCGCCGAGCCGGTCGCCATTGCCTACAACCGCGAGCAGGTGGCCGAGCAAGAGCTTGCGCGCACCCATGCCGCCTTCACGCGGATGTTGCGCGCGCGCTGGGAGGATCTGGCCGGCAAGGTCGCGACCTACGATCCCGCACGCTCGGGAATCGGCTACCTCTTCCTCACCCAGGACCTTGCCGCGACGCGCGACACGCAGGCCCTGCTCGAGGCGATGGGGGCGACCCGGCCGGTCCTGATGGAGACCACCGGCGCCATGCTCGATGCCGTGGCGCGCGGCGATGTGACGTTTGCCTACAATGTCGTCGGTCCTTACGCCGAGGAGCGTGCCAATGCCGATCCGCGCATCGGTGTGCTCTACCCTGAAGATTATTCCATCGTCGCCTCGCGCGTGGCCTTCATCGCGCGCGGTGCGCCGCATCCGGCTGCCGCACGGCTGTTCCTCGATTTCCTGCTTTCGCGTGAGGGGCAGAAGATCCTCGCGCGGGCCGGGCTGCCGCCAGTGCGCAGCGGTGTGGCCCCGCCGCGCCTCGCGCCCGGACAGGCCCGCGCCATCCCCGGCGGCCCCCGTCTTTTCGTCAATCTCGATCCGATCAAGCGCCAGCGTGTACTCGACACGTGGAACGCCGCGCTTGCCCAAGGAAAGTCCCCCTGAATGCGTGTTCTTCCCACCAGCTGCGCGCTCGTTGCCCTTGTCGCGGCGAGCCCGGCCCTTGCCCAGACCCCGAGCCGTGAAGACCTGGCCGATCTTGTCCGCCGGCAGGCCGCCGAGATCGCCGAATTGCGCAGCCGCGTCGATGAGATCGCGACCCTGCGCGCGCGTGTCGAGCAGCTTGAAGGCCAGGGCCAGACCGATGCCGTGCAGCTGGCGGCCAGCTCCGCGCCCCAGGTTGAGGGCGAGGCCGAGACCAAGACCAAGGATGCCGCAGCGAAGACCGTGCACGTGGTCGTGACCCCGCCCTACGCCCCGCAGCTGGTGCCGCCGGGCCCGGCCGAGCGCGATATTGCGCGGGCCCGCTCGGCGAACCAGGCCGACGTGACCACCGAATGGGGCGCTGGCCTTCCTGTCTTCCATTCCGCTGACGGCCAGTACACCTTCAAGCCGCGCGGGCGCATTCTGGCCGATGTCGGATCGACCTTCGGATCGGACCACGATGGGCGCAACCTGACCACCACGGGCATGCGCGCGCTGCGTCTGGGTTTCGAGGGCGGTGTGGGCACCCATTTCTTCTACCAGATCGAGGCTGATTTCTCGGAGAACCGGGCCGAGATCATGACCGCCTACATGGGCTGGCGCGACAGTTTGAGCGAGGACGTCAGCTTCGATCTGCGCATGGGCCACCTGTTCAACGACCGCTCCTTCGACGGGGCGACGGGCTCGGATTCGACGGCCTTCCTTGAACGCAGCGTGGTCCCCAACACCATCGTGCCCGAGCGCGGCTACTATGGTGTGGGCGCGATGGGCCGGGTGTTCTTCCCGGGCGGGCACGTCTCGCTCGCGCTCACCGGCGACCGGGTCGACGGCGACCAGACCGACAGCGACAGCCGCACGGTCATGGCGCGCGTGCACGTGAACCCGCTGCGCTCCAAACGCGGCGCGCTGCACCTGGGCGCCTGGGGCTTCGATGAGGCGCTGGCCTCTTCGGCGACCGACCTGACACGCAACACCTTCATGGGCAGCCGTTTCAACGGGGCGCTGCGGGTCTCCACCGGGCCGCTGCCTGATGGCACCGGCACGACCGGCTACGGTCTTGAATTCGGTGGCTACCAGGGGCCGGTCTGGTTCATGGCCGAGGCGGGCGAGCGCCGCGCGCGGCGCGCCGGGGGACAGGCCGATTTCCGCACCCGCGCCTACAGCGCCTCGGCAGGCTGGTTCGTGACGGGTGAACTGCCGCCCTACAACCCGCGCACCGGCAACTTCGGTCAGCCGCATGTGCGCACCCCCGTCTTTGGCGGAGGCTCGGGCGCGCTGGAGCTGACCAGCCGCTACGAGGAAGTCTCGTTCCGCAACATTCCCAATCCCGCCGACGGCTGGACCGCGACGCTGGGGGCCAACTGGTACCTCAACAGCTTCACGCGCATCCAGCTCAACGGGATCTACTGGAGCATCACCGACGCCGCCGGCCCTTATGCCGGACAGGACAGCGGCCAGACCCTCGCCGCGCGTCTCGGCGTCACGTTCTGACCGTAGTGCGGGCGCGCGGCCTCCCCCCGCGCGCCTCTTCGGTCCTTGTCGAAATACCGCATTAAAACAGGCCAAAAGGCCATCAGGAGAGTTTCATGTTAGCCTTCTTCGGACTTCTCACGGTCGTGTGCGTTGTCGGCCTGCTCCTGGCGCGGCTGGCCTCGCCGATCGTCGCGCTTGTGCTGGTTCCGCTCGTGGCCGGGCTGGTCTACGGCTTCAGCCCCGAGGCGATGTCCACCTTCTTCGGCGATGGCCTGGCGCGGGTCATGCAAGTGGCGACGATGTTCATCTTCGCCATCATCTTCTTTGGCGTGCTGCAGGACACCGGCTTCTTCCGTCCCTTCATCAACGGGCTCATCCGCGTGACAGGTGGCAACGTGGTCTACGTGGCGGTCGGCACGACGCTGGTGGGGGCCTGCGCGCATCTGGACGGGGCAGGGGCGACGACGTTCCTTCTCACCGTTCCCGCGCTGTTGCCGCTCTACTTGCGTCTGGGCATGAGCCGCTACCTCCTGCTCATGCTGCTCGCGACGGGGGCGGGCATTGCCAACATGCTGCCCTGGGCCGGGCCGCTCGGCCGCGCTGCGGCGGTGACCGGCATCGAAGTGACCGAACTGTGGCGTCCGCTCATCCCGGTCCAGCTCGCTGGCATTGCGCTGCTCGCGGTTCTCGCCGTGTTCCTGGGTCTGCGTGAGCGGCGCCGGATCGCGGCGGCAGGTTCGCCCGAGCAGGCCGTGCTGGAGGCCGATGGCACCCATATCACGCATGTCGATGGGGCCGGGAAAGCCACCCGCCCCCAGGCCGCACCGGAGCTGAGCGAGGAAGAGCAGGAACTGCTGCGCCCGCGTCTCATCTGGCTGAATGCGGCGATCTTCCTGGCCGTCCTGACCGTGCTCGTCGCCGGGATCCTGCCTGCGGCCTACACCTTCATGATCGGCCTCTCGGTGCTCCTTACCTGCAACTACCGCTCGATCGACGAGCAGATGAAGCGGGTGCGGTCCCACTCGGGTCCTGCGCTGCTGATGGGGGCGATCATCCTCTCGGCGGGCAGCTTCCTCGGCGTGCTCGATGGTAGCGGCATGCTCAAGGCCATGGCCGAGGCGCTGGTGGACTTCCTGCCCAGTTCGGCCGTCTCCATGCTGCACATCGTGATCGGCTTCTTCGGGCTTCCGCTCGAACTCGTCCTCAACACCGATGCGTACTACTTCGGACTGCTGCCGGTGGTGCTCCAGGTCGTCGAGCCGGTGGGTGTCACCCCGCAGGCCACCGTCTACGCCATGATTATCGGCAACATCATCGGCACCTTCATCAGCCCCTTCTCGCCCGCCATGTGGCTGGCGTTGGGTCTGGCCCAGGCCGACATCGGGCGCCACATCCGCTATTCGCTGCTGACGATGTGGGCCTTCTCCATCGCGGTCTTCGGCATCGGCTGGGCGCTTGGCCTGTTCTGATCGGAGCGGCCTTGAACCACCCATGAAAAAGGAGCCCCGGGACCTCGCGTTCCGGGGCTCCTTTTCGTGCAACGCTCAGCCGCGTTCCTCAGCGGGGACCGTGTCGGGAAACCAGCGCCGCCCGAAGCGGAAGGCGACGCCCACCAGGAGGATCAGCACCGGCACTTCCACCAGCGGGCCGATGACGGCGGCAAAGGCGACCGGCGAGGCCAGCCCGAAGGCGGCAATGGCGACCGCGATGGCCAGCTCGAAGTTGTTGCCCGCCGCGGTGAAGGCGACCGCGGTGGTGCGCGGATAGTCGCTTTCGATGAGGCGCCCCATGAAGAAGCTGATGGTGAACTGGATCACGAAGTAGATCGTGAGCGGGATCGCGATGCGCAGCGCATCGCCGGGCAGGGCCAGGATCTCGTTGCCCTTGAGGCTGAACATGGCAACGATGGTGAAGAGCAGCGCGACCAGCGTGACAGGGCCGATCCTGGGTAGGAAGGTCCCTTCGTACCAGGCGTTGCCCCGCGCGCGCACGAGGACCTTGCGGGTCAGGAACCCGGCGGCAAAGGGAATGCCCAGATAGATCAGAACGGCCTCGGCAATGGTCCAGAAGCTGACGTCGATGACGCTCCCCTCCAGCCCGAACAGCGGCGGCAGGACCGACAGGAAGAACCAGGCGTAGACGCTGAAGAACAGGATCTGGAAGATCGAGTTGAAGGCGACGAGTGCGGCAACATACTGGTTGTCGCCTTTCGCCAGCTGGTTCCACACGATGACCATGGCGATGCAGCGGGCAAGGCCGATGAGGATCAGGCCGGTCATGTATTCCGGCGTGTCGGACAGGAACAGGACGGCGAGCGCGAACATCAATACCGGCCCGATGATCCAGTTCTGGACGAGCGAGATCGCGAGGATGCGCTTGTCGTCGAGGATATGGGGGAGTTCCTCATAGCGCACCCGCGCCAGCGGCGGGTACATCATCAGGACGAGCCCGATCGCGATGGGGATATTGGTGGTCCCCCACGAGAGGCCATTGATCGCCGCGGGCAGGCCCGGGATGGCCGAGCCCAGGGTCACCCCTGTCGCCATCGCAAGGAAGATCCACAAGGTCAGGTAGCGGTCGAGAAAGGCGAGACGCGCGCGTGGGGCGGGTGCGGACATGGTCGAAGAAACCTTCTGGGATCAGCGGGAGGGAAGCGAGAGAGGTGGCGGGAGCGGACCTTCCAGGCCAGGCGCATCGCTGCCAGGCTCAGCCACAGGATGTGAGCTCGGCAACGAGTGGCTGGCAAAGCTCGGGGTGGCCCTGGCAACAGTCGTTCGCAAGAAACAGCATGAGGCCCTTGAGCGCTGTGATATCGGCGCGCTGGATGTTCTGGCGCCCCTGCTTGGCGCTGCGCACGAGCCCGGCCTTCGCCATGACCGCAAGGTGCGAGGAGAAGGTGCTTTGGCTCAGCCTCGAGGCCTCGACCAGCGCGCCGGTGGCCAGGCCCTCGGGCTCGTGGCGCAGCAGCAGGCGAAAGGCCTCAAGGCGCGTGGGGTGGCTGAGCGCCGAGAGTATGGCGAGGGCCGCATCGGAATTCATCCATCGACTTTATTCGATGGGAGGGGCCAGGGCAACCAGGGATGGGCAAGTCGCGAAGCGTGTGTGGGAGGCTTGTCCTGATGCGGGCCACGGGCGGTGGTGCGCGCGGAGCACCAGTCCACGCCGGATAGGCATCTCCCGGGGGCCCTTCTGCGGCGATAGGTCTCTTTGCGGAAGAGACAACCGGGAGCGCGAAGCCCTTGCAAATGAAGCTCAATGACCTGTCGAGCTACTGGATGCCGTTCACCGCGAACCGCCAGTTCAAGGCTGACCCGCGCATGATCGTGGGCGCGCAGGGCATGTATTTCCAGGCCGATGACGGGCGCGAGATACTCGACGGGACGGCCGGGCTGTGGTGCTCGAACGCCGGGCATGGGCAGCCCCGGATCGTCGAGGCGATCCAGCAGCAGGCCGCAAAGCTCGACTACGCCCCGCCCTTTCAGATGGGGAGCCCGGCTCAGTTCGAGCTGGCCAACCGTCTGATTGATCTGGCACCCGAGGGCTTTGGCCAGGTGTTCTATTGCAACTCCGGCTCCGAGGCGGTCGAAACCGCGCTCAAGACCGCGCTTGCCTGGCAGCGCGCACGCGGCGAAGGGACGCGCACCCGTCTCGTCGGGCGCGAGCGCGGCTATCACGGTATCAACTTCGGCGGGATTTCGGTGGGCGGCATCGTCGGCAACCGGGCGATGTTCGGCGCGCTGCTTGCGGGTGTCGACCACCTTCGCCACACCCACGACCCGCAGCGCAACCTTTTCACCCAAGGCGTGCCAGAGCACGGCGCGGACCTTGCCGACGACCTGGAGCGCCTTGTCCAGCTGCACGGGGCACAGACCATCGCGGCCTGTATCGTCGAGCCGATCGCCTGCTCGACCGGGGTGCTGGTGCCTCCCAAAGGCTATCTCGAGCGCCTGCGCGCGATCTGTGACCGCCACGGCATCCTTCTCATCTTCGACGAAGTGATTACCGGCTTCGGGCGGCTGGGCACGCCCTTTGCCGCGCAGCGCTTTGGTGTCGCGCCCGACATCATCACCATGGCCAAGGGGCTGACCAACGGCACGGTGCCGATGGGCGGGATCCTGGTGCGCGAGGGGATCTATGAGACGATCTGTGCGGCCGCGGCCGAGGGCGCGGTGGAGCTGCCCCACGGCTATACCTACTCCGGCCACCCGCTGGCCTGCGCGGCCGCGCTCGCCAGTCTCGATGTCTATCGCGAGGAGGGGCTCTTCGAGAGGGCCGCGGGTCTGGAACCTCTCTGGCAGGAGGCAGTCCATTCGCTGCGGGGGCTGGCGCCCATCGTCGATATCCGCAACCTTGGCCTCATTGCCGGGATCGAGCTTGAGGCCGGCCCGCACGGTCCGGGCACGCGGGCCTTCGAGATCTACCGGCGCTGCTGGGAGGAGGGCGTGCTGATCCGCGTGACAGGCGATATCATCGCGCTTTCGCCCCCGCTCATCATCGAGGAGGAGCAGGTCGCGCATATCGTGGACACCTTGCGGCGCATCATCGCGGAGGTCGACTGAGATGCCGGTGTTTGCCCGCATGCTGCGCCGGTTTGCTCTCATGTGCGGACTGGCCCTGTCCGGTCCTTTCGCGCCCTCGCACGCCGAGGAGCCTGCCGCCGCCGACATCTGCCGGGACGATCCGGCCTTTCGGGCGCAGGATTTCACGCTGGGGGACTGGGACGTCTACGCGGGCGAGACACGCATCGCGCGCGTCACGTTGGAGCCGATCCTGGAAAGCTGCGCCATTGAGGAAACCTGGACGGTCACCGGCGGGCGCACACGTGGAAACGGGCTCGGCATCTTCAACTATTCCGCGCTGCTCGGACACTGGATGTACCATTGGGTGACCGACGATGGCGCCAGCACCACCTTCACCGGCGAACCCATGGGGGCTGGCGCGATACGCTACGTGACGCACAAACCTCTGGAAGACGGGCCACTGGGCGAAAAGCGCGTGCGCCTGCGCCACTGGACGCTGACGCGCACCGGGGACGGGGGCATCCGCGAGCTTTCGGTGGGGAGCGAGGACGACGGTGCGACCTGGGAGGTCGAATACGACCTGCACTGGGTCCCTCACACATGACACGGCAGGGAGCGCGATGAACGGCAGGGCAGACGAGGGGACTCAGGCGATCCCGCACAACGACATCGTATCGCCGGCGGAAGTCTATCCGGGCGAGAGTCAGGATGAACTCGGCCGCTCGCTCAAGGCGCGCCATGTCTCAATGATCGCGATTGGCGGGATCATCGGGGCGGGCCTCTTCGTGGGAAGCAGCACGTCGATTGCGGCGGCAGGGCCCGCGGTGATCCTGAGCTACGCGCTGGCGGGCGCGATCGTTCTGGTCATCATGCGCATGCTGAGCGAGATGGCGGTCGCGATCCCCGGCATCCAGTCCTTTCCCGAGTTCGCCCGCATCGGCCTGGGCCACTGGGCGGGGTTTCTCAGCAGCTGGCTCTACTGGTACTTCTGGGTGGTCGTTGTGGCCATCGAGGCGATTGCAGGCGCGGTCATCATCGCGGGGTGGATCGCTCTTCCCGTCTGGCTCATCGGCATCGTGCTGATGGCCGTGCTGACCGCGGTGAACCTCATGTCGACGCGCTCCTACGGCGAGTTCGAGTTCTGGTTCTCCTCGATCAAGGTGGCAGGGATCATCGTCTTCATCCTCGTCACCGGCGCCTATGCGCTGGGGTTGGGCGCGCCGGACGGGACGACGTTCGGCAACCTCACCGCGCACGGCGGCTTCGCGCCGGCAGGGGGGATGCAGGTGCTCGCCGCGACGACGAGCGTGATCTTCGCGCTCGTGGGCGCCGAGATCGCCACTATCGCGGCAGCCGAATCCGCCGAGCCCACCCGCACCGTCGCGCGCATGACCAGCACTGTCGCGCTGCGCATCCTGGTCTTCTATATCCTTTCGGTCTTCCTGATCGTCTCGGTCGTGCCGTGGGACAGCGTGGTGCCCGGCCAGTCGCCCTTCACCGCCGCGCTGGCCGCCATCGGCATTCCGGGCGCGGCGCTGATCATGAAGGTGATCGTGCTGGTCGCGGTGCTCTCGTGCCTCAATTCCGGGCTCTACGTCACCTCGCGCGTGCTCTTCACGCTGGCCGCGCGCGGCGATGCGCCCCAGGCGCTGGTACGGGTCAACGCGCGCAAGGTGCCGGCCCGCGCGATCCTCATCGCCAGCCTTTTCAGCTACGCCGCGCTGGCCGCCTCGGTGCTCTCGCCCGAGGTCGTGTTCAGCTTTCTCGTCAATGCCTCGGGCGCGCTGATGCTGATCGTCTACCTGATGATTGCGCTCTCGCAGATGCGCCTTCGCCGCACTTTCGAGCGTGAATGCCCGCAGCAGCTGACCATCCGCACCTGGTTCTTCCCGTGGCTGAGTGGAGCCTCGGTGCTGGCCATCTGCGTGATCCTGGGCGCCATGGCACTCAACCCGGGATCGGCCGCCGAGTTCTGGTCGAGCGTGGCCATCACTGCCTTCTTCGCCGTGCTCTTCCTCGTCTTGCGCCGGGCCAAGGCGGCCCCGCTCGACCCGCTTGCCCATATCGATACGACTATCCAGGAGCCTGCCGAATGACCGAGAATGACCTGCGTCTCGGAATGAACTGCCGCATCGACCGGCGCGACTTCCTGAATGGCACCGCCATGGCCCTGGGCACCATCGGCGCGGCCAGCCTGGCGGCGCCGGGCTTCGCACAGACGGCGGCAGGCGCGGCGGCGGCAGGCGGGGTGGGGGCCACCAGCTATCCTCCGGCCAAGACCGGGATGCGTGGCAGCCACCCCGGTTCCTTTGAATTCGCGCACCTCATGCGCGATGGGCAACTGCCCATTGAGGACGTGGCCGACCAGGGCGAAACCTATGACCTGGTGATCGTGGGGGGCGGCATCTCGGGCCTGTCCGCGGCGCACTTCTATCAAAAGGCGGTGGGCAAGGACGCGCGCATCCTCATCCTCGACAACCATGATGACTTTGGCGGCCATGCCAAGCGCAACGAATTCATGGTCGATGGCAAGCTGGTGGTGATCAACGGGGGCACGCTCAACATCGAATCGCCCGCGCGCTACAACCGCTGGGCCGCGCAGTTGCTGGACGACATGGGGATCGACCTGAAACGCTACCGGGTCTCCAACGCCGAGGTCCGCGATCTCTATGCGGACAAGGGCCTGACGCGCGGCCACTTCTTTGATGCCGAGACCTGGGAGGCGGACCGGCTTGTCGTGCCGGAAAGCGGCGGCGGCCACGGCGGCGGTCCGGGCGCGATGGGCTCGGCCGAGTTCCTTGCCCGCACGCCGCTTTCGGCAAAGGCCCGCGCCGACATGGCCCGCCTCCTCGCGCCCGACCAGCCCGATTATCTGGCGGGCATGAGCGTGGCGGAAAAGAAGCACTTCCTCGCGACCACCTCGTTCCGGGACTATTACCTCAAGACCCTGAAGGTCGATCCCCAGGTCATGTGGTTCTTCCAGCAGATGGGCACCAGCAGCTTCTGCGTCGGAGCCGATGCCACCCCGGCGCTGTTCGGCTGGGTCGAGGGGTATCCCGGCTTTTCGGGGCTGGGCCTTGGCGAAATCCCCGAGGGCCTCTTCGCCGACCTTCCCGGCGGCCAGCACGGGCGCCAGAAGATCGACTGGAACGCGGTGCACTTTCCCGATGGCAACGCGACGCTGGCCCGGCTGCTGGTCGCGCACCTCGTGCCCGGTGCGACCACGGCGCGCACGCAGGAGGAAATGGGCACCGCGCGCATTGCCTATGGCGCGCTTGACCGGGCGGAGAATCCGGTGCGCATCCGTCTCTCCAGCATCGTTGTCAACGTGGCCCACGACGGCGATGCGAAGACCGCGCGCGAGGCCGTCATTACCTATGCCAACGGCGATGCGCTCAAATCGGTGCGCGCGCGGTCGGTCATCATGGCCTGCTGGAACATGGCGATCCCCTACATGATGCCCGAACTGCCCGCGCCCCAGAAGGAGGCGCTGGCCTACGGCGTGAAGGGGCCGCTCATCTACACCAACGTGGTGCTGCGCAACTGGCGCGCGTTCGAGAAGCTGGGCGTCTCCAGCATCTCGTGCCCGACGATGTTCCACGATGTCGTCGCGCTCACCGAGGCAGCGGACCTCGGCGCATTGCGCCACGCGCGCTCGAGCGAGGAGCCAATCGCGCTGCACCTCACCAAGTTCATGAACGCACCGGGCCAGCCCCGCCGTGACCAGCACCGCATCGGCCGCGCCGAATTGCTGGAAATGAGCTTCGAGACGTTCGAGCGCGAAACCCGCAGCCAGCTTGCGCGCATCTTGGGGCCGGGCGGCTTCGACCCTGCGCGCGACATCGCCGCGATCACCGTCAACCGCTGGCCGCACGGCTATGCCTATACCTACAACAGCCTCTATGATCCGGTCGAATGGGTCTACACGCAGTCGCCCGAGCGGCCCTGCGTGGTCGGGCGGCAGCCCTATGGACTTGTCTCCATCGCCAATTCCGATGCCGCGGCCAGCCCGCATACCGACGCGGCGATCCTGGAGGCGCACCGGGCCGTCAGCGAGGTCGTCGAGCGCGAGACCTACCCCTTCGCCCGGCGCACCTGAGCGCTCTATCCCACCCGATCACGTCGTACCCTACGGCAACCTCGAGACGGCCGCCATCCTTCGGGATTGGCGGCCTTTTTTTACATGATTCAGGAGTGGTGCCCTGCATGCACCGGCGGTGTCAGACTTGGCTCCTTCCGTTGCGTCAGGGGCCTGCGAAAGTCACGCAAGAGCCGCAAGGCGGCCCAGCGGAAACGCGGCGCCCGGTGCGGCGCACGACCACGAACAGGGGGAAGACGCATGCGCTTTGCATTCGCAACGAGCCACGCCGCCATGGCCGCGACGATGGTTCTGTCCACACCGGCCTTCGCGCAAGGGGCCCAGACCGAAACGGCCGGAAACGCGGGCGCGATCATCGTCACCGGCACGCGCCGTGCCGACCGTTCGGCGCTGGAATCGAGCGCGCCCATCGACGTCTTCACGGCCGAGGATTTCGACACCCAGGCCTCGGGCGACATGAACAATATCCTGCGTTCGCTGGTGCCTTCCTACAACGTGGGGCGCTTCGTGGGCATTCTTTCGGACGGGTCGGGCTTCGTGCGACCGCCGACCCTGCGCGGCCTTCCGCCGGACCAGATCCTGGTTCTCGTCAACGGCAAGCGTCGCCATCGCTCGGCCATGGTCCAGCTCAACGGCGGGGCGCTCGCCAGCGGGGCGCAAGGGCCCGACGTCGCCCAGATTCCCAGCATCGCGGTCAAGCAGCTGGAGGTGCTGCGCGACGGCGCCTCGGCGCAGTACGGTTCGGACGCCATCGCAGGCGTCATCAACTACACCTTGCGCGATGCCGCCGAGGGGCTGGAAGTGCGCTCGCGCTACGGCCAGTTCTACGAGGGCGACGGCGAGGACTACCAGCTCGCCGCGAATCTGGGTCTGCCGCTCGGGCCGACAGGCTTCATCAACGTCTCGGGCGAGTTCCTCGATTCCGCGCCGACCAGTCGCGGCGGGCAGCGCATCGGCGCGCTGGCTACCTCGCTTTCGCTGCCCGATGTCGAGGTGACCGACCCGATCCAGCGCATCGGCAACCCGGACCTGCGCTCCTATCGCCTCTTCGTGAACAGCGCGATCGCGCTTTCGGACGCGTCCGAGATCTACATGTTCGGCAATTACGGCTGGAGCAAGCAGGCCTTCGAGTTCAACTGGCGCCAGCCCTATGACGCGCAAGGGCCGGGCCAGGACGGCACCGGCACCGCGATCTACCCGCGTTCCAGCGTCTTCAACGACATCTACCTGGACCAGCTGCCCGACGGCACCTGGGATTCGAACGGGCGCACCTTCAACTTCGCCTCGCTCTATCCCGATGGCTTCAACCCGCAGTTCCAGGGCAAGGTGACCGACCTTTCGCTGGCGGGGGGCTATCGCGGCGAATTCGACAGCGGCCTCAGCTGGGATGTCAGTGCAAGCTACGGCCAGAGCCGGGTGGAATACACTGTCGATGAATCGCTCAACGCCTCGATGGGCCCGGACAGTCCGACCAGCTTCTATTCCGGTTCGCTCGAACAGCGCGAGACGAACTTCAACGCCGACCTCGCCTACCCCTGGGAGATCGGCCTGGCCTCGCCGGTGACCATTGCGGTCGGCGCCGAGCACCGCATCGAGGCCTACCAGATCGGCATTGGCGACCTGCCCTCCTACCAGGCCGGGCCCTATACCGTGCAGGAGCTCGACACCGGGGCCTTTGCCACGCAGGGGCCGGGCGTCAGCGGCTTCCCGGGCTACTCGCCCAACTTCGCGGTCGACCGCTCGCGCCGTTCCTACGCCGGGTACATCGACATCGAGGGCGATATCGTCGAGAACCTGACCCTGGGTTTTGCCGGGCGCTACGAGCATTTTTCCGACTTTGGCAGCACCACCAACGGCAAGGTCTCGGCCCGCTATGCCGTCTCGCCCGCATTGGCGGTGCGCGGTACGGCAAGCACCGGCTTTCGCGCGCCGACGCCGGGCCAGCTTTTCACCACGGCCGGGATCACGGCCTTTTTCGGGCCCAACCCGGTCGAGCTGCTGACGCTACCCGCCGACAACGCCGCCGCGCAGGCCTTTGGCGCAACGCCGCTGGTGCCCGAGAAATCGACCAACCTCTCGGCCGGTTTCGTGTTCACGCCGGGCGGGGGCTTCAACCTCACGGTCGACTATTACAACATCACCATCCGTGACCGCATGGGGATTGCCAGCTACATCCCGATCGAAAGCGATGCCCAGCGCGCGGTCCTGCGCGAGGCGGGCCTTGCCAACTGGGCGACCGTGGGCCTCGTGCGCTACTTCGCCAATGGCTTCAAGACCCGCACGCAGGGTGTCGACTTTACCGCAAGCCACCGCGCGGACACCGGCATTGGCCAGTTCGCAACGACGCTGGCGGTCAACTACAATGCAACCAAGGTGCTATCGAGCGATCCCACCGTGGTCGACGATATGCGCGCGGGCAACATCGAGGACAGCCTTCCCAAATGGCAGGCGACGATGACCGAGACCTGGACGCTGGGGCGCCTGTCGGTCACCGCGCGCGGCTATTTCTACGATGGCTTCACCAGCTGGGCCCTGCCCGAGAACGGCGGGCCACTCGACGTCGGGTCCGAAGTGACCGCGGACCTCGAAGTGCGCTACCGCATGACCGACAACTTCACGCTGGCGCTGGGGGCGGAGAACATCTTCGACAACTACCCCGACCGTGACATCCGCTCGCTCGGCCAGCCCAATTCCAACTGGTACCAGCCCACCCAGGCGACGGTCAGCGGCAACCGCTATATCGACAGCTCTCCGTTCGGGTACAACGGTGGCTTCTGGTATGTGCGCGTGAACGCGGCATTCTGATGGAAAGGACCCCGATGGCCCGCGCCCTGTCACCTCTGCGCCTGTTCGCCGCCGCGCTCCTTGCCTGCGCCAGCTCTCAGGCGCTGGCGCAGGAGGCGGCCGATCTCCTCCTGACCAACGGCGAGGTCGTGACAATGGACCCCGACCATCCTTTTGCGAGCGCGGTGGCGGTGCGCGATGGGCGCATCGTGGCAGTTGGAGGCGCGGAACTGTCGGAGGCCTATACCGCGCCCGAGACGATTGACCTTGCCGGACGGACGCTGATGCCCGGCTTCATCGACACCCACATCCACATCATCGGTCAGGCGCCGCGCGCGATTGCGGCGGGCAAGGCGCGCTCGATTGCGCAGCTTCAGGAGATGGTGCGGGCCAAGGCGCGCGAGCTGGGGCCCGGCGAATGGATCACCGGCTATGGCTGGGACGAGGCGCAGATGGCCGAGGGGCGCAATCCGCTGCGCGCCGATCTCGACGCGGCTGCGCCCGACAATCCGGTGGCCCTGACGCGCGCGGGGCATCATTCCATCGTGGGCAACAGCCTGGCCCTGGCCAAGGCTGGGATCGATGCGCAGACGCCGGATCCCGAGCACGGCCTGATCGAGCGCGGCGCCGATGGCGTGCCCAATGGGCTCGTGCGCGAGCGTACCGACCTTTTCCTTTCGCACGTCCCGCCCGCAACGTCCGAGGAGATGAAGCCGAGCTGGACCGCGGAATTGATGGCGCTCCTGCCGCTGGGCATCACCAGCCTCATGGAAGCGCTCTCGACCATCGACGACGAGCCGGTGGACAAGGGTGGGCTGGCGCCGGAGAAGCGCGGCGCAGTCCACACCTGGCGCCAGTTCCGGGAGATCTACGCTGCGCACGGGACCGAATTGCCGCGAACGACCATGTACATCGTCTATCCCGGCGCCGAGCGTCTCAAGCGCTTTCCCTGGCGCACCGGGCATGGCGATGACCGTCTCAAGATCGGCCCCATCGGCGAAGCGCCGGGGGTCGATGGCGGGTTCACCGGCCCGACCGCCTGGACTCTCGCGGACTACAAGGGGATGGAGGGCTTTCGCGGACGTCTCGCGATCGAGCCCGACGCCCTTGAGGAAATGGTGCGCACCTCGCGGGACCTGGGCTGGCAGATGGGCATTCACGCCATCGGCGATGCCGCCATCGAGCGGCTGATAGATGTCTATGCCGCGGCTCTCGATGAAAAGCCGCTGGAGGACCACCGCTGGTTTTCCTCGCACCTCACCATGCTGCCGCCCGAGGCGACCCTTGAGACGATGGCCGCCCACGGCATCTGGGGCGCGGCCCAGCCCAACTTCCTCTACAACCTTGAAGGGCGCTACCAGCAGACTCTGGAGGGCCGCGCGCTCACCCACATCAACCCGCTGGGCAGCCCCTTGCGCCACGGTGTGAAGATGGTGCTGGGCTCGGACAACCTGCCCATCGGGCCGCTCTACGGCGTCTACGTCGCGGTCACGCGCAAGGCCGAAAGCGGCACGGCCTATGCCCGCGAGGAAGAAGACGTCTCACGCATGGCCGCGCTGGCGATGTACACCCGCGAGGCGGCCTACCTCAGCTTCGACGAAGACAACCGCGGCACGATCACGCCGGGCAAGTTCGCCGATCTCGTCGTGCTCGATCGCAACCTGCTCACCGTGCCCGAGGAGGAGATTCTTGCCACCAAGGTCGATCTGACGCTGGTCGATGGCAAGGTGCTCTACCGCCGCTGAGGCCGCGCGAAAGGCTCAGGTCAGCCCGCGGCTCACCAGAACCTCGCCAATGGCGCGCTCGGCCTGGTCGATCGCGACATTGGTGTAGGCCGCCGCGCCTGCATCGGCGTTGGCGATCGCGATGCGCCCGAAGGGACGGCGCCCCACGACGTGCGGGCGTTCGGCCTCGGGCACGTCGGGATCGCTCAGGGTGTCGTAGGTATAGGCATAGCCGTGGGGCCAGCGGTTGACCGTGATCGCCAGGATATCCTGCGCGGCGTCGAACCCGGCGGGGCCCAGCATGCGCTGCAACTGGCGGCGCACTTCCAGCTCGCTGGTCTCAAACGGCGTGGCAAGCATGTCGTGACGCCCGGCGCGGTGCTGTTCCTTGCGCGGCAGGCCGGGCTGGTTGGGATTGCGGATCATCGTCACGATGGCAGGCTGGTCGGGCCGGGTGGCGCTGGCATAGCCGCCGATGGCCATCGGATAGTCGAGCCCGACCCGCGTGTGATAGCCGTTCGGCACCATCAGGCTGCGCACGCCCAGCTTGCGCCAGGGCTCCCAGTTGCGCACCAGCACGTTGGTGTACTGCATCGGCACCTTCGAGGCTTCGCCCAGCGCCGCCTTCTGCGCGTCCGGTAGCTCGGGCACGAGATGGGGGATGATGTTGTTGAAGCAGGCCAGCACCACGTTTGCGGCCGTGACCGAGGCGGCTTGGCCGTCCTTCATGTAGACCACGCGCACGGCCTTCTCGGTCGCGGCGGTGACCGTGCCGATGTGCGCGACATGGACCGCCGTGCTGCCGAGGCGTATGCGCGTGGGGGCTCCGGGGCGGTCGAGCTGGCTGTAATCCGCGCGCGCGGTGACGATGCTCTCCTGGTCGTGGACCCCGGGAAGGACGCCGGGCACGAGCCGGTTGACGAGCAGGCGCGCGATCGAGGCGTTGCCGTCGGGAAAGTGGAACTCGTCGCAGTGCATGCGGATCTGGCCGGCGATCTCCATGCCATCGAAGATCGGCAGGTGCGCGACCTCGTAGGCGGGGCAGGTGTCCACGCGCTTGTTGTTGCGAAAGCCCATCCCGGCAAAGAAGGGCAGCGCCTCGCGCTTCATGGCCGCGGGCCCGAGCAGGAAGTCCTGGAGGCTGATACGCTTGAGCGCCTCGGCCTTGGCGATGGGATCGAGGTGGGGGAGGTAATCCGTCTTCGCGGTGTAGAGCCGGGTCAGCTCGGCGCGGATGTCTTCGCGGATCGGCGCGCGCGCGAAGAAGTCTGCCCAGGCAAGCGCGCCGTATCCCGGCGCAACCGCGTCACGCCCGAAGCTCTCCTTGTCGAAGAAGACGCCGCCCGACAGGCCCTTGTAGGTGTCCTCGCGGCGATAGTGCTCCCAGGTCCTGGGCTCGATCCCTAGTTCGGCCAGCAGCGCCTTGGCGGTGTAGCTGTAGGGAAACGGGCTCTCTATGCTCATTGTCCCGCCAAAGGCGAGGATCGTGCGGCCCTCGTGGTGGAACTCGTTGCGCTTGGCATGACCACCGAAATCGTCGTGGTTGTCGAGGACGAGGATGCGCATGTCCCGGCCCAGCGCCTTGCGGTAGAACCAGGCCGAGGACAGGCCCGATATACCTGCGCCCACGACGACGAGATCGTAGTGCTCGCCGGTATCGCGCGCGGCGACGTCTGCGCCGAGGTCCCCGTCGCGCACGGCATGGGCGCTCTCGAAGGAGCCGGGATACTGGCCGCGAAGGCCGCTGCGCACGGGCGGATAGGTGGAAGCATCGGGGACAGGTGCAGGACGTGCAATTCCTGCGGCAAGGGGTTCGCTGGCCCGCGCCAGCGGCGACAGCGCGCCAAGCCCTGCACCGCTCGCGGCCACGCCTCCGATGAAGCTGCGCCGGGCAATCGGCCGGTTCATGCCCAGCCGTTCGTGTTCGCTTTCGTCCATCGCCATTCCCCGTTTCCCCCGCGCGTCCTGCACCGCGATTGCGCAATAGTGCACACGTTTCGAGAATAAATAAGTTCGAATGTATTGAGACGCATAGAATTCTTGTCAGCAAGTTGCCTTGAATGCATGATGCGGTGCGCAGGGGCCACCAGTTCAGCTTGCGAATTTCCGAAATGCGGCCCCTTGTCCGGGGAGAGGATGCCTTCTTGAAAGGCTTGATACCTGCCTGCGGTCTTCGGCCGACACGCGGGGCGCACAAGAATTTGAGAGAGGTAGTCGTGACCGATACGAGCCTGTACCCGCCGCTGGCCGCCTTGCGCGCCTTCGAAGCCGTCGGACGCCTGGGCGGTATTCGCCGGGCCGCCCGCGAGCTGATGATCGACCATGCCGTGGTGAGCCGCCATATCCGCTCGCTCGAGGGCTGGGTCGGCGCGCCGCTGGTGCTGCGCTACGGCAACGACCGGCGCCTGACCGACCAGGGCGAAGTCTACCACGGCGAGGTCGCCAAGGCGCTCTCGATCATCGCCCGCTCGACCGGATCGCTGCTGGGCGAAGGCACCGACAACACGTTGCGCGTCTGGTGCATCCCGGGCTTTGCCTCGCTCTGGCTGGCCGAACGCCTGGGTGACTTCCTGGAAGAGAACCCCGACCTCGACGTCGATTTCCGTCCCGCAGACGAGGGGCCGGATTTCCGCAGCAAGGACGTGGACTGCGACGTGCGCTACGTGCGGTCCTGGGAGGAGGAGAGGATCCCGCGCGAGGTGCGCCGCCTCGACATCGCCCGCCCCGAGGTCTTCCCCGTAGCCAGCCCCGCGTTTCTGGCCAGCGTCGCCCCGATCCGGGAGGCCGGGGATTTCCTGGACCTGCCGCTCCTTCACGAGGAGGACGGGGCGGAGTGGCATCACTGGCTGCTCGCCCAGGGGATCACGCCGCCTGAGCGTTTGAGCGGTCCGCGCCTGTGGCACGCGCACCTTACCATCGATGCGGCCTGTCGGGGCAAGGGCGTTGCGCTCGTCAACACCATGCTGCTGCACGATGAACTGGCGACCGGACGGCTGGTGCGGGTCACGCCGGCGCAGAGCCCCTTCCAGCCGGTCAGCTTCGGCAGTTACGCGCTGCTCTCGCGCGATGACCGCTGGACCTCGCCCAACATCCTGCGGTTCCGCCGCTGGATCCGCAAGGTCGTGGACGATCAGCCGGTCCCGGCCTGACAGGTGCCGACCATGTCGCCCCATCTCGCCGCGTTCCTGACCTCCATGCTGCCCCGCCGCGGCAAGGTGGGCGTGCAGGATATCGCAGGCCGGGACGCGGTCATCGGAGCGTTCTACCGCTACCTCGATGCGGTGGGGGTTGCGCATTGCAACTTCGGCGGCTTCCGGAGGAGCGGGGACGGCGGGGCCTATGCGGGGAGCTTCAGTGGGTCCCGCCTGCCTCTACCTTTCCAGGAGGAGTTCACCGAGGAACTCGCCGGTGAGGATTACGTCATGCGCAAGTCCGCGCAGCTTACCGCGCGCGCGCCGGTGGCCCGCTTTTCCATCGGCCTTCCCGTCCTCGACGAGGTCGCGGCCTTCAATCCCGCTTCGGTGCCGGTGCAGCAGGAGTGCGCGCGCCACGGCATCGTCGAGGGCATGGCGCTGATCGGCGATACCTCGGGAGCGGGTCCGCCCCATCGGGGGCGCTTCTTCGGCTTCGTCTTTGCCGGTGAACGGGGGTCAGGTGGCCACATCACGGCGCTCATGCCGGAGCTGGAACTGGCTGCCTTTGCCCTGCTCGACCGGGTCGCGCCGGTGCTGGAGGCGCAGATAGACGGCTTTTCCCGAAAGTTGACCCCACGCGAGCAGGACGTGCTGAGCTGGCTGGCCGAAGGTCTGCAGCGCCAGGAAATCGCCCATCGCCTCGGTATCTCCGTGCCGACCGTCGATCTGCATGCGGCCAATCTCAAGCGCAAGCTGGATGCACTGACCTTGGCCGAAGCGGTCGCAAAGGGCATTCGTTACGGCCTGATCTAGGACGGCTCATCGCGCGGTAATCGAGGCCAGTCCTTCGATGCCCGGCAGGAAGAAGTAGGCCCCGCCGCGCACGGTCACGAAGCGGTCCATACCCTGCGCGATGCGGGGCATGCCTTGGGCATCGTGATAGCGAAACAGGTCGGTGCGCCGGTCATCGGGAAACGGGCTGCGATCGCCGATCAGCGGGTCACCTTCCTGCGAGAGGCCACCAAAGGTCGGGCTGATGAGCCAGGCTCCTTGCACGAATTCGAATTGCCGCGCGAGGCTGGCGTTGAGGCACAGGAAGTGCAGCCCGGCCTCTGTCTTGGGCGCACCGGTGCGCATGGCCTGCTCGGGTGTCATTGCCCTGCCATAGGGACGGCCCCGGCGCAGCAGGCGGTGGAAGCGTGCGCTCGCGACCGCATCGCCCGCCGCGGTCCCCAGCAGCCCTGCGGTCGAAAGCAGGTTGCCCAGAATACCGCGCGGGCCCAGCGGATCGTCCCCCACGCGGGGATTGGCGCGGCGTATGTGGGCGCCCAGCGGACACTGGAACCCTTCCGGATCGCCCTGGAAGTCGAAGTCTTCCGGCCCGGTCCCATGCGCCAGTCCGGGGAGAGGCGCGCCATCGATAGAGCGCCCGACCATCCGTTCGGCCAGCTCCCGCGCCCCGTCGGGCCCTGCGGCCGCGCGCAGCCAGCCCCAGAAGCCGGTGACGTCCTGCGCGAGCTGGCGATAGACAAGGTAGCTGCCATTGCGCTGGACCAGCGGCCCTGTCGCATCGCCCGCGATCGCGCCATATTCGTTGCGATGCCCCAGCAGCACTTCGCCCGCCGCGATATGGGAGCGGTATGCGCGATCGGCGCGGGCGCTGGGCCGGAGCTTGGCGTCCCAGTCGATCTCCGGTTGCGAGAGGCCATCGGCAAAGCCAAAAGGCTCGCGCGCTGGGCCTGTATCCTCGGGCGCGGGATTGCTGGCCAAGGTGGTCACGAGGAAGAAACCGTTGGCCAGCGCGTCGCGCTCGACGTGGCTTGCCCAGTCGGCGATCCGGTTCGGCCCGGCCAGCAGGAGGAGAAGCACATGGGGCTCGCGCGCGCCTGTACCCCATTCCCAATGTGCGGGCGCACTTTCGCCGACATCGCCAAGCCGGTGTGAGCGGCGTGCATCGCTGGCCATCCCGTCGAGGAATTCCGGGGCCATGCTCTCCAGTTCGGCGGCGGTGAAGCCCAGCGCGCGCAGGCCTGCACGGGTGAAGGCGACCTGCAGGACGGTGTCGAGCGTGCGGCCCTCTCCGACCTCGCTGGCCCGTGTCGGCACGAGCCCGCGCAGCCAGGCCTTCGCGCGTGCGCTATCCACGATCCGCACGAGGATGTAGCGCGCGCTGCCGAGCGATCCGAACCCGGACCGCACCAGCGCCTGCACATCGTCCCTGTCCACCGCCATCGCGTCAGATCTCGGCCACGAAGCGGGCCAGGTCTGCGCCTGTCGGACGCCGCTCGTAGGTCGCGCGCAGCCGTGCGTTGCGCGCCATGTCGTAGGTCGTGAGGCCGCGAAAGGGATTGTACCAGACCTGCGTCGGGATCTGGTGGTGGAAGAGGTACCACTTGAAGTCGCGTTCGTGCCGGGCGCCGCCGCGTACGAGCCAGTCGGTGCGGGGGTAGCCCAGGCCATTGGAGAACGAGAGGTTGAGCCCGAAGGCGACCTTGTTGATGAAGTCGTCGTTGTAGGCCTCGCGGCTGCCGTCGTAATTGCTGGCGAAGAACACGCGGCGCTTGTCGTCGAGGAAGGTCCAGCTGGCAAAATGGATGGTGTTCACCCGCGCGAGGCGTCCGCTGCGATAGATATGGCGCGCCCCCCAGTCGATGATCCACAGGATGACAATGGCCAGACAGCGGCGAAAGCGCCCGGGCTTGAGGCTGCCGATGGCGCTGTAGGGGTTGGTGACATCGTGGTCTTCGAGCGAGGAAAGCATTGCATTGCGCGCGCGCGAGGGGCGCGGTGCGATCACCCGGTCACGCGTCTCGCGCCGCCGCAGCATCACGATCAGTACCGGAAGAGCAAGGAGCAGCACGGGCAGGCTCAGCAGGGCCAGGACGGGAAAGGAGAGGAGGTGGAGGAGGTTGCCCAGGCGTTCGGCCAGGGCAGGGCGCACCGGGGGGGAGAGGGGCAGATCCTGGGCCGCCGCGCGCAAAAGCGGCCAGAGCTCTTCGGGAGACGTGTCCGGATGGCTCAGGCGAACCGCCAGCCAGGCCTCGTGCAGCTGGGCCTCCTCGCGCACCTGCCGCGCGCTGCGCCCGGGCCAGTTGACGTAGTTCGCGGCCGACCTCACCCGGTGGCGATCCATCCATGTGGCAATGTTCGTGCCGGTGACCGTGGCATCGCAATGGATGAAGACCCGCACGAGGCCCTCGCTGGCCGTGGCCAGCAGACGTTGCAGCAGGTCCTGGGGCGACCC